>JAJTED010000027.1:0-2692 GCA_021300535.1 Planctomycetaceae bacterium | reverse complement strand
CAGCCCCTCGGCATGGCCCTGTTTCACGCCCAGCAGCTGCTCGAGCGATTCGCCAGCCAGCCGCTCGAGGCCGACGCCCGGACGCTGCTCGACAGCCTGGCCGCCGAGTCGCGACAGGTGGCCGAGTCGATCGAGCGGATGCGGGGCCTGCTGCGGTCGATCGAGACGGCCCGCGAGCCGTTCGACCTCGGGCACGTCTGCCGCTCGGCCGCGCTCGCCAGCCGGAGCCTGGCCGACACGCATGGCGTCACGATCACCACGGCCCTGCCGGCTGCGGCCGTCGATTTCGTGGGAGACGCCGCGCAGGTGCAGGTGGCGATCGCGAACCTGATCATGAACGCCGTGGAGGCGTTGGCGGCACGGGAGGCCGGCCCGCGCGAGGTGCGGCTGGATCTTCTGGCCGGCGACGATGCGGTCATGTGCGTGGTCGGCGACAGCGGGCCGGGGCTCGACGGTGTTGCGGCGAGCGCCGTGCCGCGGTCTGCGGGCAAGCCTGGCGGCACGGGCATGGGCCTGCACATCGTGCGGGCCGTGCTCGCCAACCACCGCGGCCGGCTCGAGACCGGCCGCTCGCCGCTCGGCGGTGCGGAGTTCAGGCTCGTGCTGCCAAAGTTGTGACGGCGTCCGGATTTTGGCATTTTTTGTCCAACGCCGCCAGGAACGTGAATTCGCCCGCGGCGCGCTATCTTCAATTTTCACCGACAACCCCTCTCCCCAGTGCTGGGTATGGCACCGAACTCGAGCCAGGGATGTAGTCGTAGTGCATAGTTGATCGTCGGCGAGACCTTGTCGGTCGTGCCGAAGTTCGGGCCTTCTAGTCGGAATCCACCACATGCCGTTCGAGATCTGGTCGCGGCCGTCGCGTCGCAACTCCGCCCCCCTCGCCCCTTCCCAGAAGCAGCGCCGCAAGCGGCGCGCAGGCCTCGCCGGCAAGCGGATCGAGCGACTGGAGAACCGGTATGCGCTCGCGGCCCAGCTGACCACCACGCCCCTCACCTGGGAGGTGCTCGGCATCGACTCCAACAAGCCGGTGATCTCGGGCCCCAACCAGTTCCTCATCGGCGCCCGGATCACGAACACCGGCACCGAGGCGGTAAGCGGCGTGACGGCGTCGATGAACCTGGGCAACACGGTCAAGCTCAACGCCCTCAACCAGTGGGCGACGCAGACCACCACGTTCATCACCCCCGCCGGCCCGACGACCTCCACGGCCTACAACCTCGCTCCGGGCCAGAGCGTCGACGTCTACTTCGGCGTCCAGATCGCCCGCGACACGAAGGCCTACAACACGGCCCGGCGTTACAACATCACGGCCACGGGCACGGCCACGAGCGGCTCCGTCTCCGACAGCCTCGACGGCACGCGGCAGCTGTTCGTCGAGAAGCTCGTCTCGCAGAACCGCAACGCCACCCAGACGATCACGATCACGAAAGGGGGCGCGCCCGTCACGATCGCCCAGCGGGGCGACATCCTCACGATCACCCACACCTCGAAGTCGGCCCCGGGCGGCTACGAGCAGATGGTGAACGAGCTCACGCTCTCCAACAGCGCCTTCGAGATCATCGGCACACCCGTCACGCTGCCGGCGATTCTGCCGACCGGCCCGTCGTCGATCACCCCGGGTGTCTCCACGACCTTCTCGACCGACGGCACCACCCGCGAGGGCTCTGCGAACACGAAGTTCTACATGGACGCCGCCGGCTGGCGGTCCGACCCGGGCGTGTTCGCGCTCAACCCCACCTACCGCACGCCCACCGACTCGCAGAAGGCTGGCGGCACGTCGATGGTGACGACCTACCAGGTGAAGGTGCGCGATGCCGCGGCGTTCGGCTCCTACAACCTCACGGGCATCATCTACGACTACTCCGGCTCGAGCTACCACTACAACTCGGACTATGGCGCCGTCGGCAAGGTGCTGACGATCACCGACGCCGTCGTCGTCGGCGACCGGGTGTGGAAGGACAACAACGGCAACGGCCGGCAGGACTCGGTTGACCTCGGCATCCCCGGCGTCACGGTCGAACTCCGCCGCGCCAGCGACAACGCCCTGATCTCGACGACGATCACCGACGTCAACGGCAACTACTACTTCGACACCGCCGACGGCCTGACGCTCGACACCTCGTACTTCATCAAGTTCGTCAAGCCCGCGGGCACGACGTTCGTCACGAAGAACGCCTCGGCCGCCGCGCCCGACACCGACAGCGATGCCGACATCACGACCGGGCAGACTGCCCCGTTCACGCTCACGGCGGCCGCTTCGCAGAATCTGACGATCGATGCCGGCCTGTCATTCACCGGCAACACGATCAGCGGCAGCGTGTGGGTCGACACGAACGGCAACGGCCTGCAGGACTCGGGCGAGGCCGCGGGCGCCGCGATCGTCCAGCTCTACCAGATCGTGGATGGACAGCCCGTCCTGATCACGTCGGCGACGACCACCACGTCCGGCGGCGGCGCCGGCGCGTACTCGTTCACGAACCTGCCGCCCGGCGACTACTTCATCAAGACGATCCCCGTCAGCGAGACGCAGGGCCTGACGAACGCCGACCAGGGGGCGAACGACGCGATCGACAGTGATTTCAACCCCTTCACCGGCGACACGGCGGTGTTCACGCTCGGCACCGGGCAGACGGTGGACCGCGACGCCGGCCTCGTGACCGGGGCCACGATCACCGGCACGATCTGGAAC
>JAJTED010000026.1 GCA_021300535.1 Planctomycetaceae bacterium | reverse complement strand
CAATCAGGTCACCATCCGCGGCAAGGCCAAGTATCTCGGCGGCGTCGGCACGAAGGTCACCGGCATCACGAAGCGGAAGTTCAAGCCGAACCTCCAGCGGCTCCGCGTGACCGTCGGCAGCGGCACCAACACGACCCTCCTCGTCTGCACGCAGTGCATCAAGGGGGGCAAGGTCACGAAGCTGGTCCGCCAGAAGCCATTCCATCTGCCGAAGGTCGAGAAGGCGGCGAAGCCCGCGGCGGAGGAGGCGGTGCCGTCGGGTCCCCGCGCTCGTCCGTAATTCTCCTCGCGCTGCCCCATGTCACTCTCCCGGCAGGATGTCGCCAAGGTCGCGTCGCTCGCGCGGCTGGCCCTCTCCGCCGACGACCTCGATCGGATGACGGGCGAGCTCCAGAAGATCGTGGGACTGGTGTCGCAACTGGCCGAGGTCGATACCTCCTCCGTGGCGCCGCTCGCCCATCCGCTCGACGCCGAGAACGTCTTCCGGGCCGACGAGCCGCAGCCGTCGCTCACCACGGCCGAGGCGCTGCAGTCGGCACCTCGCCACGACGGCGAGTGCTTCCTGGTGCCCGCTGTGCTCGGTGAATCGGGAGCCGCCTGACCGGCCCGGAAGCGCCCATGCAGCCACTCGATCTTTCCGCCGTCGACCTCGTCGCCGCCGTCCGCCAGGGCGACGTCTCGGCCGTGCAATGCACCGAGGCCTTCCTCAAGCGGATCGAGCAGGTGGACGGCCGGGTGAACGCCTTCTTGAAAGTGGATCGCGAGGGCGCGCTGGCCCGCGCGGCCGCGATCGACGCCCGCCGCAAGGCTGGCGGGCCGCTCGGCCCCCTGGCGGGCCTGCCGGTGGCGGTCAAGGACGTGCTCTGCACGGCCGACATGCCGACGACCTGCGCCTCGCGGATGCTGGAGAACTTCCTGCCACCGTACGACGCCGAGGTCGTCCGCCGGCTGCGGGCTGCCGACGCCGTGATCGTCGGCAAGACGAACATGGACGAGTTCGCCATGGGCGGCTCGAACGAGAACTCCGCATTCGCCACGGTGCACAACCCCTGGGACCTGACCCGCGCCCCGGGCGGGTCGAGCGGTGGCTCGGCGGCCTGCGTGGCGGCCGACATGGCGCCGGTGGCGATCGGTTCCGACACCGGCGGCTCGATCCGGCAGCCGGCGGCCCTGTGCGGGATCACCGGCCTGAAGCCGACCTACGGCACCGTCAGCCGCCGCGGCCTGATCGCCTTCGCATCGAGCCTCGATCAAATCGGCCCGATGGCCAGATCCGCGGCCGACTGCGCCCTGGTGATGGAAACGATCGCCGGCCACGACGCCGGTGACTCGACCTCACTGCCGCACGCCGTGCCGCGGTACACGGAGTTGCTCGAGCAGCCCCTCACCGGACTGCGGATCGGCCGTGTGGCCGCCCATTTCGCGGAAGGGCTCGACCCGGAGGTGGCGCGGGGCGTGGAGGAGGCGTTCGCCGCCTTCAAGGCGGCCGGGGCGACGATCCACGAGGTCGAACTGCCGCACGCGAAGTACGGCATCCCCACCTACTACCTGATCGCGCCCTGCGAGGCGTCGAGCAACCTGGCTCGGTACGACGGAGCCCACTATGGCCACCGGGCCGAGCCCGGAAAGGGCCACCGGGCCGAGCCCGGAAAGGGCCACCGGGCCGAGCCCGGGACCACGTTCGACTCGCCGTTGGCCGAGATGTACTGCCGCAGCCGGGCCGAAGGCTTCGGGCCCGAGGTGAAGCGGCGGATCATGCTCGGCACCTACGCCCTCTCGGCCGGCTACTACGACGCCTACTACGCCAAGGCCCTGCGGGTGCGGCGGCTCATCCGCCAGGACTACCTCGACGCCTTCCAGCAGGTGGACCTGATCGGCGGCCCGACGTCGGCCACGGCGGCCTTCGCCCTCGGCGAGAAGTCGAACGACCCGCTGGCGATGTATCTCGTCGACATGTACACCGTGACGGCAAACCTCGCCGGCATCGGCGGCATCTCGTTCCCCTGCGGCTTCACCAAGGCCGGCCTGCCGATCGGCTTCCAGCTCCAGGGCCCCGCGCTCGCCGAGCCGCTGCTCCTGCGGGCCGCCGACCGCTACCAGCGGCTCACCGACTGGCACCTGCGGCGGCCAAAGCTTCCCGCCTGACGCCCATGACGACGCCCACCGCCACTGCCGCCCCGTATACGACCATCATCGGCCTGGAGGTGCACGTGCAGCTCCAGACGCGGACGAAGCTGTTCTGCGGCTGCTCGACCAGGTTCGGCGGCCCGCCGAACACGCAGGTCTGCCCCACGTGCCTCGGGCTGCCGGGCTCGCTCCCGGTGATGAACCGCCACGCCTTCGACCTCGCGGTGCGGGCGGCACTGGCCCTCGACTGCACGATCGCGCCGTTCACGAAGTGGGACCGCAAGAACTACTTCTATCCCGACCTGCCGAAGGGCTATCAGATCAGCCAGTACGACCTGCCGTTCTCTTCGAACGGACAGCTCGAGGTGGTCGATCCGAAGGGGGCGTTCGCCAGAAACGTGGGCATCATCCGCGTCCACCTCGAGGAGGACGCGGGCAAGAGCATGCACGACGAGGCGGCGGGCACGGCCGACACCCGCATCGACCTCAACCGGGCCGGCACGCCCTTGTGCGAGATCGTGACGCAGCCCGACCTGCGGAGCCCACAGGAGGCCCGGGCCTGGCTCAACGAGCTCAAACTCCTGCTCGTCTACCTGGGCGTGAGCGACTGCAACATGCAGGAGGGAAGCCTGCGGGTCGATGCCAACGTCAACCTCCACATCCCGCTGGCTGGAGAGGGCGGGGCCGAAGGCCGCGTCGCCAAGACGCCGATCGTCGAGATCAAGAACATGAACTCGTTCCGCTCGGTGGAACGGGCGCTGGCCTACGAGGCCGCGCGGCAGTGGGAGGAGTGGCAGGCCACGAAGGCGGAACTGGGCACGACGCCCAAGCAGACCCGTGGCTGGGACGATCCGGCGGGTGTGACCCGGGCCCAGCGGCACAAGGAGGAGTCGAGCGACTACCGCTACTTCCCCGACCCCGACCTCGTGCCCGTGACGGTGACCGCGGCCGAGGTGGCGGCCGCCCGGGCCGCGATGGGCGATCCGCCCACGGTGCTCCGCAAGGCGCTGGAGGCGAAGTGGAAGATCTCCGCCTACGACGCCGACGTGCTCGTCAACCAGGGCCGCGATCTCGTGGCCTGGTTCGAGGAACTGGCCACGCTCGTCGGCGAAGGCAAGGTGGCGAGCAACTGGATGCAGCAGGACGTGCTCCGCACGCTCAACGAGCGGGGCGGCACGATCGGCGAGTTCCCGGTCACGCCGGCGGCGGTCGCCGACATCATCGGCCGGGTGCAGAAGGGTGACTTCGACACCAGCCGGGGCCGGGAGATTTTTGCCGCGGTGCTGGCGTCGGGCCGGCCGGTGGCCGACGTGGTGGCCGGGATGGGGATCGCCGCGGTGAGCGACGACGACCTCGTGGCCCTGTGCCGGGAACTCCTCGCCGCCAATCCGAAGGTCGTGGCCGACGTGCGGGGGGGCAAGGAGCAGGCCGCGGCAGGCCTCATCGGGCAGGCCAAGAAGAAGAACCCCAACGTCAATCCGGCCAAGGTCCGGCAGATCTGCCTCGATCTTATCAAGGGCATGTAGCCGGGGGGCTGCCTCGCCGGTTCGTCCGGGCCGGCCATGCGATACGCGTTCGAACCAGGGAATCGCGTTCCGTCGTGCGGCATGGAAGGTGGGGTGGCGTTCATGCCCGGAGTCCCCGGGTTTCCACCCGGGGCTTCTTGGTTCAGCACGCCGCTTCCACAAAAAGCCCCCGGCGGAAGCCGGGGGACTCCGGGTGGTATACCTTTCCGCGTGCCATGCGATTCAGCCACCGCCGTAGTACGCTCCCTCACATGCCCCGCGTCATCACGCTCACCACCGACTTCGGCTCCGGCTCGGGCTACGTCGCCGAGATGAAGGGTCGGCTGCTCCACGCTCGAACGCCGTTCACGCTCGTCGACATCGCCCACGACCTGCCGGCGCACGACATCCGCGCGGCCGCATGGCTGGTCGGCCAGGCCTGCCCGACGTTTCCCGCCGGCACGCTGCACCTCGCGGTTGTCGATCCCGGAGTGGGCACCACCCGGCGGCTCGTGTGGGCGGAGATCGGCGGGCAGCAGTTTCTCTGCCCCGACAATGGCCTGCTGTCGTGGGTGCTGCGCCGCGGGCCGCTCGCGGCGGCCCGCGCGATCCCGGTCGCCGCCACAGCGGCCGCGACGTTCCACGGTCGCGAAGTCATCGCCCCGGCGGCCGTGCAGCTGCTCGACGGCACGCCGCCGGAGGCCCTCGGCCCGCCCGTCGCCGAGCTCGTACGGCTTCCATGGCCCGATCCGCGGGAGACCCCCGCGGGCATCGACGGTGAGGTGCTCTACGTCGACGCCTTCGGCAACCTGGTCACGAACCTGCCCGCAAAGCTCTGGCCGCTGGTCGTCGCCGCCGGAGGCCTGCGGGTGGCCGGGCACGACGTGACCACGCTCGTCCGCACCTACGGCGATGCCGCGCCTGGCACGCCGGTCGTCCTCGTCGGCTCCCAGGGCTTCATCGAGGCGGCCGTCGTCGAAGGCCACGCCGCCGCCCGGCTCGGCGCCGGCCGCGGCACCCGGGTCGCGATCGCCGGTGGACAAACGCCCTGACATCGATTGGCTGACGCCGCCCACGCTCTGACGGCGTGTTTCTGCCGCTGACCGGCCACGATCCCGCGGGGTACAATTCGGGCATCCTCAGCAAGGAATCCCTCGAAGCGTATCGTCGGATGAGCCCCGGGGAGCGGCTCGCGCTGACGTTCGCCATGATCCGGGAAAACACGCCCTACCTGCTGGCCGGAAAGCCCGATGTCGTCGATCGACGGTTTCAGCTGCTGAACCGCGAGAACGACCTGCGAAATGCCGGCATGCTCGCGGCGCTGCAGCGATTGAAGCATCAGCCGGCCGACCGCAGATGACGGACCTGACGACCGTCATCCACGATGTCGTCGAGATCTTCGACCAGCTGCGTCTGCCCTACGCGATCATGGGCGGCATCGGGGTCCAGGCAAACGGGATTCCACGCTCCACGTACGACGTCGACTGCAGCGCGTCGCGGAGTTCGACACGGTGCGCAAGCCGCTGGGGGGGCAATCGCACGTCAAGCGGATGGCCGGGGTACCGGAAGGGGCTGCCCGTGCCCTAAGAGCCGGCGTAGATGACCAGCGGAGGCATGGATGCCGCAGCGCAGGCATCTTCGAGCGAACGGAGCCCAGGACGGGCGCAGTGAGCGTCCGGCGACGGGGCACGGGCAGCCCCGACCCTCCCAAGACACGGCGCGCACCTCCGGCAACCCTCGTGCCGAACGGGATTGCCTCCATAGGCCGTTGTCCACTTGGCCGACCGGTGGAAACGCCAAGGGTTTCCCCGGTCGGCATTCCTCGCATCCTGCTGACTCTCCGGCAGACGTGTTCCACAGGCTGGGGACGCCGGCCGCTACACTCTCCGCATGAACCCGCCCGCCCCTGGCAGCCGAGTCCACCCCGTGGCGTCCGCCGCCTCCAGCGGCGCAGCGTCACCCGCCGCCGATCGGCTCGCCGACTGGGACCGCCGGCACGTGTGGCATGCGTTCACGCAGATGCAGGAGTACGAACCGCTGCTCATCGAGTCGGGGCAGGGGGCCTGGCTGGTCGACAACGCCGGCCACCGCTACCTCGACGGCTCGGCGAGCATGTGGTGCAACGTCCACGGCCATCGGCACCCGAAACTCGACGCGGCCCTCGCCAGCCAGGCGGCGAAGGTGGCCCATACCACGAACCTCGGCCTCTCGAATCCGACGACCGTCGAGTTCGCCCGCCGGCTCGTCGAGGTCGCGCCGCCCGGGCTGGAAAAGGTCTTCTTTTCCGGCGACGGGTCGAGCGCCGTGGAGGCGGCGCTCAAGATGGCCTTCCAATATTGGCGGCAGGCCGCGCGGCCGGAGCCGGACCGCACCCGGTTCGTGGCCATCGGCGAGGCGTACCACGGCGACACGCTCGGCGCCATCGGCGTGGGGGGCGTCGACCGGTTCACGTCGCTCTTCGCCCCGCTGACGTTCGCGGCCATCCGCCTGCCGTCCCCCGGCGGCCCGTGCCCGGCGACCGACCGGCCGGCCCCGGCGCTCGACGAGGCGCTCGCCACCCTCGACCGGACCCTCGCCGAGCATCGCGGCACGGTCGCCGCCCTCGTCATGGAGCCGCTCGTGCAGATGGCCGCCGGCATCTATGTGCATCCGCCGGGCTACCTCCGCGGGGCCCGCGAGATCACCGCGCGGCACGGCGTGCTGCTGATCCTCGACGAGGTGGCCACCGGCTTCGGCCGCACGGGCACGCTGTTCGCCTGCGAGCAAGAGGGGGTGTCGCCCGACTTCCTCTGTCTCGCCAAGGGTCTGACCGCCGGCTACCTGCCGATGGCGGCCACGCTCACGACCGAGCGGATCTGGAACGCGTTTCTGGGACCGCACGGCGACCGGCGGACGTTCTTCCACGGCCACACCTACGGCGGCAATCCGCTGGCCGCCGCCGTCGGCCTCGCGTCGCTCGACGTGTTTCGCGAGGAGCAGGTGCTCGCCTCCCTGCCGCCGAAGATCGCCCGACTGTGGGAGCACGCCGCGCGGCTCGGCCGGCTCGATCATGTCGGTGCCGTGCGGCAGTGCGGTCTGGTGGCGGGGCTCGAGCTCGTGGCCGACAAGGCGACGGGCCGCCCGTATGCCTGGCAGGAGAAGCGGGGCACGCAGGCCTGCCTGGCCGCGCGACACCACGGCGCCCTCCTCCGACAGCTCGGCGACGTGGTCGTGCTCATGCCGCCCCTGTGCGTCACGCTCGACGAGATCGACCAGCTCGCCGCCGCCGCCGAAGCCGGCATCCGGGCCGCGACGGAGGCCTGAGCGGCCGACAGCCAGGGCGTGGAACGGGGGCTTCCGCTGGTTCAGCGAGGGTGCGAAGTCGGCGCCGCGCCCCGGGATGGACGTTCCCGGCGGCGGTCAGCGGCCGCGGACCCGCAGGCTGCGGGCGTTGAGGTAGTCCACGAGCACCTCCGCCGGATTGCGGCCGGTGTCGACCACGACCCGCTCCACCTTGTTCCGCAGGCAGGCCTCCTCGAGCGTCGCGTTAAATCGCGAAATCGCCTCGAGATACCGCTTCCGCAGTTCGGCCGGCTGCGTGAGCAGCTGCTCGTCGACCTCGAGGCCGCGAAACTTGACGTTGCCCTCGAAGTGGAACTCGAGCTCGTCGGGGTGCAGCACCTGGAGCAGCACGACCTCGTGGCGGGAATACCGCAGCCGCTCGATGGCCTTCTCGAGCTTGGCCACGTCGGTGAAGAAGTCGCTGAACACGAGCACGATGCTCCGTCGGCCGAAGCGGCCGCACAGGTCGAGCAGGCACTCCGGCAGGCGGGTCTTCCGCGTCGGCTTCAGGGTGTCGAGCCGCTCGGTCATCCGCACGATTTGCCCCATCGAGTTGCCGGGCGGCACGAAGTCGATCACCGTCTCGTCACAGGTGGCGAGCGTCACCTTGTCGCCCTGCCGGACGACCGCGTAGCCGAGCGTCGTCGCAAGCCTGGCCGCGGCGAGCAACTTCTGCCTCGGCCCCTCGCCGTACCGCATCGACGCGCTCGTGTCGAGCACGAGGTGGCAGACGAGGTTCGTCTCCATCTCGTACTGCTTGATGAAGTACTTGTCGCGGGTGAAGTAGACCCGCCAGTCGATGTGCTTCGGATCGTCACCCGGCACGTACTCCCGGTGCGAGGCGAACTCGACCGCGAAGCCGGAGAAGGGCGACTTGTGGTTGCCGGCGAGCGTGCCGGCCACCAGCCCCCGCGGCTCGAGGCCGCGGCCCGCGAGCCGGTTGAGCGTCTCCGGGTCGACGTATTTCGAAAGCACGGACTGTTGCATGGCCTCCTCCTCACGCCGCCGGGCGTTCGTAGACGCGCTCGGCCGACACGGCCTCCAGCAGCATGTCGATGAGCTGCTCGCTGCCGATGTTCTGCGACTGGGCGGCGTAGTTGGGGGCCAGGCGGTGCCGGAGCGCCGGCTTGAGCATCGCCTGGACGTCGCCCACCGTCGCGTGATACCGACCGTAGAGCACGGCCCGCGTCTTCGCGGCCGTCACGAGCGTGAGCACGCCCCGGGGCCCAGCGCCCCAGGCCACCCAGCGGTTCACGAACTCGGGGGCCTCGGCCGAGCCCGGCCGCGTCGCCCTGACGAGGGCCCAGGCGTAGCCGAGCACCTGGTCGCTCACCGGCACCCGGGTCACGAGATCCTGCACGGCGAGGATCTCCTTCACGCCCAACACCGGCTCGATCCGGCCCGACTGACCGCCCGTCACGCGGCGGGCGATCTCCCACTCGTCGCGGGCCGACGGATAGCCCACCTTGATGTGGAGCAGGAACCGGTCGAGCTGCGCCTCGGGGAGCGGGTAGGTGCCCTCCTGCTCGAGCGGGTTTTGCGTGGCCAGGACGAAGAACGGCCGCGGCAGCTGGTGCGTCGTGCCCCCGGCGCTCACCTGCCGCTCCTGCATCGCCTCGAGCATCGCGGCCTGTGTCTTCGGCGGCGTGCGATTGATCTCGTCGGCAAGCACCATGTTGGCGAAGAGCGGGCCGGGCAGGAACGTATATTGCCGCGCTCCCGTCTCGAGGTTTTCCTGAATCACGTCGGTGCCGGTCACGTCGCTGGGCATGAGATCGGGAGTGAACTGGACCCGTTTGAACGTCAGCTGCAGCGCCTGCGCGAGCGAGCTGACGAGGAGGGTCTTCGCAAGCCCCGGAACGCCTTCGAGCAGCGCGTGGCCGCGGGCGAACATCGCCACGAGCGCCTGCTCGACGACCTCCTCCTGGCCGACGATCGTCTTCGAAAGCTCGTCGCGGATTTTGTTGTAGGCCTGTTCGCACTTCTGCACGGCGGCGACGTCGTCGCCGGATGGTTTCTCGCTCATGGGGAGGTTTTCCTGCGGGGTGGTTTCTGGGGACATCGTTCACTCGAGATTCTTGAAATACCGATCCATCTTCTCCTCGTAGCCGCGCGGCGCGCGGCGTTGGCTGCCGGCGCGGATCGCCTTGCGGACCTCGGGAGGCAGTTTGGCGAACCAGGCATCCCGCTCGAACGACTTGTCGACGAGATCGGTGTCGCCCCCGCGACTGCCGGCATCGCCCTTCCTGTCGACGCCGGCGCTCTCGCTGAGCGGCCCCTCGTCGCGGGCCTCCCCGGTGCGGCCACCGCTGCTGCTGCGATCTTGCTGAGCGCTCGACTGCTGGGAGCTCGACTGCTGGGAGCTCGACTGCTGGGAGCTCGACTGTTGGGAGCTCGACTGTTGGGAGCTCGACTGTTGGGAGCTCGACTGTTGGGAGCTCGACTGTTGAGAGGCCGACTGCTGGGAGTTTGGCGTTGCGGCGGGGGACTGATTGGCCGGGGGATTCGCCGGTTCGCCGGCGATCATGTCGGCGGTCGTTTCTGGAGACTCCGGCACGAAGCCCGTGCCGAGGTCATTCTGCGGCGACGCTTCCGCAAGCGACTCCCGCAGCGGCTGGTTGCCGACCTCCGACTGGTCGAGCATGGCTGCGACCCGTTCACCGACGGCCCGCTGCGCATTGGCAAACTGCTCCTTCGCCGCGGCGAGCGCCGCAGCCATCTGCTCGCGGTCGTCGGCAGTCGGCTGTGGTGTGGCACCGGCCGGCATCTGCTCCAACTGCCTGGCGGTCGCGGCGACCGCCTCTCGAGCCGACGACTGCTCCGCGATCGCCGCGGCGATTTCATTCGCCAGCAACTCGTCGCGGGCAACCGCCGACTCCCGGGCAGCGAGCGATTCGGCCTGATTCCGCGGTGAGGTAGTCCCGGGCTGCGGCTGCCCCGCTGGCTGCTGCGGGCTTGTCGGGCCGGCCTGCTGTCCGGGGGGCGGGCTCGTGGGCGACTGCGCTGCGGCCGCCTGTTCCGCGGCCTGCCTTGCCTGGGAGGCCGCAGCTGCCTGCTCGGCAGCCGTGCGGGCAAGTTCTTCCGCCGCCATCTGGGCATCCTTACGCATGGCCGCGGCCGCCTTCGCGAGCGACTCGCTCGCCTGCTCGGCAGCTTTTGCGGCGGATGCTGCCGCTTGCTTGGCCGCCTGCGTGCCAGCCTGCTGCCCCGGTTGCTTCGGCCCCTGCTCCCCAGGCTGCTTGGCCACCTGTTCGCCCGGCGCCTTGGCCGCCTGCTCCCCCGGCTGCTTGGCCTGGTTCGCCGCGGTCTGTTCCGCGGAGGTTTGTTCACCGTTGTTCGTGCCGGCTGTCTTTTCGTCACCGTCGACGCGGGAGGCGAGCAGTTCCTCGGCCGCCTTCATCTCGGCTCGCGCTGCTTCGATCATCTTGGCCGCCTCTGGCGCAAGAGCCGCCGCGACATCCTCGATCGGCGCGGCCGCCTCGGCCACCTCGGCCTGCTTCCGCGCGAGTTCCTCTGCGGTTGCCTCGAGGGCCTCGCGGGCAGCCGGGGCGGGCGGCTTCGCCTCTGCGGCAGTGAGTTGCTCGGCGCGGTCGGCCGCCTGCTTCGTCGCCTCCTCGATGCCACGCTCTGCGGCCGCGGCCCGCTCCGTCATCTCCGCGGCCCGCGCGAGTTCTTTCGCCTTGGCCGCCAACTCGGCCGCCTTCGTGTCGTTGCCCCCCGGCGCGGCAGCCGCCTTGGCGAGCGCGTCGGTCTTCTTCGCCTCGTCCCGCATCGTCGCGGCCGCCTTCGCCAGCGACTGTGCCGCCCGCGCCGACGCTTCCGCAGCGGCCTGTTCAGGAGCCTTGTCCGCGGGGGCCGGCGAGGCCGCTGCTTTCTCCGCCAGTGGTGCCTTGCCTGCCGGCAGTTTGTCGCCGGGAGCCTGCTCGCCCGCGGCCGCCGCAGCCTGCTCGCCGGCGGCCTGTGCGGCGAGCTCTTTTTTCGCGGCCTCCATCGCTGCCCGTGCGGCCTCGATCAGCTTCGCGGCCTCCGGCGAGAGGCCGTCCACCGCGTCCTTCATCGTGTCGGTAAGGGCGGCCACCTCCGCCTGCTGCGCGGCGAGATCGGCGGCCGACTCGACGGCAGCGTCGGACTCCTGCGCTGCCTGCTGTGCCGGCGGTTGCTCGGCTGCCTGCCGCGCCGCCTCGGCGATGTCCTGCTCGGCAGCAGCTGCCCGCTCCGCCACCTCGGCCGCCCGTGACAGTTCCCCAGCCTTTGCCGCAAGCGACTTCCGCCGCGCGTCAGCCAGGGCATTCGCGATCTCGCGAGCGGCCGTCTGCATGGCCTCGGTCGCTACCTGGACCGCCGACTGCACCTCGCTGGGCGTCTTCGACCGGGCCGCCTGTGCCGCGGCCTCCGCCGCGATCTGGAGCCGCTGCTCCACGGCCGCCGGCAGCCCGCGCCCAGCCCGCGTGCCATCGAAGTTACCTGGTTCGGGAGACGCGGCGCCCCGCTGCTCGGCGAGGAGTTTTGCAATCCGCGCGGCGAGCTGCCGCTCGGCCTCGACAGCCGCCTGCGGTCGGGCTGCCGCGGCCCGGCCGATCTCGGCCTGCTGCTTGGAAACATCCTGCACCCGATCGAGCAGGTTCATCAGTTCGGCTGCCTGCCGCGCAAAGTCCTCCGCACTCGCCGCAGCCGGCTTGCTCGCCTCCAGCCGCTTCGCCAGCTGCTCGAGACTGTCGATGACCACATCCTGGCTCGCCAGCGCCCGCTGTTGATCCCCTTCGAGCAGGCCGGCCGCCACCTCGATCGCCGCCTCCTTCGCCCGCGCGACGAACCCCGTCACGGCCGGCTCGCCGCGGGCTTGTGCCACGAGCTTGGCGAGCGCTTCCTGCAGGGCGGCCTGCTCGGCCAGCAGTCTCTCGACGGTCGCGTCGGTGAGCGGCACCTTCGCCATCTCGATCCGCATGGCCGCGGCCTTGCGGGCGAGCGCCGCCGCGTCCTTGCCGGTAGCGGCAGGATCGACACGCTGTCCGGCCTGATTGCCCTCCACCGCCGAAAGCACCGACTCGAGCCCCGCGATCGCGCGGCGCTGCTCCGCGGCCGCCCCCGCCGGATCGGCCGCGGCCAGACTGTTTTCCGCCGCCAGCACCGCCGCCGCGACGTTTTCCTTTTCGAGTTGCCACAGACCGGCCAGGGCCATCGCCCCCGTCTCGCCCCCCCAGGTGCTCACGTCGGCAAGCGAAGCCTGCAGGGTCGCGAGCAGCGTCTTCACGTTTCGCTCCTCGTCGATCGCCGCGAGGATTGCCTGCTCCCGCCGACCGTCGGCAAGCGTGGGGAGTGATTCGGTCGTCGCCAGCAGCCGAGACTGCCGCTCGAGCACGGCGCGGGCCTCGGCCGCAAGCGTCGCCTCCTTGAGCCGCCGCACGACCTGCTGCCGCTCCGCTGCGAGCCGCGTGACGATCGCGCGGGCACGGGTGCGGGCCGCGCCGATGATCTCACGACGATCGGCGGCCGTGGCGGCGTCGGCGCGGCCGAGCAGGTCGATCACCTCCTGCATCTCCTTCTGCATGAGCGATTCGATGGCACCGCGAAGCCCGCGAATGTCGGCGTGGATCGGCCGGTCGGCGAGGCCGTTCTCCTCGAGCTGCCGCAGCTGCCCGTCGATCACGCCGCGCACGAGCTCCACCGCCAGCGCCCGGGCTCGCTCCTGGGCCGTCAGGCCCGCGGAGGCCGCCGCGTCGTCCGCCGCCGCCGGCCTCGCGACGCACACCGCCGCGAGGAGCCACGGCAGCGTCCCGGCGATCATGTTCTGAAAACGAGTCCGGGTCATCGTGCACCTCCCACCGTAAGTTCACGGTCGATGATCGCGTCGAGCTGCTCGAGCGAGCGTTCATCCGCATTCAGAAGCCCCGCGAGGATCCCGCGTTCGTCGGTCACGTCGAGCAGGATCGGCTCGCTTTCGGCTTTTTGGCCGGCCGCATCGCCGCGGTAGTCGACCGCACGAACGACCAACCGCACCTGATCGCCCGGTTGGAGCCCGAGCCCGGCGAGCTTCACCGTCGCCACCCCCTCGAGCGGCAGCCGGTCGCCCCCCACCCAGTCGGCGTTGCCACTCGTCGCGAGCGAGACCGGGATCGTCGCGGCGCGGGCCGGCACCGCCGTCGAGGTGTCGCCAGGTTCCGCCGCGGCCCCTGCCGAGACCGGCTCCACCAGGATCTCCAGCCGCGCGATGGCATGATCGTCGGCCACCCGCCAGGCCACCCGCGGGGCCGCGGTGGGGAGCACGAGCCGCGTCTGCACGTCGGCCGTCACCCGCGGCGGAGCGTCGGGCTTGACGCGGATCGAGCCGACGACCGGCGTGTCGGCGGCCAGGCCGTCTTCATCCACCACCCGAATCTCGTACGTCACCGTGCGGTTGAGCCGCGACAGCGGCGAGCGATCTCCCGAAATCGTCCACTCGGTGGCACGCTCCCGCGCACCGCCGTCGCCGTCCCCAGTGCGCGGCGCCAGTTGATGTTCGCCGCCGTCGATGACGAGCGTGGCGGAGGCGAGGCTCTTGTTCGTGCAGCGGACCGCGAGATCGACCCGCGATCCTTCGAGCACGGTCACCTGTCGGGCGCCCTGCGTGGCCCGTTCCATCCGGCCCCCCGCATAGGCCGGCATCTTGCTGGACAGCGCGACATCCACGAGCGGCGGCGCGATCGCCCGCACACGCACCGGCTCCGTCCAGGCATCGCCCGCAAACACCTGCACATCCACCGACTCTGCCAGTCGCGGCAGCCGCGCGGCGTAGGTCGTGGGGCGGTCCGCGGTGTCGGGCACGAGTTCGATCTCGGTCGTGCCTCCCGTCTCCACCGACGCGACCCTGAGCCGGGCGAGCCGCGGCGTTTCACCGGCGATGCCGACTTCGAATCCGATCGGCCTCCCGAGCGGGCAGGCCACGCTCGCCGCCGCCCACGGGGCAGGGTCGACGCTCGTGCCGCCGACCGTGAGCGACTCGATCCGCGTCCGGGTGGGGTAGTGGGCCCGGCCAAGCAGCATCCGATCGATGAACGCGGCCGCGAAGTCGGGCCGTACGGCGACCGCTGCAGCCACGCTCGCCACGGCGACGGCGAGCCACCCGAGACGCCGCCGCAATTTCGGGTCGATCGCCTCCCGCGGCATCTGCCACGTGCGGCCGAAATCGGCGACGTAGTCCACCACGGCCCCGCGGAGATCGGCGGAGCCCGGCGCCGCGGAGCCGTTTGCAAACTCGAGCGCCGCCACGAGGTCGCTGTCGATCCCGTGCTGCTTCTCGATCAAGAGGGCGATCTCGGCCTCCGTCTCGCGGGCCGCGAGGCCGGGCCGCACCCGCCGCCAGAAGACGCGGGCGACCGCCGCAGCCGCCACGAGGAGCATGATCAGCCTGGCGAAACGGCCGGGGGCGAACATCCAGTCGACGAGGAACAGGGCCCCCGCGGCGAGCAGGATCGCCAGCACGATCCGCGACGCGGCGGAAAGCCGCCGCACGCCCCGGCGACGCCGGCCGACCTGGGCGATTCGCGCCCGCAGCGCCGCGAGCCGGTCGCCGCCGGTCGGCCCGGCCGCGTTCGTCGCCGCATCGTGTATCACGAGTTCACTCATGGCAGGCTCACCCTCTTGCGGATGATCCATTCACCGATCAACAGCCCGAGGCCCATGAGCAGGCATGCCCAGGTCATGCCGAGCGGAAACACCTTCACGACATGCTCGGGCCGGGCCACTGGATCGACGTCCGTCGCGAGTTTCGCGGCCGAGGCGAGGTCGTAGGTCTTGCCCCCGCTGGCGGCGGCGAGCGCCTCCTGCAGGGCCACGTTGCGGCTCGCGGAACGCTGCTCCACCGACACGCTCGTCACGGTGTAGGCCACCTGCGACGGTTCGCGGGTGATCGGATCATCGACGACGATCCGATGCTCGCCCGCCACGAGCGCCGGCACCCGCGCCTCGAAGAGTCCGGGCCGCACCTCCGCGATCGTGAGCTTCTCGGGCTCGTCGGTGGCCGGCTTGTCGGGCCGCACGAGCCGCGCGGTGAGCGTGCGGTCGGGGAGCTTGGCGGCGGCGAGCGGCTGGAAGTCGGCATCGAATGCCTCGACGGTGAGGAGCACGGTGTCGTCGGTGCGGTAGGTCTCCGCGTCGGTCCGGACGACGAACCGCTTCTGGCTGCCGAGGGCGTGGCTGAGGCCGAGCCGGTGCATGAGCTGCCCCCAGAACTGCCGGTAGTACCGCTCGCCGTACTTGCGCCGCAGCCGCCAGGTCTCGTTCGTGCCGACGTAGACCACCTCGCCCCGGCCGTACCGGCGGATCGCGATGATCGGCTGCGGCGTCTTGCCGTCGGTGCATTTCTCGCTCGGGTGCACGGCCAGCACCGTGGCCTGCGGATGCGGCCGCGCGACCGGCTGCCACCACGGGAGGCGGCCGAGGTTCTTCCACGCCTTGCGATTCTCCGCCTCGTCGCCCCCCAGCTGCATGAAGTCGACCAGCGCCGCCTCCGGGGTGAGGGCGAGTTCGAACGGCGTGTCGTCCCGCGTCCGCCGCGCCGAGTCGAACACCACCGGCAGCATGTCGCCGATCGGGGTCTGGGCGAGTTCCGCCGGCCCGAACCGGGGCCCGGCGATCACGACCAGCCCGCCGCCGAACTCCTCGACGAACTCCTTCGTCATCTCGCAGAACCGGCTCGACAGGCCGCCGGCCGGCATGTCGCCGAGAAAGAGGACGTCGGTGGCGAAAAACTCGGCCCGCGAGGCGGCGGGCGTCGCGAGAAAGAGCTCGTTCGAGGCCCGCACCTGCGGGTCGGCCGAGCGGAGGAACGTGCGGAAGCCGGGCTCTCCCACGAGCGGGTCGCGCTGGAACACCTCCTTCACGAACCGCCACTCCCACGTCGGCTCATATTCGACGTACTCGAGCCGGAGGAAATCGTCGCGCACGAGCGTCTCGCGGGTCACCTTGTTGTCGGCATCGATCTGCTCCCCCTCGATCTGCTCGACCGTGGCGACCACCTCGGTGCGACCGATCACCGTGGGCGTGAACGGAAACTCGACCGCAACCGTGCCCGCCGAGAGCGGCACCGACCGCGTGCCGACCACGATCGGTGCGGCCTGCGGCGCGGCGGGGCCCGCGGCTGCGCGACCGTTGCCGGGGGGAATGGTGAGCGGCCGAATGGAGACCGTGACGACCGCGACGGCATTGTCGAGCCCCGTCTGCCGGAGCGTCACCGCCACGGCCGACCGTTCGTCCTGCTTCATCACCGGCGGGGGCTGCACGTCGATCGCCACGTTGGCCGCGAGCTTGGGGCCGACACCCACGCAGTAGAACGGCACGCCGAGCCGCCGGGCCGCCGCCGTCGCGGGCGGGCCCGCGTTCTGGTCGAAGTCGCTCACGAGCACGACACCCTGCAGGTTCGCGGCCGAGTGTCGCAGCGAGAGATCCTCGAGCGCCCGTCCGATCGCCGTCACCTGCCCGGCCGTCGACAGGCCTTGCGCGAGCTTCTCGCCGTCGATCGCGTCGGGTGCGTCGTCGTCCGCCGCTTCGATCGGCCGCACGCCGTCGGCGGCGTCGATGGAGAACGCCCGGAGCCGAAACTTCTCCCCCAACGCGTCGACCACGTTGTCGGTCTTCTGCTTCAACCACTCGGCGACGAGGTCCCTGCGCGACGTCTTTTTTCCATCGGCCTCATCCTCGATCGCCATGCTCTCGCTGCCGTCGAAGAGCAGCCAAAGCAGCGGCCGCGGCGAATTGCGCACCGAGAGTTGGAGCACCGGATCCGCGAGCAAGAGCACGAGCACGGCCCCCGCCGCCGCCCGCACGACCGCGAGCAACGACCGCGTCCGGCGATGCATGGCCGGCTGCCAGCGGAGATAGAACCACGCGCCCGCCGCCGCCGCGACCGCGACGAGCACCGCCACCAGGATCGGAAACCGGATCGCCCACGGTGCCGCCAGCGACACCTTCCACGCATCGACCCGCTCCAGGCTCTCGACGCCGAACAGGCCGCCCAGCCATCGGGCGAGGGTGCCGAAAAAGGGAGCGGTCATGGCCGGTCCTCCCGCGGCCTGGCGAGCAGGAACGACTCCCCGACGAGGCACAGGCCGCAGGCCGCGAGCATCCACCACCAGGCGTCGTGGCCGACGACCCGGGCACCGGTGAACTCGATCGCGTCGTCCGGGCCGGTCCACCGCAGGCCTTCGATGCCCGCATGCCGGGCCGCGAATGCTTCGGCGTCGAAGACCGCGGGCTCCGACTCGCGAGCCGGGCCATTCACCGCCAGCGGCCGTCGCCAGAGCAGTTCCTCGGCCGGTCTTCGGCCCGCTGCGGCGGCGGAGCCGGGTTCCTCGGCCCGCACCGCGGCGGGGTCGTCACGGGTCGCCGCCTCGTCGACCTTGGTCGCGGTCACCATGTAGATGCCGCGGCCGGAGAGGTCACGAAGCGTGGCGGCGTAGGCATCGCCGCCGACGGCCTCGACGGTGAGCGATTCGACGGGGCCCGCGGGAGAGCCGTTTTCGTCGGGCCGCATGAGCGTGAGCGTGGCGCGGCGGTCGCCCGCGGCGATGGGCAGCGTGAAGCGGTCGGCCGTGGGGATCGTGTGGGCCGGCAGCGTTTCGGCGAGCATGCCCCTGAGCAGCCGGTCGCAGAGGAGCATCGCGTTGGTCTTGGCGAGCGTGTTCCACGAGCCGGTGAGTCCGCTGGCCAGCCACGCGACGCTCCCCTTGCCGATGCGGCGGGTGACGAGAAACGGCGTACCGTCGTCGAACGCGGCGAGCACCCGCGGCCGGAAAGCGGGATCGTCGACCGCGTCGGCTCCGGCGGCGGCCATGTCGGTGACGACCGTCTTGAAAAAGAGCGGACCGCCGTAGAGATCGGCGAGTTCGTCCGCCGGCACGTCGGGCACGCGAAAGAGCGGCTCGTCCCGCATGCTGTTCCACGACAGCCGCCGCGGCTCGAGCCGGCCGGTCTCGTCGGGCAGACGGCCGGACGTGCCGCCGAGCGGCGCGGGGAGGATGCCGTCTCCGTCGAGCCAGGCGGCGGCGGTCCACGCGGCTGGATCGAAGTCGCCGCCGGCCGCGATGACGAGCTGCCCGCCGCGGTCGACGAACGACCGCAGCAGCGGCACGGTCGCGCCGGGACCGCGGACGCCCGCAACGACCGCCAGGCCCACGCCTTGAAGCGTCTCCTCGTCGAGCTTTTCGCCGGAGACGTGCCGCACCCGCACGAGATGTTTCTGCGTCGTGTCGCGGGTCGTCACCGGCGCCAGCAGCCGCCGCACGCTGAGCGTCTCGCCCAGGCGGCCCCGGCGCGGATCCTCGTCGCCGGCCCCGTATTGATCGACGAACACGACCGGCAGCGACGACACCACGGGCACGACGATGCAGCGGCGGTCGTCCTGAGGAACCGCGTCTTCCGGCAGCACGACCATCGCGGTGGACCAAGCGGGCCGGTCCGGCTCGGGAGCGGCGTCGAAGAGATGCGAGAAGCTCACCTCACGGGCCTGGCCCGGTTCGAGATCGATCGTCTCCGTCGCCACTTCGGCGTCGTCGATCACGAGCGACACCTGCACGTGCCGCCGCGGCTCGCGGCCCTCGTGGCGGACCACGGCCGTGAGCGTGGCGGGAAGGTCGACGTCGGCCACGCCATCGGCAACCGCGAACGACTCGACCCAGGTGTTGTCGGGCTCGGGCACGGCGACGGCGACAGCCTGCATGTCGAGCGGCAGCCCGCCGCCGGGGCCTGCGGTGCCGGCGAGGAGCGGCTTCGGATCCGCGGGCCACGCGGCAACCTGCTGGTCGCCGATGAACACGATCCGCTTGTCGGCCAGGTCCACCACCCGCTCGGCGGCCTGCGTCGCGAGATCGACCGCCTGCGCGACGGTGCCGGCCCTGTCGATCACGCGGATCGCGTCGATCGCCTCGACGGCGTCTTCCTGCGTGCGGAGCGGGTCGAGGCTGTAGCTGCCGGCCGGCCCGCAGAGCGGGACGACGGTCGCCCGGCTGCCGGGGGGCAGTTGCTCGAGGGCGTCCTTGGCGCGGTCCTTCGCATCGTCGAGGAGCGTGCGGCCGCCGAGCCGCTCGCGGCCCATGCTCAGGCTGTTGTCGACGACGAGGATCGCGAGGAGCGGGCCGCGTCCGGCGGTCGCGGCCGCGCCGAGACGCAGGAACGGCCGCGCCACCGCGAGGCCGAAGAGAACCACGGCGGCCGTTCGCAGCACGAGCAGCAAGAGGTCGCGAAACCGCAGGAGCGAGCGGCTCCGCTTCACCGCCTCCAAGAGGAAATCCATCGCCCCCCAGTCGATCTCGCGAAACCGCGACCTGTTGAAGAGGTGGATGATGATCGGCGCGGCGGCCGCGGCCACGCCGGCGATGGCGAGCGGCAGGGCCCCGGGAGGAAACGCGATCATGGCCGCGGCCCTACGGTCTTTTCGTCGGTGCTCCCCTGATCAGTGCTCCCCGGGTCGGTGTTCCCCTTTTGAAGGATCGGCAGATAGCGGTTGGGAATCGAAAGCACGAAGACGGCGACGGCGGTGCCGTAGAGGTCGCCCGACTTGCCGAACACATGGCTGCCGGCCGCCCACTTGCCGTCGTTGGCCGGGTTCTTGGGATCGATCACCTGCGCGCCGACGATCGCATCGCGGAGCGCGGGGTAGTGCCGCTTCCAGCCGGGGCCGCCCACCTGGTAGAGCGACTGGCCGACGTAGTTGAGCGTGTAGGCGTCGAAGGGCATCTTGCCGTTGTGGGCCTGCTGCGGCTTGACCTTGGCGATCTCGGCATTGACCCGCTCCATGCTCTTGGCGATCCGCCAGTCGTCGTACTGACCGAACTCCTGCAGGCAGACGACGCCCGCTGCCGCCATGGCCACCGTGGCCTTGCCGCCCCCCTTCGAATAGGTGAACTGACCGGGAAGTTTTTTCAGTTCGGCCTCAGGGCGATTCGGCTTGCCACCTTGCGGCGCGTAGTGTTGCCGGACATTCGCGATCGCCTTCTCGATCACCGACGGCGGAATCTCGAAGCCGCTGTCGACGGCACTCCGCAGGGCCTTGGCCTGCATCACGCTCAGGCTCAAGTCGCCATCCTCCGACCTGGCTTGGTAGGCCCAGCCGCCGGCCGGCCCCTGCGTGCGGGCGATGAGCTTGAGCGCGCGGTCGAGCGCCTTGCCGATGCGGGCGTCGCCCGTCATGCCGTAGGCCTGGCCGAGGACGAACGTCGAGAGGCCGTGGTTGTATGTGTCGCGCTGCGGCCCGGCGATGTTAAGCAGGCCGCTCGGCTTGGCGTTCTTGACGACGAATGAGAGGGCACGTTCGGCGGCCTGTCCGTACTCCCCAATTCCCGGCAGGTGGCCGGCGGAGAGGAAGGCGAGGCCGCCGACCGCCACGAGGCCGAGATCGTTCGACCCCCAGTTGCCCTCCGGCCCCTGGTTGACGGCGAGCCACCGCAGGCCCCGCTCGACGGTCGCCTCGCTCTCCGCCGTGATCTCCCAGTCGCCGTCATCGACGCCGGCCGCCGCAGCGGACGGAGCCATGCAGGCGACGGCGACGACGACCAGGGCCGCCGCTACCACCGCGAGGAGGACAAATCCGAGCCGCAATGAGTGGGCCGAGGAAACCATGACGCCCTTTGTATGACATTCCCGGCCGGTTGGTTACGGCACGGCAGCCTCGAGCAGCATGAGGTCGCGTGTCGCCTCGGCGGGACCGCGGCCGAAAAACACCCGCAGGCCGGCCGCCGCGGGCACGAGCGGCCCGAGGAAGGGATGCGGATCCTCGCAGGCCGCCAGCGGCCACCGCCCCATCTCCCGACCGGTCGCCGGATCGAGATTCACGAGCGATCGTTTTCTCGTAGCTCTTGCTCATCTTCTGCCCGTCGGTGCCGGGCACCTTCGCGCCCCCCTCGACGAGCGGCGGCCTGGGCAAGTAACCACCTCGCCGTAGAGGTGATTGAACGTGCCGGCCAGATCGCGGCAGACCTCGATGTGCTGCACCTGGTCCTCGCCCACCGGCACGACCGTGGCGTCGTAGGCGAGAATGTCGGCGGCCATGAGCACGGGATACGTGAACAGCCCCGCGTCGGCCGGCAGCCCGCGGGTCTTCTTGTCCTTATCGGCGTGGCACCGCTCGAGCAGGCCCATCGGGCAAACGGTCATCAGCAGCCAGGTGGGCTCCGTCACCTCGGGCACGTCGGACTGCACGAAGAGCACCGCCCGCTCGGGGTCGAGCCCGAGCGCCACGAGGTCTACGGACGCCGCGTGCACCAGCGCCCGCAGCCGGGCCGGGTCGCGGACGGTCGTCAGCGCGTGCAGGTCGGCGATGAAGTAGTAGGCCTCGTCGGCCGCCTGATGGCCGCCCCCCCGGCTGGAGATCGATGTATTGGCGGATAGCGCCGAAGTAGTTGCCCCAGTGGAACCGGCCGGTGGGCTGGATCCGGCAACGGCCGTGCCACCCGCGAAAGCGAGTGACGCGGCCGTTCTTTTTCTCGTGTGACTCGGCGTGGCAGTTCGGGCGTCACTCGCCCCCGTCGGTCTCTTGCCCCGCCAGCTGCCGTACAGGAACGGCGTGCCCCCCGGGTCCTGAACGAACCGGTCGCTCCTCGCGCTGGCTCCCTCTCCCTCCGGGAGAGGGCCGGAGTGAGGGTGCCCCCGATGCCCCGGGCCGTTCCCACGACACCTCGAGAATCGCATGGGCCAAGCTTGTCGCGCGAATCGCCGAAGCCTTCCCGCTCGCGTGCCCCGCCTGCGGCGGCGACATCCGCCTCATCGCCTTCATCACCGACCCGGCGCCGATCAGGAAGATCCTGCTCCATCTCGGTGAACCGCTCGAGCCGACGCCGCTGGCCCCGGCCCGAGGCCCGCCCACCAGCTGGGACGAGCTCGTGCAGGTGCATGACGACCGCGACGCGATCCAAGCGTCGCCGGACGACCTGCCGGTGATCGACATCCGCAGCCTCTGAACCATCCGCATGACGCGCGGATTCGCGGCGTGTCTGCGCACTGGCGAAGCGACGTCGGACACAATCACTGGATCAGCGACGGCCCCACGCCCGGTCAAAGGCTGGCCGACACCATCGAATCGATTGCGGAACCGCCGTTGACCGTCTTATCCTTTTGCGGAAGTGCCATTGGCCGGACTATCCCTTGAAACCAGCCATTTCCCGTGCGGTGAATGGGGGATATAATCACCGCAAGAAATGCGGTGATTCGAATGTACGTCCACGAAAAGAAGGGTTGGCCAGACTTCACCTGGGATGCCGGAGCGGTCTCCCCGGGCCTCGTTCGAGCGCGGCACAAACAGGGGCTGCTCCTCGGCCGCATGCAGCAGCTGGGATTCGCGCTTCGGGCCGACGCCTCGGTCGAAGTGCTCACGAGCGACGTCGTCCGCAGTTCGGCCATCGAGGGGGAGCGGCTCGACCAGGCGGACGTTCGCTCCTCGATCGCCCGTCGTCTCGGCCGGCCCCACGCGAACGCCCGTCGGGCGAATCGCGATGTGGAGGGGATCGTCGAGGTATTGCTCGACGCCACGAGAAATGCCATGGAGCCCGTGACCGAGCAACGGTTGTGCGGCTGGCACGCGGCGATTTTTCCGGTCGGCTACAGCGGCACGCGGCCAATCGCCGTCGGCGCGTGGCGGCCCGTCGAGACCGACCCGATGCAGGTCGTTTCGGGGCCGATTGGCCGGGAGCGGATTCACTTCGAGGCGCCCTCCGCACGGCGGGTTCCCGAGGAGATGGCGAGATTCATCGAGTGGTGCGACGCCGACGACGGCGTTGATCCGGTGCTCCGGGCCGCGATCGCGCACTTCTGGTTCGTCACGATTCATCCGTTCGAGGACGGAAACGGCAGGCTGGCCCGTGGGCTGGCCGATCTGTTCTTGACCCGCGGAGACGGCTGCCCTGATCGCTTTTACAGCATGTCGACCCGCATCGAAGCGGAGCGAAAAGACTACTACACAACGCTCGAACGCACGCAGCGCGGTGATGTCGACATAACGCCCTGGATGACCTGGTTTGTCGGCTGCCTCGAGCGGGCGGTGGACCATTCCGACTCGCTCACGTCCGGCGTGCTTCGCAAGGCGACCATATGGCGGCGGATCCACGAGGGGCCGCCGGTGCACGAGCGGCAGCAACAGGTGATCAACAGGCTGCTCGATGGCTTCGAGGGTTTCCTGACAACGTCGAAGTATGCGAAGATTGCCAAGTGTTCGACGGATACCGCCCTCCGCGACATCGGCGACCTTGTCGATCGCGGGCTGCTCGTCAGAAACGCTGCCGGCGGCCGGAGCACGAGCTACCGCCTGGCGTGAACCGTATGCCTCGCTACCCGTCGAGTGCCCGCGCGGGATTGACGACCGTCACGCGTTCCGGCTGACGCCTGTTGCGGAAGCGCCATTGGCCGGACTATCCCTCGGACTATCCTTCGCCCCGACTGTTTTGCGTCAGGTTGCGACGATGTCGGCCACGGGCCGCGACTTCGCGCGGGCCGCGGGGGGCGGCGGCACGCTGCCGAAGTTGTGCTCGATCGCAAAGCGGGCCATCTTCATGAGAGTGGGCTCGTCAAGCTCCGGGCAGGGGAGATGCGGCATGATCGCGTCCGTGTTCGTCCGGTCGAAGAGCGGGTCGTTCCGCAGATAGCCGCGATAGATGTCGAGTTCGGCGCCGAGCATCTCGTTGAGCCAGAGGCCGTCGCGCAGGTCGGGGTCGTCGGGCCGCGCGGCCTGCGAAAACGACTCGATCGCCTTCTGGACGACGCGGCCGACGACGTCGACCGACACGGGACGCGGGTTCGTGAGGTGGTAGGTGCGGCCCCGGGCGGCAGGGATGCACACCGCATGGACGATCGCCGACGACACCCAGTCCACGGGCACGAAGTTCTTGCCGGAGGCGGGATCGACGCCGAGCATCGCGAGGCAAGCCGGTCCGCTCGTCGAGCCGATGAGCACCCGCGTAAGCAGCATGTGGCCCTGCGCACAGCCTGAAAATCGCCCCCGCATCCCGCTTCATCCGCGTCTGGCGAAGCGACGTCGGACACAACTGGCGAAGCGACGTCGGACACAATCACTGGATCAGCGACGGCCCCACGCCCGGTCAAAGGCTGGCCGACACCATCGAATCGATTGCGGAACCGCCGTTGACCGTCTTATCCTTGGCCGGTCGGTTACGGCGCGGCAGCCTCGAGCAGGATGAGGTCGCGTGTCGCGTCGGCGGGACCGCGGCCGAAAAAGACCCGCAGGCCGCCCGCCGCGGGCACGAGCGGGCCGAGGAAGGGGTGCGGATCCTCGCAGGCCGCCAGCGGCCACCGCCCCATCTCCCGGCCGGTCGCCGGATCGAGATTTACGAGCGTCGCCACACGGGCGTTCTTCCCGGCCATCGGCTCCCGCACCGCCGCGAGCACCGCCGCATCGGTGACGAGGCTCGCGTCGAGCAGATCGGCCGGGCCGTACCGCCACGCCACCTTGCCCGTCGCCGCATCGACTCCGACGAGGTCGGCATGGCCCGACTCCGTCGATCCCGCTGCCAGCGTCTTTCCGATCCGCTCGACGACCAGCCGCCCCCGCGAGATTCCCCGCAGACGACTCACGGCGACGTCGCCGAGCCTCCAGAGCACGCGGCCACTCGCGGCCTCGACGGCGACGACCCCCGGCACGCCCGGCTGCACGACATACATGCGGCCGTCTTGAGCAACGATCGGCGCATGGGCCACGAGCGTCGAAAACCCGTCGGCCGGCGGCGGAAGCCAGGGCTCACGGCGCACCCACCGCAGCCGCCCCCGCTCGTCGCAGGCGATGACCGCACCGCCGCCCGTGATGGCGAAGCCACCGTCGATCTCGGCGATCTGGCACCGGACCCCGCCGGCGAACGTCGCCAGCGGGGTCTCGCGGAGCACGCTCCCGGTGGCGGCGTCGAGCAACACGATCGCCAGCACGAAGGAGTCTTCCACCCTGCGTGAAAGGCAGATCGCAAGCGTGCCGCCGTCGCCCGGCAACGGATCCGACACGAACTGCCGATCGTGCGTCGACGGCAGTTCCCAGACCACGGCCCCGTCGGCCCGGTCGATGGCCGCGACCGCCGGCCCCGCCTTGCGGAGCCGACGCACGTAGACCCGCGTGGCATCGACGCATGGCCGCATGGCCTGGCCGTGCCAGTCGTGGGCGCCCGCCGCGTCGCCACCGAGGCCGGCCCGCCATTGCACGGCACCGGTCTCGGGGTCGTGACTCGCCAGCTGGAACTGGTTCGAGACGAGCAGCCGGTCTTCGAGCGGCAGGACGGCGATTTGCCTGGCCGCCCAGTCGATCGCGTGCGGCGGCCAGTCCACGCCCCCTTGCGAAAGCGGTGGCGGAAGTCTGGCGGGATTGCCGCCCACGTTCCCCTCGAGACGGGCCTGGGGCGTGGCCGTGATGGTGGCCGCCTGCACGATCGATGGCCCACTCGCAGCCGCGGATGCCATCATCGCCGCGGCGAGCTTGCGTGCCAGATCGATGGCGACGAGCGTTCGATTCCGCTGCGAGCCGTCGTCTTCGGGAATCGAGGCCGAGGCCGCCTCGTAGTGTCGTCGGGCGGCCACGAACCGGCCGGCGGCCATGCTCCGGTCGCCGAGCCAGACGTGGGCCTGCGCCGCGGCGACGGTGCCGTGGAACTGCACGGTCGTCGCCTCCACGATCGCCTCGTCGGCGGCGGCCGTCGCCTCGAGCACGCGGAGGCCGGCGATCCGTTCGCGGTCCTGCCGCATCGCCTCGAGGAGCCGGGGTTCGTCCCGCATCACCGTCGCCACCGCCATCGGCAGCGACAGAAAGAGATCGGCGTCGCGGCGATCCGGCATGAGGTCGATCTCTCCGTCCGCCACCGCAGCGTCGATGAGTCGGAAGGCATCCTGAGGATCGTCACCGTCGAGGGCCGCGTTGAACTCGGCCTCCACTCTCAGGCTCTCCTTGCTCGGGGCGACGAGCAGGGGATGCCGTAAAGCCGCAGCGATGAGCCACGGCCTGCCTTCGCCCCCGCTCCGGGCGACCGCGGCAGCCCAGTTGAAAAAGGCCTCGTTTTTCGGCTTCGCGAAAAAGCCGAAAAAATCCAGCCGCCGCCCGAGGCTCGTGAGGGAGTCCCACTCGCGGCGGCAGACGAGCGCGACGATCTCGCGCCGCGCGAGCGGCTCGGAAAACGCCACGAATGGCTGCCCGCTGCGGAGCGGCGCCGTCAGCTGCGCGTGGCTGATCGCGGAATAGCACCGCTCCTCCCCTTCCATCGCCATCCGTGCCCCGAGGTCGTCGAAGAGCGACACGATCCTGCCTGCGGCGGCGGGATCGTCGACGACGGGCGCGACCGCGAGGATGTCGTCGAGGAGATCCTGCCGTGCCGTGGGGGTCATCTCCATGCCGAGGCTCTCGCGGAAGAGCAGCCCGAGCAGGTCGACCGCAAGGTCCTTCGACGCATTGCCGGAAAGGGCCTCGAGCCCGCAGGCCCGCCGCCATGCGTCGGCGTCGGCGGTCGGTGGCTTGGCCGCATCGGCGGCGGCGAGCCAGGCGGCGAGCTGCCCCTGCGGCGGCAGCTCGACGGCGGCCGCGCGGAGGTCGGCAGGGCAGAGCGACTCGAGCCGCGAAAACGGTGCCTCTTGCAGAGCGGCCAGCGTGATCGACCGGGCCGAGTGATGCGGCACGGCATACAGGCCGATCGCCGAGAAGGCGGGCTGCGGCTCGGCGGTCGCGAACCAGCGCGTGCCGTCCGCGCTCATGTCGACCCGCTGCACACCGCCGCAATGGCGAATCCGCAGCCAGAGCCTGTCCTTGACCAACACGAGCGGCTGGGAGGCGATTTGTTCCGCCGACTCGATCGCTGCATTGTTCGGCGGCATCCGCTGGAGCTGCCACACGCCCGGCAGGTTCCTATTGGCGACAACCATGAGCACTGATTGCTGCTTGACGCCGCCGTCACCGAAGACGAGCCCCGTGCCGGGCATCAGGCCTTCGAGCCGCACGACGATCTCCCGCAGACCGGTCGATTTCGGCAGCGGCAGCAACGCCCAGGCAGGCTGCCTGTTTTCCTTGACGGCGAGCGCCGCGCTGCCGTCGTCGCGCAGCGTGAACGTCGCGGACGGATCACCGCCGCGGGCCCATCGATCGCGGGCGGCAGCGAGCAGGTCGGCCGCAGGCCGCTCCGCGGCTTCTCGCAGTGGCGGGATCGGCACGGCGGCGACGAGACTCAGGTCGCGAAACGTCACGGCCCCTTCGAAGAAGATGTCGGTCGGCGGGGCGTCGAGCGGAGCCTCGACGAGCCGGACGTCGCCTCTGGCCAGGGTCACCAGGCCGTCGGCGTACCGCAGCTCGAGCCCGTGAAAGCCGGCGGGATTCGTGCGGATCATCCGGCCGTCGTCACGGCCGAGCGTGACAGAGCCCGTGGGGAGCGGCCCGCTCCCGGATCGCACGGTCGCGTAGACCTGCCACTGCAGCGGCCTCGCAAAGGCGTCGAACGAAACCCCCTTTCCCCCGCTCCAGACGTGGATCCGCACGCCCGTGAAGTCGGGTGAGTTCATCCGCAGCGCCGCCCCCTCCACAAGCGGCTGCCGCAGCCGTGCGATCCCTTCGAGCCGGCCGCAGGGATTGCGGTCGATCGGCTGCGACGACAGCTTCAGCGGCAGGTTCTTGACCGCGGCGAACCAACGGGCAAGCGATTTGTCGTCGGGCGTCGCGTCATCGGCCCCCGGCGGCTCGAAGAGGCCGACCTCACGGAGCGGCGGGGCAGCCGCTGTCGGCTCGACGGCCACGTCGGCCGGCGGTGGCGGGGCGGCGGCGTCCGCGGCCGCCGGCTCGGCAGTCACGGCCGACGTCTTGCGCTGCTCGGCGTTCTGCTTCGCCGCGACCGTCTGCTCGATCGGAGCGGCCGGTGGTGCTTGGGCCTCGCTCCGCGCCACCTCCTGCGACTGCGGTCGATCCCGCCAGCCGCGGCTCGCGACGAGGGCCCCGAGCACCGCCGCGACCACACCGCAGACGACGAGGCCATACCGCGTCCACGCGCCGCCGGACCACGAACGCCGCGCGGAAAGCCTGGCGAGCACCCGCTCCACCGTCACCTGCGGCCGGCCGAGCGCCCGCGCGAGGTACTCCTCGATCTCGATCCGGTCGGCCACGTCACGCAACAGTTGCGGCGACCTGCGGATCGCCGCCCGCAGGGCCGCGCACTCCTCGGGCGTGAGGTCGGCGGGCGACTTCTCCTCGATGAGCTTCCGCAGTTCGTCGTCGGTCATGGTCATGCCTCCTCGCCGCCTTCGGCAGCCACGGCCTGCCCGCTCTCGAGGCACCGCCTGACCGCCTGCCGCGCCCGATGCACGAGCAGCTTCACCGCCCCTTCGCTCCGCTTGAACCGCGTCGCGATCTCCTGCATCCGCAGGTCGTCGTGGTAGTAGAGGTCGAGCGCCTGCCGGGCGCTGGGGCCGAGCGCCTCGAGGCAGCGGGGCAGCTTCCCCATCACGTCGTCGAACGTGCCGTCGTCGCCCGCTCCGGAGCCTGCGAGATCCTCGATGTCGAGGCAGAGTTCCGTCCATGCCGTCTCCCGCCGTCGCCGCGTGGCGCGGGCATGTTCGCGGAGCACGTTGCGGGCGATGCCGATCAGCCATGGCCGCATCGCCACGCCCGCGCCCCCGCGTGTCACCGCCTTCGCGGTGTAGACCCGCAGGAAGACCTCCTGGCCGAGATCCTCGGCATCCGCCAGCCGCGCGAGGCGGGCCCGCAGGTAGCCGTGGACGAGCCGGGCGTGCCGCTCGATGATCGCGGTGAAGGCGACATGGTCGCCCCGCTGCGCCGCGGCCAGGAGCCGCGCGTCATCCGCGGCCTCGTTCACGAGCATCGGGTTGTCGGGAGTCGGTGGCACGCCGGGCATCCTGCGGGCTCGGGTCACTTCGAGGGGGACGCGACGCGGGCCTCGGCCGCACTCGTCGGGCCGAGGGCGGCCCACTCGACGAAGCTCTGCCCGTCGCTGCCGCGATGGGCGACCTCGACGAGGATGCTCCGGCCGACGTAACGCTCGAGCGGCACGACGAACGGCAGCACGGCCGGGCCGGCCTTCCGCTCGGGCACGTCGGCCTCGGTCACCGCCTCGCCGTCGATGCGGATTTCGATGCGGCTCGCCGACGCTGCGGTGCGGCTCACCCCGACGACGAGGTGCGTGGTTTCCTTGGAAACCTCGAGCTTGCGGCGGAGCACGGTCTCGGCTCCGGCAGCGAGAGACTGCCGGAGCGTGTGCGGCGACTCTCGGGCCGACAGCGGATCGACGAGCGTGCGGATCGTGGGCTGCCCCACGATCTCCCAGTCACGCCACGGGGCCATCGTGGCCGGCAGCCGGTCACGGACCGCGGCGGCGAGGCCTTCCGGAGCGAGCGACACCACCGGATCGAGCCAGTCGAAGACATCGCGGCTCTGCCAGAGCGGCTTCGCGGCCGCGTCGCCGAGATGCACCGACGCCTTCACGCAGCCGCCGGCGCCGGCCGCGTCGTCGAGGGCGGCGCCGGCGCGAAACGCCGTCGCGAACGGGGGCAGGCCGAACGCCATGACCGAGGTGGCCTGCGTGCCGAATCCCCAGCCGTAGGGGAGCCCCTTGGCGGACAGCGGTCCGCCCTGCACGTTGCGATCGATCTCCCATGTCCAGCTGCCACCGAAGGTGGCCTTGCGATCGACGGCCTTCGGCTCGACGAGCGAAAGCGGCACCTCGGTCGCCGAAAAGACGATCCGCCGCCGCACGCCTGCATGCGGCAGCCAGAGCGGGTCGAGGCTCCAGGCGGGCTGGGCAAGGATGTGCCAGGATCGCTGGTTCCTCGGGTCGCCCGCGCCGTGCAGCGGATCGACGGCCGTGGTGGCCACGAGGCCGTCGTCGGTTTCGGCCCGCATGAGCCGGGCCGCCGCCGCATCGGCCGGCGATGTCGCGGCCTGCGGCGCAAGCCACGCGACCATTCGCGGATACATCTCCCACGGATCGCGGTCTGCCAGACGGATCTCGGCGATCTCGTCGAACGAGAGCCGCTGCGGACCGCCGTCGACGAGCACGATCACGCCCGCGCCGACGAACCGCAGCGACCGAAATCCGACCTCGCGGCCATCCCGCGTGAGGATCGTGGCGGGGGGCAGGGGCCGGCCGCGCCGCGGCACGAGCACGATCCTGCGGATGAGATCGCTCGCCACACGGACATGCGGCCGCGGCTTTTTTCCGGGAAGGTCGACCGACGAGAGCGGCCGCACGAGCAGGTGCGGCCGCGTCGTGCGGCGCCAGTCATCGAGACCGCTCACGTGGCCTTCGACGAGGCCCGGGAGCCGATCGCCGCAGGCGAGCTCAACGAACGGCTGGCGGAAGGGCGTCGACGCGGGCGGCCCCAGAGCAGGTCGTTGGCGGCCGCCCGGGCGGGCATGGCCACGACGGCCAGGGTCATGGCTGCTGCCACCGCGGGGGTCAGGATGGTTCGCATCGTGCGGGGCGGGAAGGGGCGGGGCGGGCGCACTTTCGCCCTCATGGAGAAGATGACAGAAACCGGTGTTTCGGTAACGGATGGGGAGGATTTCCCGGGATTCGCGAGGCCGCGGGGGCCGGCCCTCGCGGGCGGCGGCGGTAACGGGCACGAGCATGCGAGGGCGGGCAGCGGCGGGCGCCGCAGGGGGCGGTGGCCTCTACGGCGCCTGCGAGACGAATCGCGCCCGCCCGCCGCCCGGCATCTCCACGAGCTCGCACCGCAGCAGGGGGTCGGCTCGTCGCCCCAAGTCGATGCGAAACGTGATCGCGTGGAAGCCTGCCGAGAGCGTGCAGGTCGTCCGCTCCGCCGCTGCGACGGGAGCATCGTCCGCCCAAACCTGCACGCCGTCCGGTGAACCGATGTCGAACCCGATCCTGCCCGGCGTGATCATCTCGATCTGCGTGCGGAGAAACACGACGTCGGGCGGATTTGCGAACTCGTCGAGCGGGATGCCGCCGTCGACGCGGCTGAAGGCGGCCTTCCAGGCCAGGCCGGCGTTCTCCCTCAACGTGCGGCCCAGCTCGCGGGCATCGAGCCCGCGGATTGTTGTGGGCGGATCGGTGAGCACCTCCCAGCGCCGCGCGACGGGCACATGCGAAACGCTGTACGGTCCGGGGCGGCCGACCTCCGACAGGAAGCGGACCAGATCGACCAGCTCCGCGTCGGTGAGCGAGCGGTCGAGCCCGTCGGGCATCAGCGACCCGCCGAGCGATTTCTCCTCGATGTCGTCGGCGGCGACGACGATGTCCGCGCCCTTCGGATCGCGGATCACCAGCTCCTTCGCCGACTCCCGCTGAACGATGCCGCGGATCACCTTGCCGGACATGGTGACGACGTTGGCGGTGTTGTAGCCCTCCCGCACGATCTTGCTGGGCATCACGATCGATTCGAGCAGGTAATCCCGCGGGGCGCTGGTGCCGATGCCGGACAGATCGGGGCCGACGATGCCGCCGGCGCCGCCGATCGCATGGCAACTGAGACAGGCAAGCGCGGACCGGCGGAAGACGGCTTCACCGCGTGCCGGGTCGCCTTCCTGCTTAACCAGGTCGAGCAGCCGCTTCGATTCGGCGGCATCCAGCACGCGTTGCCGGGCGGCGGCGGTCGAAGCGGCCTCGAGGACGGCGGTGAGCGACGGGGGCGATACGCCTAGCGCCGCGAGCGTCCGCATCCCGACCCGGGCGGCGTCGGCGTCGGGTTTCTTGGCCTGCAGCGCGGTCGCCAAGGCCTCGGCGGCCCCCTTGGTCTGCAGGAAAACCGTGAACAAAGGCTCCAGATCCACGCCGCCGCCGGCCGGTCGCTCCAGCAGCGCGGCGGCCTGATCCGCGGCCGCCTGCCCGTCGACGGCGATGAGCCCCGCGATCGCGGCGAGCCGCGTCTCTGCCGGTCGGTCCGCCGAGGCCAGGGCAATCAACGCCGGCGCCGCGGCCTTCCCCTGGAGCCGCCCGAGGGCCACGATCGCGGCCCGGCGACGAACCGCTTCGGTCTGCGAGGCGGTCGCGATCGCTTCAACGGTGCCCGGATCGGTCGCCCGCATGGCCGCTGCCAGACGCAGACCCGCGGCGGCGACAGCCGATGACGGATCGTCGATGAGTTTCTTGACCGCCGCCACCTGCGTTTCACTCGGCTTGAACTGCGACGGCAGCGACCGCTCGATCGCCTCGACGACCCGGGCTCGTGGGCCGGCCGACATCCCCCCCTCCGCCACCGCCACCTGCTCGAGCGCCAGGTCACGATATTTCTCGGTCGATGCGAGCAGCACGAGCATGTTCGCGGCGGCGTCGCCGGTCACGGACCCGCGGCTGACAAGGTCGGCGAGCAGCGGACCTGCGTCGGGGGCCTTGACCGCCTGGAGGGCGAACGTCAGGCGGTTCAGCCTGCCGTCGAACGGCAGGTTTCCGCCCTGGAAGGCCGGTCGCCAATAGGGCGCGAGCACGATCGCCGCCTTGCGCAGGGAGAACTCCAGCAGCGGGTCCAGCGGATGGTCGAGGGCGACGAGGGCCGATTCGATCGCTGCGGCCGAGGGAATGTGCGTGGCCGCGAGCACCGCCTCCAGCCGCACCCGCGGATGCGGATCGGCGGCCAGGGTCGCCAGCCAGGCGACCGCGTCGGGGAGTCGATCATGCCACTCACCGACAACCTTGGTGGCCGCGCCGCGAATCCGCGGATCGGGCGACTTCAGGAGTCGGCGGAGCAGGTCGGCCGCGACCTCGTCGAGTGCCTGGTAGGTCCACAAGGCCTCCAGGAGCAGCTGCGGCGTCGCGGGATCCTGCTCGTCGAGCGCGGCTACGAACGCATCGAGCGCGGCCTTCGCAGCGGCGGCGTCGCCTTCCATGACCGCCCGCCGGGCGTGCAGCCGCGTCCAGGGCTCCGGATCCTTCAGCCGGGCGACGACCTGCTTCGCCGGCACTCCGACGAGCTGCGGAATCTCGACGAGCGGGCGATCCTTGCGGACGATCCGCCAGACCCGGCCGCGGGTGTGATCGCGGCGTGGATCGCGGAAGTTCACCTGATTGTGCTGGATGATCCGCTGGAAGAGGTCCGCCACATAGATCGCACCGTCGGGGCCCATGCGGATGTCGACCGGGCGGAAGCGGGGATGCTTCGACTGCGCCAGCGACGGCAGCCGCGTGGCCACAAAGCGATTGCCGATATCCTCCACGTCGTAGCGATATATGTGATGCGACATGAAATCGCCGGTGATGAAGTTGCCCTGTATGTCGTCCGGCAGGTGGCGGCCGCCGACGATCTCGAGCCCGCAATGACGATCGCCTCCGATCTGCGTGATGGCCAGCGGCGGCACGGTCGCTGGATCGTTCGTCCGCTGCAGCGGCGAGTCGGGGAGCACCTGGTTGAGACGACCCGGCCAGGCGCTGGCGATGAACGACCGGCCCCAGGCGTCGAAGTCGTGGCCCCAGGTGTTGTTCGGCAGGATCGAGCGGTCGAAGAGCTCGAGTTTCAGGCGATCGGTGCGGAGCTGCCAGATGCCGCCACCGAAGTGCTGCCGTGGGCCGTACGGCGTCTCCACGGTACTGCGGATGTACAAACCCTGATTGAAATACAGCCGGCCCTCCGGCCCCCAGCGAAACGTATTGATGGTGTGATGCGTGTCGTTGGTGCCGAAGCCGGTGAGCACGACCCGTTTCTCGACGCCGCCCTCATGTTCGCGAAAAAACAGCAGAGCTTCCCCCTGGCCGACGTAGACGCCGCCGTCGCCCGGCATCATCCCGGTGGGAACCGTGAGCCCCGTGACGACTTTCCGCACCTTCTTCGCCCGCCCATCCGGTCCGAAATCTTCGAGCACGATCACGTAGTCCTGCGGTGACTGCCCCGGCAGGAGCTGCGGATAGCTGGGCGCGCACAGCACCCACAGCCGGCCCCGCGTGTCGAAGTTGATCTGGATGGGGTTGATGACGTCCGGCTCCATCGCCACGAGTTGCAGCTCGTAGTTGTCCGGCAGCGTTGTGACCGCGATGAGCGCCGCAGGGTCATCGTCCATGTTCGCCGGCTGTGCGTTCAGCGCTGCCCCATGGCAGAGCCATGCTCCGGCGACCAGAGCCGTGAAGACGACACCCGACAGGCGGCGTTTCGCGGCTGCGTCACCTCGCGGCGGACTGCCGGCATCTCGCGATCGAGCACGGTTCATCGTGAGTTCCCCTTCACTGGTCGGACCTCGATGGTTCGCTCCCGCGGCACGCGGAGTTCCGCGATCGTCTTCTCGAGTGCCGCGATTTCTTCGTCGTAGAGCGCGAAGTCTCCGCGGATGTAGCCCCAGTGTCGCTCGTGATCGTTGAACGGCCGCCACCGGCGATAGAAGAGCTCGCCTTTCTTGACGATCGCCCGGCGCAGCTTCTCGCCTTCCGGACAGACGATCGCCCCCTCCAGGACGACGCCGGTGGCCAGCTTGCCCGCCGGCACGGTGGCAGCGATCTGGCCGTCGCATGCGATCTCGTAGTCGCCGCCGCGAGCACCAGCCCATGTGAACCGCAGCGGCTCTCCCGGAACCCGCACCACTTCGTCGACGACGACGACCCTCCAGCCCCCGCCTGCGGGCGTCTGTTGCTTGACGGCAGAGCCCGTCGCCTTCACGCCCCGATCGCCAAGCTGCATCTCCCAGGGCGGCGGAGCCACCCCCAGCCCGTGCTCGATGGCGGCGGCGAACTCCGCATAGCCCTGGGGATTGAGCTGGATGCCGTTGGTCGTCAGCGGTGTCGGGCGACGCCTCTTGGCGTCACGCAGCGGCGTGAAGACGTCCACATAGGCCGCCTGCCGCTCACCCGCGATCCGCGCGATCGCCGCGGCGTAGGTTTCGATGTCTTTGTTGTGCCCGGCCGGGTCGGGCAGGGGCCGGCCCAGGTCTTCGTGCCAGGTCGGTGAGAGCAGCACCAGGCTGGCCCCAAGCGGCGTGAGTTGGTCGATGAGCTTGCGGTAATCGCCACCGAAGCCCTCGAGCCCCGACGGGCCGGCGAAGGACTCGTTGAGGCCATAGCCGACGAAGATCACCGTCGGCTTCAGGGCGTTGATCTCCTTGAGCAGCCGGGCCAAGCCAGCGGGCTGCTCGTAGCCCCCGGTGCGGGCCAGCCCCCGGACGGTGTCGCCGCTCCAGCCCATGTTGCGAAAGATCACGTGAGCCTGCGGCCAGCGCCTGATGAGCCGGGTTTCGAGTTCGCCGCAGGCGTGTTCCTGCTCGATGACGCCGTTGCCCAGGAAGACGACGCGGTCGCCTTCCGCGAGGGTGAACGGCTCGCGGCCGACGCCGGCGGCAGCCGGCACGAGCGCCGCCACCAACAAGCCGATACAGTGGATGGACTTACAGCCTGGGAGGTTTCATGCAGCCGAATCAAGTGGGAAAAGACCATGAACGGTTTTTCGACGGGCAGCGGTAGCCCCGACCGAGCCTTTCGAGGCGTCGACGTTTCCGTAGCGGGGGATCATACCCGAAGGGGCAGCAGCCCCGCACCGCGTCGAACGACCACGTCTCCGCGATCGCAACGGTCACCGAGCCCGAGGCTCGCGGTTGTCGTTCCCGGCGCGGACGACTAAACTTTGGGCGTCAGGAGAGAGCCGCAAGGCCGCCGAAGGCAGAACGCTCAGGCAAAAGGACTGACGAAACAACTGTTGGAGAGCGACGCGGGCCGCATGGCCCGCGTCCACCGAAGGGGCAAACCGCGGGCGCGGTCCGCGGCGAATCTCTCAGGTTCCAGGACAACAGGGTTCCCGGTGTCGGCACCGCCGACGCCCTGCTCGCGGAGCCCTGCCATGTCCGACCTCCTCACGGCCCAAGCGGCCGCTCGCGTTCGCGCTCGAGCAGCCCGCCGAGTTCGAAGGCCGCCACGTCGGCCTGTCCGCCGCCGACGAGCGGCACATGCTCGACGCCGTCAACGCGACCACCCGCGCGGCGTTGATCGCCGAGATCGTGCCGCCCGGCATCGCCCGGCACGACCGCATGGACCTGCCGTCGGCGACCACGGAAGCCGCCGCCCTCGCCGAGTTGCGAGGCATAGCGGCCCGCAACCGGCTGCTGAAGAGTTTCATCGGTCAGGGCTACCACGGCACGTTTACGCCCGGCGTGATCCTGCGAAACATTCTGGAGAATCCCGCCTGGTACACCGCTTACACGCCCTACCAGGCGGAGATCAGCCAGGGTCGAATGGAGGCGCTGGTCAACTTCCAGACGATGGTTTGCGACCTGACCGGCATGCCGATCGCCAACGCATCCATGCTCGACGAGGCGACCGCGGCCGCCGAGGCGATGACGCTCGCCCGCCGGACGGCGGGCTCGAAGAGCGGCGTGTTTCTCGCCGACCGCCGCTGCCATCCGCAAACGCTCGAGGTGCTGGCCACGCGGGCCGCGCCGCTGGGCATCGAGGTCGTGATCGGCGACGTCGGCAGCCTGATCGAGAGCCGCGACTGCTTCGGGGCGCTGGTGCAATATCCGGCCACCGACGGCGCCGTCGACGACTGGCGGGGCCTCGCCGAGAGCGTACACGCTCGGCAGGCATTGCTGTGCGTCGCGGCCGACCCGCTGGCACTGGTGATGCTGGTGCCGCCGGGCGAGTGGGGGGCCGACATCGTCGTCGGCAGCACGCAGCGGTTCGGCATGCCGATGGGCTGCGGCGGCCCGCACGCCGCCTTCCTAGCCTGTCGCGATGAACTGAAGCGGTCGCTGCCGGGCCGGCTCGTCGGCGTGAGCATCGACGCCCACGCCGCGCCCGCCTACCGGCTCGCCCTCCAGACCCGCGAGCAGCACATCCGCCGCGAGAAGGCGACCTCCAACATCTGCACCGCCCAGGTGCTGCCGGCCGTGGTGGCGAGCATGTACGCCGTCTACCACGGGCCCGCCGGGCTGGCCCGGATCGCGGGGCGGGTGGCGGCCTATACGGCAATCCTCGCCGAGGGACTGAAGCGGCTCGGCGTGCGGGTGCGGAACACCCACGCCTTCGACACCGTCAGCCTGGACACGGGCGACCGCACGGCCGCCCTCGCGGCCCGGGCCCGCGAGCAGGGCATGAACCTGCGCACGCTCGATCCGCACACGCTGGCGATCACGCTCGACGAGACGACCACCCGTGACGATCTTACGCGGCTGTGGTGCGTGTTCGCGCCGGCCGGCCAGGCGGTGCCCGACGGAGCCGCGTTCGACCGCGGCGCGGAGCCGCTGATCCCGCCGGCCCTGCGGCGGACGAGCGATTTCCTTCTCCATCCGGTCTTCAACTCGCACCACTCCGAGACGGCGATGCTGCGGTACATCCGCGGGCTTTCCGACAAGGATCTGGCCCTCGACCGCAGCATGATCCCGCTGGGCAGCTGCACGATGAAGCTCAACGCCACCAGCGAGATGATTCCGATCACGTGGCCCGAGTTCGCCCACGTGCACCCCTTCGCTCCGGCCGACCAGCGCGAAGGCTATGCCTTTCTCGAACACCAGTTGCGCGAGTGGCTCATGGCCGCCACGGGCTATGCCGGCATCAGCCTTCAGCCCAACGCCGGCAGCCAGGGGGAATATGCCGGCCTGCTCGCCATCCAGGCCTGGCAGCGGTCCCGCGGCCAAGGCCACCGCGACATCTGCCTGATTCCGGCCAGCGCCCACGGCACGAATCCCGCCAGCGCCCAGATGGTCGGCCTGCAGGTGGTGGTCACCGCCTGCGATGCGGCCGGCAACGTCGACCTCGCCGACCTCAAGGCCAAGTGCCGGGAGCATGCCGACCGCCTGGCCGCGGTGATGATCACCTACCCGAGCACGCACGGCGTCTTCGAGACAGCGATCGGGGAACTGTGCGGCATCGTCCACCGTCACGGCGGCCGGGTGTACGTGGACGGGGCGAACATGAACGCCCTGGTGGGCCTGGCGGCGCCGGGCCGCTTCGGCGGTGACGTCAGCCACCTCAACCTCCACAAGACCTTCTGCATCCCGCACGGCGGCGGCGGGCCGGGCGTGGGCCCGGTGTGCGTGGTCGAAGATCTCGTGCCGTTCCTGCCCGGACACGCCACGGGCGGCCTGCCGCCGGGGGCGGTGGGCGCCGTGTCGGCGGCGCCGCTGGGCAACGCCGCGGTGCTGCCGATCAGCTGGATGTATTGCCGGATGATGGGAGCCGAGGGCCTCAAGCACGCCACCGAGGCCGCAATCCTCGCGGCCAACTACGTTAGCGTGCGGCTCCGCGGCCACTTCCCCACGCTGTACAGCGGCGCGAACGGCCGCGTGGCCCACGAGTGCATCCTCGACCTGCGGCCGCTCAAGGAGACCAGCGGCGTGACGGCCGAGGACGTGGCCAAGCGGCTCATCGATTACGGCTTCCATGCGCCGACGTTGAGCTTCCCGGTGCCCGGCACGCTGATGGTCGAGCCGACGGAGAGTGAGCCGTTGGCCGAGCTCGACCGGTTCGTCGAGGCGATGATCGCGATCCGCGGCGAGATCGCCCGCATCGAGGCGGGCGAGTGGCCGCAGGACGACAACCCGCTCAAGAACGCGCCGCACACGGCGGCCGCGGTCGCGGTGACCGACTGGCGGCATTCCTACCCGCGTGAGACGGCGGCGTTTCCCGTCGCCGCGCTCAAGCGGGCGAAGTACTGGCCGCCGGTGGGCCGAGTGGACAACGTCCACGGCGACCGCAACCTGTTCTGCAGCTGCGTGCCCGTCTCCGCCTGGGCCGAAGAACCGGCCCGCTGAAGGTCACCGCCCGAAGGCCGAATCGATCAGCGTTGCGCGGCCCGCCGGTCAGGCCGCCGCTTCGACCATCGAACCGTTGCACCACACCCGCACCTCGCGGAGCTTGGCGAAGGCCAACGACTCGGGCGAAATCGCTTCGCAGGCGACCAGCGGGATGGCCGCCAGGCCCGCCTTGCGGAGCACATCGGCCCGCCGCTGGGCCCGGAGGATGTCATCGATGTCGCCGGTGGAGGAGGCCTCGACGACGACATAGCTCTTCACGCCGTCCACCAGCCCGGACGCCACGGCGTCGGCCCGCAGGAAATCGTCCACCTCGCGTTCCTTTACCTTCGGCTCGATCAGGTCGAGCAGCTCGTCGTTGGCAAGGAGCTTGCCGCGGCGGAGGAACCGCCCCAGATAGGCCGTGAGCCGGTCACGGAACTGTATTTCGAAGGTGCGGCCGACGACGGCGTCGGTGCGGATCGTGAGCCGCTCCAACGCCACCGCAAGCGACTTGACTTCTGTCTCCGTCCGGGTCTGCGCCTGGGCAAGCTCATTGAGACGCTCTTCCGTCCGAGTCTGCGCCTGGGCAAGCTCATTGAGACGCTCTTCCGTCCGGGTCTGCGCCTGGGCAAGCTCATTGAGACGCTCTTCCGCTCGGGTCTGCGCCTCGAACAGACGCTGCTGCCCCTCGGCAAGTTCCTCGATTCTTGTTTCCGTTCGAGTCTGCGCCTCGGCAAGCCGAAGCATGGCGCCGTCGAGCCGCGACACGCTGGCGTCGATGGACTCCCCGAGGACCCGGAAGTCCTCTTTCGTAACGGTGTTCTTGAGCTCCTCGAACATCCCGCCGAGGGTCTCGACGAGCGCCTTTGCGGCAGGCTCACCCAGCGATGCCTTCAGTTCCTCAAAGACGCGGTACGTGTTCATCGCCACCCTCGACGCGCTGGATCACACTCGACCCTCGCATGCAATGAGTGTACAGGCGTCTATTTTCCAAGTCAATCGGGGGCGGAGCCGCGGCCGTCGCAGGCAGGCGACGGCGCGAACGCCGCGTTCCCGGTGATCCGGAAAGACCGGCCCGGGATCACTGCACGACGCTCTTGCTGCCCTCGGTGGAGCCGCCGATGGGGGCCCCCTCCGGCATCGGCCGGCCGGCCGACGGGATGCCGAGGCGGTGCAGCTCTTCGCGGAGCCGCCGATATTCCGGAAAACTGTCCGGGTAACACCACAGCGTGACGGTCGTTTCCGGCTTCGCGCCCGAGAGCGCGCGTCGGAAACGCGACCCGCTGCCGAGCGCCTCGTCGGCCGTCTCGCCGCTGGCGGCCTGCTGGGGCCGCACGACCCACTCACGGGAGCGAATCAGCACCTGCCCGCGGGCCTGGTCGATCTTGGCCTCGATCACGTAGTCGAGCGTGAAGCCCTGCTCGGGCCCCACGGTCTCGACGCGGTTGGCGAGCTGGGCGATCGACGAACCCTGCCGCTGCGTGTGGCTCTTGGCTAGTTCGAAGAGCTCCTCGAGCGGAATGTAGGCGATCCGACCGCCGGCGAGCCTAAAATGGATCTCCTCGCCGTTCACCGTCCGGCCGATCGGCGTTGGATAGGCGAGCACCTCCTTGGTCGTGGCGGGCACATGGGCGAGCCCCTCGGCCTCGAGCGTGCACGTGCGAATCTCCTCCTCCAGCTGGCGCCGGCGGGCCACCGCTTCGGCCGCGGCCACCTTCGTGGCATCGCTGGCCTGCTTCCAGCGGTCGATGCTCACCTTCGCCGCCGACACGGCAGTCGCCAACTGGATGCGGGCGTCGGCGGCGAACGCGGCGGCCGTGGCCACCGTGCGGGCCTGCTCCTGGAGCTGGTCGATCTCGTTCTCCGTCGAGGCCACGGTCTCGTCCAGATCCTCGATCGCCTTCTCGATCGCGGCCGTCCCGGCCGCGGGCTGCGACGGCCCGAGCACGATCTGCTGCACGCGGCCCCCGATCACCATCACGAGGATGATGAGGATGCCGACGATGTTGGTGACGACGTCGAGGAACGAGTCCTGTCCGGCGGAGCCGATGTCTTCGGGCTTGGGGCGGGGCATGGCAGGGCTCCGGGGACGGCGGTCACCGCTTGGCCGGCAGGCCGCCGGTGCGCTCGATCGGCGGCAGCGGCCGCACGGTGCTGCGGCTCGCGGCCGGCCTGGTCTCCAGGCCGCTATCGACCAGCAGACGCTCCAGATCCTCGCGCCGCGCCCGGCCGTCGGACGTTGCGGAGAGCACGAGCTCCGGCCTCCAATACATTCGGTCGCCGGCGATGCCCCAGCGATTCACCTTCGCATGCACGGCGGTCACGAGCAGGTCGATCGAGTCGGCCGTGTCAGCCCCCAGCGGGATGCGGGTCTCCACGCGGCCCCCCCCGTCGTCAAGGATGCGAAACTCATCCGCCGCGCACTCCAGGCGGATCGGCCGCCGCAGTGGGATCGGGCGGTCGTGGGTCGCGAGGCTCGCCCAGTTGCTGCCGCGCTTGCCCGCCAACGACGCCGTGGCGGAGCCACCCGCTGGCGTGTCGCTCGACCCTTCCAGCATCCCGCCCGCGGCGCCGCCCGGAGTGGCGAGTCCCGGCATCGCCGGCCCGGCGGACGTGCCCCCGGCGCCGCCCGCTCTGCCCGGCTGCGAACCGCCGGGGCTCGCCCCGGCGGCGAGGGAGCCGGCTCCCGGCGCCCCTGTTGCCGCGCTGCCCGTGGCCCCGCCCGCCGGCGACTGCCCGCCCGGCGCGGCGCCTGCCGCGCTCCCACCGGCCGCGGACGCAGCGCCGCCCGACGGCTGATCGCCAGCGTGTGCCGCATAAAACTTCGACGGCCCCGAATACCGATCGCTGAGGCCGTTGCCGTCAGCGTCCGGACCGCCTGCCCCCGCGCCGCCCGCATCGCCCCAGCGGGCGCCGGCTGCGCCGCCGCCCGAACTGCCGGTCCCGTTGCCACCAGGGCCGCGACCGTCACCACCGCCGTTGCCGAGGATCGCGTCACCGCCCGACGCGGCGCCGGTCACGAGGCCGCCTTCGCGCCGCGCGGCCCCATCGGCAGCCACGAAGCCGCGGCCCGGCCCGCCGCGCTGCGTTCCAGCCGCCTGCTCTTCGGTCCAATCGAATCGTGACTGGTCACCGAGCACGCTCGGGCCGCCATCGGCCACGACGCCGCCGCGGGTGGTGGCGGCGCGGTACTGCTGCACCGGCTTGGCCGGCCGGGACTTCCGCACCTCGCCGAGCCAGGCGATGCGGCGCCGCGACTCCTCCACCGCCCGCATCTCCGCGTCGGCGAGCACCGGATCACGGGGCGGATAGTCGAGCGTCCAGTCTTCGTCCACGAACTGGTAGCCGAACTCGCTGCCCCACGACTGGATCGCCTCGCGGGCGGCGTAGTAGGCCATCACGCCCGACGGCCGCACGAGCAGCAGCGGGTAGGGCTGCGCGGCGGGATCGCCCGACTCGCGCGGCCCCTTGGCGATGTGCTCGCGGGCGGCCCGCAACGCGCTGGCCAGCGGATTGCCGGGGCCGGGCGGCCCCTCGAAGTCGCCGGGGCCGAGCCGAATCCCCTCCGGCTGGAGGAACACGCCGTCGATGCAGCACTCTATATACAGCGGGCGGCGATGGGTGCCGTTGACGCCCGCGTAGGGCACGACCGCGTAGGCGGGCGGCTTCGTGGCCGTAGGGCACGACCGCGTAGGCGGGCGGCTTCGTGGCCTGGTCGCGCTTCGCTGCATCGAGCGACTCGCGGGCATTCTTCAGCCTGCGCTCCAGTTCCGCCAGCGTCGCGGCGTCCCCTGGGTCGGGCTTGGCGTCCTCGGCCAGAGCCGCCGCCACCCGCTCCAGGCCGTCGAGCTCGTCGGCCAGCGTGCGGTTGTCGTCCTCGACGCCCGCCAGTTGCATCCGGGCCCGCGACAGGTCGGCGAGCGTGCGGTCGCGCACCTCCTGGAGCTGGGCCAGCCGCCAGGCGAGCTGCTCCTGCTCGAGCCGGAGGTCGTCCGCGCGGTGCCGCTGCGCCGCCTCCGTCGCAGCCCGCTCCGAATCCTTGGCCGAGCGGCTGAAGAGCACGAGCAGGACGAGCAGCGCCCCCATCGTGCACAGGAGCACGGCGAGGAACGGGAACAGCGAGATCGAGGCCCCCGATGCGGGGCGGGCGCGGCTCATGCGGCCTTTCCGACCCGACGGGCCGCCTGGAGGTCCACGGTGCGGTGGTCGGCGGCCGTCGTGCGGGCGGCGAGGAGCTGCACGGCGGCGGCGAGGGTGGCCAGCGTCTCCTCGAACCGTCCGGTCGCCGCCAGCGCGGCGAGGTTGGCATCGAGCGCCCGCTCCAGGGTCGCGATGTCGCGGGTCGCACCCACGACCTCGCCGAGCAGGGCCGTCTGGCCGGCAACCGCATCCTGCTGCCGTTCCAGACCGCGGACGGCCGCGGCCAGCGACTCCGCCGCCTCGGTCCAGCGGGCCTCGCGGCGGGCGGCGACCGTGTCGTGGGCCTGGGCGAGCGACTCGGCCCACCGGCCGAGGCTCGCGTCCAGCGATCGCGACAGCGCGACCTGCATCCGATCGCCGGCTTCGTCGAGCAGCTGCCGCACGCCGGCCGCGGCCGTCCGCTCCAGCGACTTCCACGCCTGCTCCTGCGACTCGAGCAGCCGGGCGGAGCCGCGGCCGAGCGTCTCGCCGAGCCGGGCGATGGCCAGCGCGGTCCCCTCGTCGCCGGCCAGCGACTGAAACCGGCCGGCCAGCGCCGTCCAGGCCCGCTCGTCCACCTCGGCAAGCAGCTTGCTCTCGGTGCGGTCGATGGCGAACTGCACGAACATCAGCACCATCGACAGGGCGAGGGCCGTGGCCGTGGTGTCGAAGGCCGTGCCCAGGCCCGCCACCACGCCGGAGATGTTCTCCAGTTGTGTCGGCGAGAGGCTCGCGATCGCCACCGTGATGCCGATCACCGTGCCGAGAAAGCCCATGATCGGGATCGCCCAGATCACGAACCGCACCAGGCCGTAGCCCTGGGCGGCCCGGGCCGCGTCGAGATCGGAGAGATACTTGGCATGATCCTCGAGGCCGTCCGCCGAGCCGGTGCGAACGACGAGGTCGAGGGCCTCGCGGAGCCGGCGGACGAGATAGTCGCCGCCGGCCGCGCCCTGGGGCAGGGCCGCGAGGAGCGCCGCAGCCTCGGCCGGCTCCTGGCCGCCGGCCGGAATCTCGGGGAGCAGCGGCTCGCCGCCGATCCGCCGCCGCTGCCGGGCCAGATCCACGCCCTTGATGGCCAGGGCCGCGAGCCCCACGCAGAACATCGCCGTCTCGACGTATTCGACCCAGTGGCCGGCGAGGTAGCGAATGACGTTCGCGTCGGTGATCACGCCGCCGTGAATGAGCGCGAAGAAACAGAACGCCAGCGCGCCGCCCCACAGCAGGGGCGAACGGAGCAGGGCCGCGGACAGGGCGTTGACCTTCGACACCAGACACCTCCCGAAACGGTTGCGACCGCCGCCGCGAACGCCGCGGACCGACGACCACACGCCCTCGTTATCGGTACGCTTTGCGCAAGCGATTGAATCCAAACATCCGGCACGAGGAAACGCCGCTTCCCCACCGGCGCCGGGCGAAGCCAGGCAGGCCAGGCAAGACGAGATCGGCCGCCTGCCGCAGCGCGGCGCGGCGCGGCCCCGAGCAGCCTTGCGACGCCTCCGCGTCCCTCCTATGCTTCGCCCCCTGCCCGGCACACCGCCGTGGCTCCGGAGCATCGGTCATGCACCGCCCCTGGGAATCGATCGCCTTCAGCCGCGGGCTCGCGGTGACGGCCGTCATCGCCGCCGGCTGGCTCTGGCTGACGGGTGGCCAGACGGCTGCCCAACGGCCTGCCCCGCCGGAGTCCGCTGCTCCGGGCGGCCTGTGGATCTCCGCCAGCCCGCTCGACGAGAGCCGCCGCCTGCTGCTGGTGATCGATCCGCAGTTCAAGAACGCGGCCGTCTACCATGTGGAGGCCGCCACGGGCACGCTGACGCTCAAGAGCACCCGCGACATCAGCTACGATCTGATGGTGGGCGACTTCAACGCGCAGGCGCCCAAGCCGGCGGACCTCAAGAAGATGCTGGAGCTGGCCCCGCCCCGGCGGTGAGGCCCGCCGTTTCCCGGCCGCTCCCCCGATGCGGCCGCGGCGACCGGCCGACTCCGGTCGCCTGCCCGACGGCCGGGGGGCGGGCGACGCCCCGCCGAGGCCGGTCGTGCCGGGGGTGCCGGTCGCACGATCCGGGGCGGCTGGACGTAGAATGCAGATGCGGCCCCTGTCGATCCCGAGAGGAGGCTGCCATGCCCCCGAGGGACGTTCCCGTGATGGCCGGAAGATTCCTGTCGCTCGAAGAAGCCGCCCGCCAGCTGGGCGTCAGTGTCGATGAGGTCAATCGCCTCGTCGATCGGAAGAAGCTCTTTCCCATGCGCGACGGCGCGGCGGTGAAGTTCAAGGCCGACGACATCGACCGCGTGGCCCGCGACCTCGGCGACGACAACTCGCAGTCGGCCGACATGGCGCTCGATCTCGACCTCGACTTGCCGGCCGGCGGTGCCGCGGAGGAGATCTCCCTCGGCGACCCGCTCGACGGCACCGAGTCGATCTTCGCGGCGGACCTTCCCGAGGCGAAGGGGGCGTCGCAGACGATCGTGCGCGGCGATGCCGGTCAGGTGGCCGCCTCGGGACTGTCGCTGCCGTCGTTGGGCGGCACGTCCGGCGGCGTGCTCGACGGCGACGACCTGGCGCTGGAATCGATCATCGGCGCCTCGTCTCCATCGCTCGCCCGCGGCTCGGCCCCGATGGGCGGCGGCTCGGCCGCCAGCAGCCTGACGATCGATCTCGGCGACGGCGGCAAGGGCTCGGGCGGCTTCGGCTCCCTGGCCGGTCTGTCCGTCGCCGGGGGGGCGCTCTCCGGCGCCCTCGACAGCGGCCTGTCGCTCGAGGACGGCGACGTGCAGATGTCCGGCATCGACATCGGCGGTGGGGGAGCGGGCGCGTCGGTGGTCAGCGGCGGCTCGGGACTCGGCGGCGACGAGTTCCAGCTCGGCAGCGACACGATCGACGACGAAAGCGCCTCCGTGGTGATCGCCACCGAGGACACGGGCGACTCGAGCTTCTTCGGGGCGGCGATCGAAGGGGAGGGCTCCGCGTTCTCGGAGGACCTGACGAGCGACAGCGCCTCGGTGATTCTCGGCGGCGAGCCCGGCGAGTACATACCCGAGACGCCGTTCAGCGCCCTGCAGATCACCGGGCTCGTGTGCTGCTCGCTGCTGCTCCTGTTCGGCGGCTTCGTGATGTACGACCTCGTCCGCACGATCGGGTCGCCCGAAGGGCCGACGCTGGCCAATCCGCTGCTCAACGCCATGGCCGAAACGTTCGGGTGGCGGTGAACGGCCACGGTCCTACACTGAAGGGTGGACGCAGGTCGATCTGCGGCCATCCCTCCAGAGTCTCTCCCCATGTCGCGTCGCCGGCTCGCCACGCCTGACCAGCCGGCCGTCGTGCGGGCGTTGCTCGCGGCGTATGAGTTCTGCGCGTCGCTCCAGTTCGCCGTCGTGCTCATCGCCCTGCTGGCCGTCGTCCTCGGGCTGGGCACGTTCGTGGAGAGCGGGTTTGGCACGGAGGCCGTGAAGTTCGGCGTCTGGAACACCTGGTGGTTCACGCTCCTCAACGCCCTGCTGGCGGTGAGCATCTTCTGCGCCGCCGCGATCCGCTTCCCGTGGAAGCGTCACCAGACCGGCTTCGTGATCACCCACATCGGCCTGCTCGTGCTGCTGGCCGGCTGCCTGATGTCGCAGCGCGGCGGCATCGACGCCCAGATCCCGCTGCTGGAAGGGGAGCGGGGCAGCCTGGCCTACGAGGACGCGCACCACTTCCGCATCGACCTCGAGGCCAAGTCCGGCGGAAACCGCACCGCGGTCGGCCCGATCGAGTTTCGCTCCGGCCCCTTCAACTGGTCGGAATACGGCACGACGCGGAGCTGGTTCCCGTGGCGCCTCGCGCCACGCGACACGGGCGTGATCCACGATGCCGATGGCGTCCGCCTGGAGGTGCTCGACTTCTACGCCGACTCGTCCGCCGCGCTGGCTCCCGGCGTGAAGCTGCGGCTGGGCACCGATGCCTTCGATGGCGCGCCCGGGGGCAGGATGTGGATTCCGGTGGACCTCTCCTGGCAGCCCGACCCGCTGCGGGCCACGGAGGTGCGGCACCGCCAGCAGGCCGGCGGCGGCACGCTCGTGTTCTGGAAGGCCGGGTCTGCGGTCGAGGCCGAGGCGTTTCTCGCCGGCGTGCCCGAGCCGGCGCTCGGTTACGGGGAGAAGGGGCAGCTGGTGCTCGTCTGCGACGGCAAGGCCCATCGCATGCTCGTGGACGACGTGCTCGGCAAGGCGGCGTTCGCGCCCGCCGGCGAGACGGCCGCCGCGCCGCTGTTCGTCGAGGTGCACGACTTCGAGCCGCGGCTCTCCGGCGTGCGGGTGCGGGTGCGGCGCGGCAAGGAGGGGCCGGCGGAGGAGATGGTCGTGCTCGCCGATCTCCCGGAGGTCACGATCCACGCGCCGCGGACGGGCGTCTACGGCACCCTGTGGATCGAGCGCCGGGCGGCCGACGCCGCG
>JAJTED010000025.1 GCA_021300535.1 Planctomycetaceae bacterium | reverse complement strand
TGTGCCTCGACCTGCGATGGCTCGCCTTCCCGGCGAGCCTCGCGTAAGCCGAAGCAGGCCCGAAGGGATGCGCCGGCGCGAAAACCAGCCCATCCATGGCCCCGACAGCCTTGGGCCGTCGCGGCGAACGCCGAGGGTTCACCGGACGGCCGGGCGGCCGCACCTCCGGGCGGCCGTGGCCGCCTGACGGCGGCATGGGCCCGCCGGCCCGCCACCCTCTGCCAACGCTCCAACGTTGCCGGGAAGCCCGAATCGTCAGATGAGAGAATACGCGCCACTGCACCCGCAGCCATCCGCAGTCCCTTGGCTCACGCCTGTTGGTGGTGCGCTGGGGAAGCGGCCCCACCACCGTTCCGAGAAGCCCCGGGTGGAAACCCGGGGACTCCGGGTACGAATACCACCCCGCCATCCATGCCGCACGACGGCACGTGATTCACCGGTGCAAACCCGCGGCGCATAGTGAACGGGAAGGCATGCCACCCGGAGTCCCCCGGCTTCCGCCGGGGGCTTTTTGTGGGAGCGCCAGGCCCGGAGGGCCGGGTTGACTGTGAGTGGGCGGAGGCACGCCAAGCGAACTGCGGCACGATGCCGCAGGTTCACGTGAACTTTCCCACCAGCTTCCGCCAGGGGCTTCTTGTGGACACCGTTCCGAGAAGCCCCGGGTGGAAACCCGGGGACTCCGGGTACGAATACCACCCCGCCGTCCATGCCGCACGACGGCACGTGATTCACCGGTGCAAACCCGCGGCGCATGGTGAACGGGAAGGCATGCCACCCGGAGTCCCCCGGCTTCCGCCGGGGGCTTTTTGTGGGAGCGATAGGCCCGGAGGGCCGGGTTGACTGTGAGTGGGCGGAGGCACGCCAAGCGAACTGCGGCACGATGCCGCAGGTTCACGTGAACTTTCCCACCCCAGCTTCCGCCAGGGGCTTCTTGTGGACAGCGTTCCGAGAAGCCCCGGGTGGAAACCCGGGGACTCCGGGTACGAATACCACCCCGCCATCCATGCCGCACGACGGCACGCCACGGTCCCCGCACCACGCCCGGGGCGAGCCCTCCAGTCGCCAACCTCACACGCGGCCGACGGGCGCGAGGGCGAAGAAGGTGTCATGGATCGCATGGCTGGCGCCGTTGAGGCGGCCTTGGAAGGCGTCGATGAAGCCGTGCAGACCGCCGTCGCCGACGAGAATCTCGTCGATGTGGCCGTAGTCGAGCTCCGACCGCAGGCGGCCGATCCGCTGCTCCGCCGGATTCGAATACGCCCCCTTCACGCCGCCCGTGACCGCGAGCAGCGACTCTTCGGCCTTGATGAGGCAGAAGTGCATCGCCCGCGGAAAGGCCCGGTCGAGGATCAGGAACTCGGCAACGTTCCGCCGCGAGACGGCGCCGTACTCCTTGCGATACATCTCCAAAGCGCTGGCACTCTCCAGCACCGCCGACCAGCGGACCGCGGTGGCCGGGTCTTCCAGTGCCGGCGCGGCAGTCTCGGTCGCGCCGGCGGCAGTGGCAGGCTGAAAGTAGGCCTCCACGTCGAGCACCCGCGACGTTTTGTCGGCCCGCTCGATGAGCCGGCCCATGCGGGCGAAGTGCCAGGCCTCGCCGTGCGACATCGTGGCGTCGGTGACGCCGGTGATCAGCTGGCTGGCACGCTTCACCTCTTCAAGAAACTCGCGCGGATGTTCACCCTGCACCGCCGCCGCGGCCCGCACGAAGAGGTGGGCCTTGTTGATCTCCTCCCACATCGGGGAGCTGATCATGTCGCGGACCGTGCGGGCGTTTTCCCGCGCCGCCTGCAGGCAGCTGGAGATGGAGTTGGCGTTGTGGGGATCGAAGGCCAGGAAGCGGATCACCTGGGCCTGATCGGCGAGGCCGTGGCGGGCCCAGAAGTCGGTCTGGTCGCCGAACGTGCACACCAGGGCGTTCCACAGCCGGCCGGGGCTGACGGTGCCGTCGAGCGCCAGATCGAGCGTCGTCTCCAACGCGCGGGCGACGTTCTCCGCCCGCTCGATCTGGCGGTTCATCCAGTAGATGCTGTCGGCGACTCGGGAAAGCATCTCACGCCCTCCCTGGATGGACGACCCAGGTGTCCTTGCTGCCGCCGCCCTGCGACGAGTTGACCACCAGCGAGCCCTTCACCAACGCCACGCGGGTCAGCCCGCCGGGAAGCACGAAGATCTCCTCGCCGTAGAGGATGAACGGCCGCAGGTCCACATGCCGCCCCTCCAGCGAGTCGCCCACCACCGTGGGCACCCGCGACAGCGCGAGCATCGGCTGGGCGATGAAGTTCCGCGGGTTGGCCAGGATCCGGGAGCGGCATTCGTCGAGCTGCTCCCGCGTGGCCCGGGGGCCGAGCACGATGCCGTAGCCGCCCGACTCGTTGGCCGGCTTGACCACGAACTCCCCGAGCCGGGAGAGGACATGGCTGCACTGCTTCTCCTCCCCGCAGACGTAGGTGGGGACGTTGGGGATGATGGCGTCCTCGCCGAGGTAGTAGCGGATGATCTGCGGCACGTAGGCGTACACCGCCTTGTCGTCGGCGATCCCGGTGCCGGGTGCATTGACCAGAGCCACGTTGCCGGCCCGGTAGGCGTTCATCAGGCCGGGCACGCCGACGAGCGAGTCGCCGCGGAACGCCCGCGGATCGAGGAAGTCGTCGTCGATCCGTCGGTAGATGACGTCCACCCGCTCCAGGCCCCGCGTGGTCCGCATGAAGACGACATCGCCCTGGACCACGAGATCCGAGCCCTGCACCAGTTCCACGCCCATCTGCCGGGCCAGGAAACTGTGCTCGAAGTAGGCCGAGTTGTAGATGCCAGGCGTGAGCACGACGACGTTCGGGTCGCGGGCCTGCGGGGGCGCGACGTACTCGAGCATCGCCCGCAGCTTCTCCGGATAGTCCTCGACGGGGCTGATCCGCTGCCCCTCGAAGAGCTGCGGAAAGATCCGCTTCATGACCTCGCGATTCTCGAGCACGTAGGACACACCGGAGGGCGTCCGCAGGTTGTCCTCGAGCACGTACATCACCCCGTCGCCGCCGCGGACGAGGTCGGTGCCGGTGATGTGGCACCACACGCCCCGGGGCGGCTGGAGGCCGGCGCACGGGCCGCGGAAGCACTTGCCCGAATCGACGAGCCAATCGGGCACCACGCCGTCGGCGACGATCCGACGGCGGTTGTAGACGTCGTCGATGAACAGGTTGAGGGCGTGAATCCGCTGCTTCAGCCCGCGCTCGATGGTCGCCCACTCGGCCGCGTCGATGACCCGCGGCACGATGTCGAACGGCCAGATCTTCTCCGTCCCGGCCTCGTGGCCGTAGACGTTGAACGTGATCCCCATCGTGAGCAGCGACTTGTCGGCCGCCCGTTGCCGCGCGGAGAGCTCACCGCTGGAGAACGCGGCCAGCCGCCGCACGAGCTGCTCGGCGCCGGCCCGTGGCCGGAGCCCGGCGTCGAAGAGCTCGTCGTGGAAACCGTCGGTCTGGTACGCCTGCAGGTCCATGCGGCCGGAACGAGAGAGGAAGGAACACCGCGACGGCCCGGCCGCCTGCAAGGGAGCCGCGGAAGATCGACGCACCATACACGCGCAGACCCGCCCGCGAAATGGCCGCCCGCTTTTCGCGGGCCGCGACGATCGGCGGCATGGATGGCAGGGAGGTTTTCACGCCCGGTGTCCCCGGGTTGCCACCCGGGGCTTCTTGTCGCGCTGTTCCCAAAAAGCCCCCGGCGGAAGCCGGGGACTCCGGGTCGAACACGAGCTCGCGCACCATGCCATGCGGGCCCGAACCAACGAATCGCCGCAAAGCCCTACGGCATGGACGACGGGGAGGTTTTCACGCCCGGTGTCCCCGGGTTGCCACCCGGGGCTTCTTGGGCCACACGCGTCACACCCACACGGGGCACCTTGCCGCCTTGTCCGCACGGCTTCAGGCGGGCCGCAGCAGCCCCGCGAGCAGCCGGGAAAAGTCGGCTGACGGCATGGGCAATTGCACGAACTTACGGCGGTCGTCCACCCGCACCTGCTCCGCGAGGTCGGCCTGTTTCGGGCCGGCGATCAGCACCGCGGGCACCGCCGCATAAAAAGGATCGGACGACAGGGCGTTGAACGCCTCGACCGCCTGCCCTCCGAGTTTCTGGGCGCTCAACACGAGCATGTCGGCCGGCGGGGGCGTGGTGGCGAACCGTGAGAGCGCCCGCTGCGGGCTCTCGGTGATCAGCACCCGGTAGCCGAGTTTCGTGAAGAACTGCCGCAGCGACTGCTGGGCCTTCTCCGTCGCCTCCACCACCATCACGCTCCCCTTGGTGATAGCGACGGTCGCCGCGGTCGCCGTGTCCGCACCGGCCGCGACCGACGCCGGTTCGGCCCCGCGACGGGCGATGATCTGCTCCAGAGCCCGCCGGGCGTCGGCGGCCGTCTGCCAGCGCTCGAGCGGATCGAGATGCATCATCCGCCCCACGAAGTCGACGACGTCCCGCGGCAGGCGCGGGGCACGGCTGGCGAGCGGCGCGACGGCCGTGAATCGCCGCGGATCGGACCGCACGTTGCGATCCCGCGACTCGGGGAGGGCGGAAGCCCCGGCCAAGGCGAGGTAAGCCACGGTGCCGAGGAAGTAGATGTCGCTGCGCGCGCCGTCGTCGCGCATCCCCGTGAGCTTCTCGAGGGCGGCGTAGTCCACCGTGCGCGGCTTGTCCATGCGGCCGAGCGCCTTGTCGGCCGTGACGTCCACGCCGGCGAGGCCGAAGTCGACGAGTTTGGCCTGGCCCGCCGCCGACACGATCACGTTCGAGGCCTTCATGTCACGATGCGTGACACCGCGGCGGTGGGCGTATTCCAGGCCGGCGAGCATCTGCTGGATCAGTTCGAGCCCCCGGGGCAGGTCGACGGCGCCGCGGATCCGCACCAACTCGCGCAGCGTCTGCCCCTCCACGAACTCCATGTTGATGTAGCTCACCCCATGTTCCTGGCCGACATCCTCGATGGCCACGATGTTCGGATGCCGCAGCAGCCGCCCCATCTCGCCCTCGTGGCGGAAGGCGGACTGCTTCTCGGCGTCGTTGGCATAGCGGCTGCGGAGCACCTTGACCGCCAAGATCGTGCCGTCGTCGCGATGCACGGCCCGGAAGACGCGGGCGAAGGAGCCGGCACCAATCTGATACAGCACCTTGGCGCTGCCGTAGAAGAAGCCGGCCCGCTCGCCGCGCAGCAGCCGCTCGAGCTGGTAGCCCGTGAGCAACTCGCGGCGGACCAGGGTCGTGCCGAAGTCGTAGGCCGGCTGGTCGTGACCGCCGAACTCGCGCAGGGCGTCGTCGAGCTGTGAATGGCCGACGAGATCCAATTCGCCGAGCAGGTGCGCGAGGTGTTCCGCCGTGACGGGGGTCATGAAGCGGCCGCGGATTCGGGGCTCACAAAATCCTCACAAATCATCGCCTCATGTTCGGGGCATTGCCACACGGCTTCAAGCCCCCCGGCCTGCCCCGTCGGCCCGGCTTGCCCGAACTGAGGGTACGCGCCGCATCCTCCGCTGGCCCCCCTCCTCCCCGATCTGTACAAGCCTCGGGAACCCTAGCGGAATCCTCCGCACCACGCCCGTACCAGACTCTCGCCCGCTCCATGAACTCGCATCAAATCCTGAGGCGTCGGCAGCGGGATGGCATTCATACCCGGAGTCCCCGGGTTTCCACCCGGGGCTTCTTGGGCCACGGCCACGAAAAGCCCCCGGCGGAAGCCGGGGGACACGGCGGTCAGAGACCGCCGCTCCAAGAATCATGCCTGCCAGCGTGCCATGCGCTACGGGTGCGAACCAGAGCATTGCGTGCAGTCCGGCGGCATGGATGGCGGGATGGCATTCATACCCGGAGTCCCCGGGTTTCCACCCGGGGCTTCTTGGGCCACGGCCACGAAAAGCCCCCGGCGGAAGCCGGGGGACACGGCGGTCAGAGACCGCCGCCAAAACGGGCACACCTGCCCGCGTGCCATGCGCCGCGATTCCGCATCCCGACACCAACCATCCTCCGCGGTCTGCTGGCAGCAGCCGGCATGGTGATCTGGTCGGCCGCGGCCCCGCTGCCGGGCTTTGCGACCGAGCCGACCGAGACGGCCTGGACACTGGCCGAGGCCGACACCTCTCCCCGCGTCATCGCCCACACGCTGTCGCCCGTGGCACCGCACCGCGGCGCGACCTGCGAACAATTCACCGTCGACGCGGCGCCCGGCACGACCCTGCGGCTGCAGATGCCGGTCGGGCCGGCGGCCGTCATCGACGAGTTCACCGCCGCCGCGTGGATCCGCGCCAACCGCCCCGATATCCGACTCGCCGCCCGTGTGGTGCTTCCCGACTTCGTGTCACGGAAGACAGGGCGGCCGGTGGCGCTGATCCTGCCCGGCACGGCCACCCGCGACGCCGACCGCTGGGAACAGGTGAAGGTCGACGGGCTGCCCGCGGCCCTCGCCCGCCGCCTGCCGGCGGTGCACCGCGAGCACGGCGCCGGCGGCAGCGCCGCCAACGCGATCGTCACCCACCTCGTGCTCGATCTCTACTCCATGCCCGGCCGGTATGAGGTCTGCATCGACGACGTGGCGGTCACGGGCGTGATCCGCCGCGGCCTGCGCGATCCACTGGTGCAGCCGGTCAACGTCGAGACACCGGCGGTCGATCCGCCGGCCGGCCTGGCCCGGGGCGTGCTCGAGGTCGACGGCCTGCCGTTCTTTCCCCGCTGCCTCGACCACAACGGCGAGCCGCTGGCGAGCATCGCCGCGCTCGGCTTCAACTGCGTGCGGCTCCCGGAGCCGGCCAGCGGCGAGTTGCTCGCCGCAGCCCGTGCCGCGGGGCTGTGGGTGATCTGCCCGCCGCCGGCGATCCCCGACATCGACCTCCGCGACCCCGACTCGGTGCCGGCCCTGCGGAACTGGGACCGGGTGCTGATGTGGGACCTCGGCAGCGGCCTGGCAGAGGGCGACGTCGAGGCCCTCGCCGAGCAGGCCCGCCGGATCCGCGCCTGCGACCTCCGGGCCTCCCGGCCCCTCATCGCTTCGGCCGACTCCGGCCTGCGCAGCGTGTCGCGGCACGTCGACATGCTCGTCGCGCGCCGCACCGTCCTGGGCACGAGCCTGGAACTCGCCGACTACCTGACCTGGCTCCGCGAGCGGCCGCGGCTGGCGCGGCCGGGCACGCCGCTGCTGGCCACGCTGTCCACCGAGATCGATCCGCTCGCGGCCCGGCAGGCGGCGGCGTTGGCGGGCGTCGGCGCGCGTGGACTGGCCGTCGATCCGGAGAGCCTGTGCCTCGCCTCCTTCGCGGCCGTGGCCGCCGGCACCCGCGGCATTTTGTATGCGTCGAGCCGCCGGATCGATGCCGACGACCACGAGGCGCGGCTGCGGGCCGCCGCCGCCCGCGAGATGAACCTGCGGCTCGCGGTGCTCGAGCCGTGGGCCGCGGCCGGTCGATTCTCCGCGACGGCGCAGACGAGCGATCGCGAGGTGCAGGCGGTGGTGATGGAGGCGGCCCGCAGCCGGATGGTGGTCGCGTGGCGGTGCGTGCAAGGCGCGCAGATCTGCGCGCGGCGATTCGAGGGCGGCCTGCCCAAGGACGACGCGGCGGTCACGATCCTCGTGCCGGGTGTGCCGGAGGCGCATCAGGCCTGGGAGGTCGGCCCCGGCGGGCTGAAGCCGCTGCGGCAACGGCGGGCCACCGGAGGCGTGGCCGTCACGCTCGACCACTTCACGTCGCAGGCGCTGATCCTCGTCAGCGGCGACCCGGCGGTCACGGCGCATGTGCAGGATCGGCTGCGGCAGGCAGCGGCCGCCGAACTGGCCTCGGCCCGAACGCTCGCCGGACTCGTGCTCGCCGACGACGCCGCGCTGCTCGGCAGCCTGCCGCCCCAGGCACTGGGCAACCTGCCCGTGGCCGCGATGCTCGGCGCCGCCCAGCGTGACGCCGTCGAGGCCGAGGCCCTCGCGGCCGGTGATCCGGCGGCGGCCGTCGGCAAGTACCGCCGCTGTGCCGCCATCTGCGGACAGTTCGAGCGGCTGGCCTGGGAACGCGGCGTGCAGGGCACCGGCTCGCTGCTCTCGCTGATGGCCAGCCCGCTGGCGACCTCCGACTCGACGCTCGCCGAACAGTGGCGGTTCACCGCGGCGCTGGCTGCGGCGGTGCCCGGCGCCGAGCTGCTCGCCGGCGGCGGCATGGAGCGGGTCGAGGATCTGGCCGGCGGCGGCTGGCGGCACTTCGCCCAGGAGCAGGCCGAGATCAGCACCAGCGTGGAGATCGCCCGCGATCGGCGGTTCGCGGGCGCGGGCAGCCTCCGCCTCACGGCCCGCGCCGTGCAGGCGGCCGACGCGCCGATCGTGGTCGAGACGCCGCCGGTGTGGATCACCACGCCGCCGCTGGCGGCGCCCGCCGGCAAGCTGCTCGAGATCTCGGCCCGCGTGTGGGTGCCCAAGCCGATCCAAGGCAGCGTGGACGGCCTGCTCGTCTTCGACTCGCTCGGCGGCCCGGCGCTCGCGGAACGCATCGGCGCCACCCGCGACTGGGCCCGCCTGGCGCTCTACCGGATCGTGCCCGCCGAGGCGGCCGGCGAGCCGCTCGCGGTCACCTTCGCCCTCACGGGCATGGGCGAGGCGCTCATCGACGACGTCTCGGTCCGCGTGCTCGAGCATGGCGGCACGGGCGTGGCCGCGACCACCGTCTCGACCACGCCGCAGGGCGGCTTCCCGGCTCCGGCCGACCTGCTCGGCGGCCCCGCGGCGGCCCCGCCCGCGATGCCGGCGATCCCGCGGCCTGCGCCCACCGCCGCCCCACCGGCCGCCGCGCCGACCACGGGCCAGGCGTGGCCCGGCATGAACCTCGACTGGCCGAAGCTGCTGCCCTTCGGCCAGTCGGCCGACACGCCCCCCGCCGGCGTCGGCGGCGGCACCGTCGATCCGTTCAAGCGGGCGCGGGGGGGCGAGCAGCCGGCGCCGTGAACCGCCGGCCGGCGCGGGCGGCCCGACCGCGGGCGTCGAGTTCCTCGAGCCGCCGCGTGCACTCGGCCACGAGAGACTTCTCGTCGAGCGCCGCCACCTCGTCCACCGACAGCACGCGGCCGAACTCCAGCCGGATCCGGCCCGGTCGCGGGTAGCGCCGCGATCGCGGCCAGCACTCGTAGGCTCCCACGATCGCCACCGGCGCGATCGGCACGCGGGCCTTCTTCGCCAGGATCGCGAAGCCGCTCTTGATCTCCCCCATCCGGCCGTCGTGCGTCCGCGTGCCCTCGGGAAAGACGATCACCGCCGCGCCGTCCTGCAGCCGCTTGATGACCACCTTCATGGCCGCCACCGCCGAGCCCGCGCGGTCGATCGGCACCGCGTCGAGCGCCGTGATCACGAAGCCGAACGGCTTGAAGCGGTAGAGCGAACTGCGGGCCATGCTCGACAGCCGCCGGTCCGTGGCCAGGCCCAGCAAGAGCGGATCGAGATGGCTCTGGTGCGTGGAGAGCACCAGCACGCCACCCGTGGACGGCAGCGGCTCGTCGCAGCCGACGCGAACGCCGAACAGCGCCACGCCGAGCGTGCGGGACAGGATCCAGAGCGCGGAGTAAAGCCAGCGGCCGAACGTCGAGTGGCCGCGGGCGTGGGGCCGGGGGCCGGCGTCCGGCGCGGGCTGCTGCGGGCCGCTCATGCCGGCCCCCGCGGACCGCGCCGCGCCTCGATGAGGGCCACGAGCCGGTCCACCACCTGCTCCGGAGTGAGGCCGTCGGTCTCGAGGATCACCGCGTCGTCCGCGGCCCGCATGGCGCCCACCGCCCGGCAGCGATCGCCGGCGTCGCGCTCCGCCTGCGCGGCGAGCACGTCGGCGAGCGTCATGCCGCTGCCACGGGCCTCCTCCTCGCGGTGCCGCCGCCGGGCCCGCTCCTCGGGCGACGCCGTCACGAACACCTTCACTTCGGCCTGCGGAAAGACCACCGACCCCTGATCGCGGCCCTCGGTGACGATGTCGAGGCCCGCGGCCATGCGGCGCTGGATTCGCTTCATGGCCTCGCGGACCGGCGGGGCGTCGGCCACCGGACGAGTGGCGGCCGTGATCCGCGCGGTGCGAATCTCGGTCGAGACGTCGCGGTCGTCCACGAGCACGCGGCCGGCGCGAAAGTCGATGCGGATCTGCTCGGCGAGCGCCGCCATGCGCGGGGAATCGTCGAGCGGGATGCCGCGTTCCAGCGCCACCAGCGTGACCGCGCGGTACATCGCCCCGGTGTCCATGTAGCACCAGCCGAGGCGGGCGGCCAGCGCCCGCGCCGCCGAGCTCTTCCCCGCGCCGGCCGGGCCGTCGAGCGTGATGATCATGCCGGGAATTCCAGGTGCAGCCGCAGCCATTCATGCCGCCGCAGAGAAACTACGGTCGACCGCCCCTCGATCGCAACCGGCACGTCGTCGCGCGGCCGCCCCGCGAAGTCGCAGCCGCGGGCGGCACGCGGCTCGCGAGCCCACTCCACGCGCACCTGCCCCGCGCTGCCCGCCGCCTCGATCAGATCGACGACCGCCCGCACGCCCCCCGCCTCGTCGGGGCCGATGGCGACCGGCGCGAGCCGCACGTTGGCCGGCGTCGCCATGGCGGCGGGGGCGGCCGCCGCGAGAAAGTGCAGGGCCTCGTCCCACGGCCGTTCCAGGCCGATGCCCACGGCGAGTCGCCGGGTGGCGGTCGTGCCGCCGGCGCCGAGGAGAATCGTGTCGAGCACGTGCGAACTCGAGCGGATGTGCCAGGGCAGGCCACCGGTGAGAATCGCCGCGTCGTCCGCGTCGGCGCCGCGGCCGCTGCCGCGAATGGCGATGAAGTGCGGCGCCGTGAACCGGGTCCGGTCGGTGACGACGGCCTGCGTGTGCAGGCTGCGGAGGATCTCGACGTCCTCGTTCTCGTGCCACGCGAAGCGGCAGGCGACGTGCTCCTCGAAGAGCGGACCGGACAGCGGGTGGTCGAGCCGCACGTCCAGGTCGAGCACCGCCAGCGGCAGGCCGGGCACGAGCGTCATCCGCTGGACGAACCCGCCGACGCCCCGCCCGTCGGCCGCGAGCAGGCGGCCGCGGCTCTCGATGCAGTCGTCACCCGCCGCGGTCTTGACCCGGGCCACCGCGTCGGCCTGCATCCGCCCGTGCTCGGCCCGATCCTCCGCAGACTCCCGGACGAAGCCGGCCGCCGCGGCGGGCCGCGTGGCCCGCGGCGCGAGCTGCTGGGAGAGGCGGTTGCCGCGGTCGGCAGGGCGGCGCAGCGACAGCACGCCACCGGTCCGCGGATTGGCCTGGAGGCGAATCTGGCCGTTGTCGAGCACCAGCTCGGCGCGATCGGCGCGGCGCGTCCAGGGCCACCGGCCCGCAGGCCGGGCGGCCGCCGACCGAGCGCTGACGGGGACGGCGGCCGCGGCCACGCCCGGCGGCAGCAGCGGCAGCAGCCCGGCGGCTGCGGTAACGATCCGCCGCGCCTCGGCCGCAGCATCCGCCACGGGAACGGCGAGCGGATCGCCGGCATCGGCCGGGGGCGGCACGGGGAAGGCGTCGGCTTCGAAGTCGACCCGCGTGCCGCTGCCGGCAGTCCGCTGAAACAGCTCGTCGGGCGTCACGAACGTGCCCAGGGCGTCGGTCCAGGAGCCGATCCGCTGCAGCAGCGAGTGCCACGGACTCGCGGTGCCGGCGTAGCGGGCGAACGTGACGACGGCGACATGGTCGTGGTCCATCACATTGCTGAGCGACTCCGGCAGGGCGAGGATGGCACGCGCGGCGCGAACATCGATCGGCGGCCGGGCCACGCCATCAATGCACGCCTCGCCCGCCCCCACCCAGCGGATCCGGGAGTCGCCGGGGTCGGGCAGCGGGGTGCCGTCGAACAGCGGCCACACGGCCCCGGCGTAGCCGAAGCCGCCGAGCACGGCCGGCAGGACCGCCGATCCGCCCCCCGCCACGCGGGCGAACGTCCGCGGCACACAGCCGACGTGCCGTTCCCACGCGGCCCGACCGCGGTCGAAGGACGCGAGCACCTGCTCGGGCGTGGCCAGGGCGAGCGGCTCGTCGGCGTCACGGCCGCCGCAGGCAGAGGCCGTGCCCGCTGTGCACCGCTCGCGCAGCCGGGCCAGCGATTCCGGATGCTCCGCGGCGAGCCGCTCGACCAGATGGCCCGTGGCCACGATCCCCAGGGGCGTCGGCGCCGCGAGCTCCGCGACCAGCGGCCGGCCGAGCGTCGTGTCGGCGAGGAGGACGAGGTCGACGAGCCAGACGTCGACGGAGTAGTACCGCGACCGCGTCGCCGACAGGAACCCGAAGCACTCGCGGAGCCGCTCGCGGGTCTCGTCGTCATGGCCGGCCACGGCGGCCCGGGCCGCCGCGACGACCGTGGCGGCGAACTCGGTCGTCTCGAGCCCGGCCGCGGATCGCATCCGTCGCGCCAGCACCTCCACCAGCAGCACCGCCATCCCCAGGGCACGAAAGTCATCCGCGAACGGCCCGTCGTCCGCCGTGGGCTCGCTGCCAGCCGCCTCCCGCGCCGCCGCAGCCACGGCGGCCGCACCCCGCACATCCCGCACCCACCGCGAGCCGGCGTTGCACACGGCGTCGGCCTGGGCGGCGAACCGCGGGTCGAAGGCGGCCGGCACGATGCCGAGGATCGGCTCGTCATCGGGGGGCCGCAGATCGACGCTCGCCCACTCCGGGGCCCGACCGACGGTCGCCAGGAGCCGCGGCTCCCAGACGGCCGTCCAAGCAGCGAGCATGTCGTCGGCTTCGTGCTCCTCGAGCCACGTCGGGAAATCGTCGAGCGTGTGACAGGGTAGAAAGACTACGATGCGAGCGGGCTGCATGGCGGTCGAGTGTAATCGATGCGGCCCGCCACTGCCGCCTGCCTCCCACGCGGCGCCGGGCGTTTGACACCCCTCCGCGCGGCTTCGTAGAGTGCTGGAAAGACGGCATTTCGGCCGCGCAGCCTGACCCGCCGCCCAGCCCTCCTGTCGACGCCTTCTGGAACGGCCCATGGCCCGCAGTCCGTACGTGTGGGGAATCGACATCGGCAAGTGCGCCCTCAAGGCGATCCGCTGCCGCATGTCGCCGACCGATCCCCGAAAACTCGTCGCCGAGGGCTACGACTACATCGAATACCCGATGATCCTCACCCAGCCGGAGGCCGATCCGGTGGAGCTGGTGCGGGCCGCCCTGGCGGAGTTGATGAGCCGCAACGACCTCACGGGGGAGCGGGTGGCCGTGGCGGTGCCGGGGCAGGCCGGGCTCTCGAAGTTCATCAAACTGCCGCCGATCGAGGCCAAGAAGATCCCCGACATCGTCAAGTACGAAGCCCGGCAGCAGATCCCGTTTCCGCTCGAGCAGGTGGCCTGGGACTGGCAGCGGCTGGCCGGCGGCATGGAGGAGAGCGGCTTCGTCATCGACGCCGAGGTCGCGCTGTTCGCGATGAAGCGCGAACAGGTCTACAAGACGCTCACGCCGCTCCTCGAGGCGGGCATCGAGGTCGACGTCCTCCAGCTCTCCCCGATCGCGCTGGCGAACATGGTGATGTTCGACCAGCTGCCCGACCCGAAGACGATCGACCCCGACAAGCCGCCGGCCGCGATCGTGCTCGTGTGCATGGGCGTCGACTCGACCGACGTCGTGATGACCGCCGGTGTTCAGCGAGTTCGCCTCGGAGCTGCAGCGGTCGCTCAACTACTTCACCGGCGCCGACCGCACGGCGACGGTCGGCAAGGTGCTGCTGCTCGGCAACGCGACCAAGCTCCGTGGGCTCTCCGACTTCGTCGCCAAGCAGCTGCAGCTCGACGTGCAGCGGCTGGAGAAGTTCGACCGCATGGATGGGCCGACCGTGCTTGGGGCTCCCGCCTTCCGCGAAAATCGCCTCGCCTTCGGCACCGCCTACGGCCTCGCCCTCCAGGCCGCGGCCGGGTCGTTCCTGCAGACGAACCTTCTGCCCAAGGAGATCGTCGTCGACCGGCTCATCGAGGCGAAGAAGCCCTGGGCACTGGCGGCGCTGGTCGGCCTGTTCGCCGCGGCCGCACTCAACTTCGCCGGCATATTCTTCGCCTGGTCCACCTACGCGCCACGGCTCTACGCCGCCGCATTCGCCAAGGCCGATGCGGTCAAGTCGGCCTCGCAGGCGGCGTCGGCCGCGCTCGAAGAGGTGCGGGCCAAGCGGACCGAGGCCGCGGCCCAGCAGCGGTATCTCGTCGACGTGCAAAACCGGCGGTTCCAAACGCTCGACATGCTGCGGGCGGTGGAGTCGCTCCTGCCCCGCGACCCGCCCGGGAAGCCGGCACCGAATCCGGCCGATCGCAACGAACTGCACATCGAGAGCCTCGACATGCAGTATTTTCCCGACCTCGCGACCTGGTTCGCCGCCGCGAAGCGGCAGTGGGAAGAGACGCACTCGGTCGGCGGGACGGCCGCCACACCGCCCCCCGCTTCCGCGCCTCCGGCGGAGGGGGCCGAGCCGCCGCCGGCCGAAGCCGCGCCCGCGCAGGTCGGCCCCAAAGGCCCCGGCTGGGTGGTGCAGATCACGGGCCATCACTTCCACAACGAAGATCGACACAAGCCGGAGGAGGGCGAGCAGTTCCTGCGGTCGTCCCTCGTGCAGGCGTTGCTCGGCAACGGGGACGAAGTGCTCGTCTCGGCCGGTCCCTGGGGGGGCAGGCGGGTGCCCGTCACCGAACTCGGCATTGGCTACCCGATCATCATGGAGTCGCCGAAGGTCCAAAAGGTGCAAATCCAAAGGGCGAAGCCGACGGCCACGGCCACCGGCGGCCCGGCCGCACCGGCCGATGCCGAGACCATCGAACTCAAGCGGTACGACTTCACGCTCCAGTTCGCCTGGCAGCCGACCACGCCTGGCATCCCCAAGCCGCCCCCGCCCCCGGAGCCGGCAGCGCAGTAGCGCCGCGACCCGATCCCGACCATGATCCAGCTTCCTGAAAACATCCGCCCCGCGGTCGCCCTCCTGGCGAAGCACCATTTCTGGCTGCTGTCGATCCTGGTGCCGCTGCTCCTCCTGCCGCTCCTGTTCGCCGCCCGCGGTGGCCTGCAGGCGCAGATCGTCTCGTCGCAGGGCCAGATCAGGAGCAAGCTCGAGGCGGTGCAGAGCGTTCGCCGCGTCGAGCCGCATCCCAATGCGGGCTGGTCCACCGAGATCGACGCCGACGCCGTCCGGATTCGCCGCGACACCCTCGCGGAGTGGCAGAAGTTTTGGGAAGGCCAGGGATTTCTCCGCGTCTGGCCGAAGGAACTCGGCGACGACTTTCTCACGGCCGTCACCACGCTCAAGCCCAACGGTCGTCTCGATCGCAACCTGCTGCGGCGCTACCAGAGCACGATTCCCGAGATCGTTCGCCAGCTGCCCGCGCGGATGGGTGCGGACGAGGCGATGGGCGGCGACCGGCAGGCGACACCGGCCGGCACGGGCCGCCCGCCGGCGGCAGGGGACGGCGACCGCGAACGTCGGTCTCAGGCACTGCTCACCTGGAATGCGGAAGACCAGCGCCGGCTGCTGAACTCGTTCGACTGGGCAACCCTGCCCACCAATCCGCAGGCAGCCACGACCCAGGTGGTTCTCGCCCAGGAGGAACTGTGGGTGTATGGGCTGTTCTGCGACGTGATCGCCCGCGCCAACAAGGACGCCGGTGGCGTCTACAACGCGGCGATTGTGAACGTGGCCGAACTGGCCGTGGGCTACCCGGCGGCGCAGGAAAAGCCGGGCGGCGTGGGCGGTTCGCGGATTGCGATGCCGAAAAACGCCCCCGCTGCGACCGCCGATCAGCCCCCTGACATGGCGCCGATGGGTGGGCCGCAGGGCGGAACTTTGAGCAAACCGTCGCATCCGCGGTTCGGCGGCGCTGCCGCCGGAGCGGGCTCGCCCCCCGGCGTCGAGGGTACGCCGGCGGAGGCCCCGGACGCCAGCCTCCGCGAATGGATCTATGTCGATTTCAGCGGCACGCCATTGTCGGCCGCCGACGTGGCGACGTCTCCCGCCGCGCGGATGGTGCATCTCATGCCGTTCGTGCTCCGGCTGACCATCGACCAGCGCCGCCTCGACGCATTGCTCGCCGATCTGGCGAAGGCGCCGATTCCGATCGATGTCCGCGAGGTACGGATCAACGCTGGTGGCGCGAAGAGTCGAACTGGCGGGATCGGCGATGCGGCCAAGACCGACCAGCGGGCCGACCGCACGAACGACGTGCAGGTGGAACTGCGCGGCACCGTGGGCCTGGCGACGGTGCCGAGTGCCGCGGCGGTCGGCCTCGAGCCACCGGCGCCGGCGACTCCGGACGCCGCCGCGACGCCGCCGCGGCGGCCGGCACGCCCGCGGCTCGGACGGAGGGTGACGGCATGAAACGGCCGAGCATCTCGTTGAATCAAGAAGCGATCGTCGACTTCCTGCTCCGGCACGGCGAGAAGTTCGGCGTGGCAGTGATCGGCCTCGCCGCCCTCGGACTCGCCTGGGGCGGGATCGAAGCGGTGCGGAGCAAGTCGGCCTCCGCCCAGCAGCGGCCCGAGACGATCCTCCGGCAGGCGGACGAAGCGACACGGCACATCGAGCGCGAGAAGACGGCGCCGGCGGGCGAAAAGTGGTCGGGTCAGCCCCTCGCCACGGCGATCGATCCGTGGCGGAATCCGACCGTGGCCGGCCCGCCACAACTGGCGCTGCTCGACCGACCGCTGTTCGAGGAGTTTGCCAAGCGCACGCAGCCCGATGTGTTTCGGATCGAGGAACTGCAGGCCGTGGCCGGCCTGGCGGTGCTGCCCTCCAAGGCGCCGGCAGCCGAACCGGCCCCGCCGGAACGGCCCCGGCCCCGGCCGCGCGGCCGGGATGGCGAGCCCGCCGCCGGCGAACCGCCCGTCGACAAGGCGGGCGGCCAGCCCGGAGCAGGAGCGGGGGCCGATCCGTCGCGAGGCCGGATCGCGCCCTATGCCGTCGTCACCGGGCTGATCCCCGTCGCCAAGCAGGTGGCGGAGTATCGCCGTCGTTTCGAGAGCGTCGGCTTCCAGGATGCGAAGCGCGACATGCCGTTGTGGGCCGACTGGACGATCGAGCGGACGGTCGTCGGCCCAGAAGCCGACCGCTGGGAGCCCATCGATCTGGTAGACGCGGGACGCCGCTGGCAGACGGAGTGGTCCGGCTTCGCGTCTGAAAAGGTGCCCGACGGCTATCTGCTCTCCGCGGCCGAGGACAAGCGCAATCCCAGGACCACGCCGCCGTACTGCGGCCCGTTGCCGCAGTTGCTCCGCGGCTCGTGGGGCGTCACCAGCCTGCACCCGTGGGTGTTGGAGCAGGTGCGGCAGCAGCCCGCCGCCGGCCCCGATGCCGGTTCGGCCGGGGGAGCGGAGTTCAGGCTGTTCCGCTTCATCGACACGTCCGTCGAGCCGGGGAAGACCTATCGCTACCGCGTGCGGTTCGAGATGTGGAACCCGAACGTGAACCTCCCGGTGCAGCACCTCGCCAACGCGGCGCTCGCCACGCCGCTCAAACTGACGGCGCCGCCGAGCAACGAGACCGCCGCGGTCAGCGTGCCCGATCCGACGGTCGTGCTCGTGGGCCCGCTCCGCAAGGCCGACATGAAGAAGATGAAGGCCGGCATGCTGGAGGTGCTCGTGCTCGCCCCCAGCGCCCGCACCGGCGACTACGCCCTCCGCGGACTGGTGACGGAGCCGGGAGGCTTCGTGAACGTGGACGAGAAGCTCAACAAGCCCGGCGACAGACGCACCCGCGGCGAGGATTTCCGCACCGACCGCGTGATCGTCGATGTCCGCGGCCGTCAGGAAGACCGGGCCGACCAGCGATCCTCCCGCCCGCCCGAACCTTTCGAGTTGCTCTGCCTGCGGCCGGACGGCGGCTTCGAGTTCGTCTCCGCCGCCGACGCCGAGCCGGTGATCGCCGAGCACAAGGCAACGCTGCCCGCTGACGACGCGGGCAAGGGACCGGCCAAGCCCGGTCAGCCGGACGCGGCCCCGAGCCCCTTCGGCAGCCCGTTCTGACCTCCTGGCACCAAGGCCCCATGCGCGACACCCGTTCCCGGTTTCGATGCCTCTTCCTGGTCCTGCTCGTCGGCGGCCTGTGCGGCTCCGTGCCTGCTTCCGCGCAGGATGCGGCCGCGAAGTTCTCGACCTGGACGAAGGTCGAGGCCGCCGTCGAGACTCGCGACTACAAGGACAAGCTCCGCGATGGCGGCGCGAAGACGGTTCTCGACACGATGGCGGCGGTCGCCCGCGATGGCGACGCGGAGCGGGTCGTGCGGGTCAACGCGATGCTGCTCGTGGCTGAACTGCGGGCCAAGGACAATCGACCGCTCCCGGCCGCCGCGCCGGTGCTGGCCGCGGCCGCGAGCGACGTGCGCCAGCCGCTGGAGGTGCGGATCGCGGCCGCGGCCGGCCTGGCCCGTCATGCGGAGGCCGCGAAGGCCGGCGGCGACATGGACGCGATTGCCAAGGCGGTCGGCCCCGCCCTGGTGCCGATGCTCACCGGCGACCCCAAGACTGGCCCCGCGGCGGCGATCGATTGGCTGGCCGGCCGCGGCCTGGCGATCATGCAGGCGCTCGGGCCGAAGACCGGATCGAAGGAGGCGCTGGCGGCGGCCGACCGCATCCTGGGCGACGGCTCCCGCTCCATTGACGTGCGGGTTCGCGCCGCCGCGGCCCTCGGAGCCGCCGCCACGGCAAACGCGGGCGTGGACGCCGCCCGGGCGGTCGAGTCGGTGCGGGGCGTCACGATCACCGGTCTCGAAGCCGACCTGGCCGCCGCGGAACGGTTACGGATGGAGCGCCGCGTGGCCGGCGGCACCGGGCAGCCGGGCGGTCAGCCGGCCGCGGCTCCGAACAACGAACCGACGATCCCTACCCTGGCCTGCCGACGCAACGCCTGGCGGCTGGCGGTGTGCGCCGACGCGATCGAAGGCGCGGACGGTGCCGCCGGGCTCGCGAGCCTGCTCGGCAACGCCGCAGCCCCGGCCAAGGAACTCGCGGCTTCCCTCCGCAAGGCGGCCGCCGGGCTCGACGCTCACCCCGACGAACAGTCGGTGGTCGAGGCCCTCGAGAAGCTCGGCAAGCCGGTCGCCGGCGCCGCTCCAGCCGCGAATCGCCCCGCCCGACCGGCGGCCGGCGAGCCGCCGCAGGAAGAGCCGCCGAAGGGCGACCCAGCCTCGCCCTTCGACACCGGCAGCCCGTTCGGGCCGTGACCGCATGGCACCCGGGAAGGTCCGCTACCCGGTGTCCCCCGGCTCCCGCCGGGGGCTTTTTGTGCGCCAAGAAGCCCCGGGTGGAAACCCGGGGACTCCGAGTGTGAAAACCACCCCGCCGTCCATGCCGCACGACGGCACGTGATTCCCCGGTGCGAACCCGTAGCGCATGGAGAACGGGACGGCGGTTGACCCGGTGTCCCCCGGCTCCCGCCGGGGGCTTTTTGTGCGCCAAGAAGCCCCGGGTGGAAACCCGGGGACTCCGGGCTTGAAAACCACCCCGCCGCCCATGCCGCACAACGGCACGCGATTCCCCGCTCCAAACCCACCGCGCATGGCACCCGGGAAGGTCCGCGACCCGGTGTTTTTGGGCCGTTCACGCATATTAAGCCGAGAGTAATCTTTGGAGAATGCGCCCCGACGAAACGTGCACATCCAGGGGCTGGCCGCCCGGCTCTGACGGTACGAAGCGGAGCGTTTCGGCGGGCCGATTTCGTCGTGTATGGTTAGGGGCTGGCCGGCAAGCCCACCGGACCAATCCCGCCCCCCCAAAAAAGGAGATCCCCGATGGCCACCGTCTCGCGCCCGAAAGCCACCGAAGCATTCGCCTCCGGGGCCGACGTGGTCGTCGAGTCGCTGATCCGTCACGGGGTGGACGTGATCTTCGCCTATCCGGGCGGGGCGAGCATGCCGCTCCATCAGGCCCTCACCCGGGCCAAGGACAAGATCCGCACGATCCTGCCGCGGCACGAGCAGGGCGGGGCCTTCGCCGCCCAGGGCTACGCCCGCACGACCGGCCGGCCCGGCGTGTGCATGGGCACCAGCGGTCCCGGTGCCCTGAATCTCGTGACGGCGATCGCCGACGCCAAGCTCGACAGCATCCCGCTGGTCGTGCTCAGCGGCCAGGTGGGCACGAGCGTGATCGGCACCGACGCCTTCCAGGAGACGCCGATGGTCGAGGTGTGCCGCGGCATCACCAAGCACCACTACCTGGTGACCGACGCCAACGACATCGCCCGCGTGATGCGTGAGGCCTTCCATATCGCCACCACCGGCAGACCCGGCCCGGTGCTCGTCGATCTGCCGAAGAACATCCAGCTGGCGCAGATCGTGCCCGATTACGACGCCCCGATGAACCTGCCCGGCTACCGGCCCGAGCCGCGCAAGGCAGCCCACCCGGAGCAGATCGCCCAGGTGGCCGCGGCCATCAAGCGGGCCAAGCGGCCGGTGCTCTACGCGGGCGGCGGCGTGATCGCGGCCGACGCAGCGGAGGAGTTGCGGACGCTCGCCCGCAAGACGGGCATCCCCGTGACGATGACGCTCATGGGCCTGGGGGCTTTCCCCGGCGACGATCCCCTGTCGCTCGACATGCTGGGCATGCACGGCAGCGTGTACGCCAACTACGCCGTGGACGAGGCCGACCTGCTGCTCGCCGTGGGCGTGCGGTTCGACGACCGCGTGACTGGCAAAGTGGAGGCCTTCGCCCAGCACGGCTTCATCGTGCACATCGACATCGATCCCTCCGAGATCAACAAGAACAAGCTCGTGCACGTGCCGATCGTGGCCGACGTGAAGGCCGCCCTCGGCCAGCTCAACGCCATCGTCGAGCCGCCGACCGCCGACCTCGCCCCCTGGCACAAGCGGATCGCCGAGTGGAAGAAGGAAGACCCGTTCACCTACGACACGAGCTACCCGGGCATCCTCGCCCAGGAGGCGATCCACGAGCTCTCCAAGCTCACGGCCGACCGCGACACGGTGGTCACCGTGGGCGTGGGCCAGCACCAGATGTGGGCCGCCCAGTTCTACACCTTCCGTCGGCCCCGCACCTGGCTCTCCTCCAGCGGCCTGGGGACGATGGGCTTCGGCCTGCCGGCGGCGATGGGGGCGAAGGTGGCCAGGCCCGAGGCGCTGGTCGTCGACATCGACGGCGACGGCAGCATCCTCATGAACGTCCAGGAGTTCGCCACCTGCAAGACGGAAAACATCCCGGTCAAGGTGCTGCTGCTCAACAACCAGCACCTCGGCATGGTGGTGCAGTGGGAGGACCGGTTCTTCAAGGGCAACCGGGCCCACACCTACCTTGGCCCGATCGACCATCCCGAGGCCTGCGGGCAGGGTGACGGCATCTCTCCCTGCGACCGCTACCCCGACTTCGTGGCCATCGCCAAGGGCTTCGGCTGGCAGGCGGAGACGATCGTGGAGAAGAAGGATCTCGTGCCCGCCCTGCGGCGGATGATCGACGCCCCGGGGCCGGCGATCCTCGACGTTCAGGTGCCCTATCAGGAGCACGTGCTGCCGATGATTCCCTCCGGCATGACCGTCAAGGACCTGATCAAGAAGTAGGACGACGGGGCGGTTTTCACACCCGGTGTCCCCGGGTTTCCACCCGGGGCTTCTTGGCGCACAAAAAGCCCCCGGCGGAAGCCGGCGTCCATGCGGCGGATGCGATCACGGACGCGAGACTTTATAGTCATGGCCGTGACCGTTTCCCGCGGCCGGGCGGCCCACCGCCTGCCCGGCCTGGCCGACACCCTCGAAGCGCATCGCGGGTTCGCCGAGGTGGTCGCCAGCCTCCTTGCGGGGCATGGCGGCACGATCGGCGGAACCTGGGGCTCGGCGTCTGCGCTGACCGTGACGGCGCTCGCCCGGGCCCTCCCCGACGACACGCTGGCCGTCGTTCTCCCGCACGCGGCCGAGGCGGAGGCGTTTCTCGACGACCTGGCGATCTTTGGCGCGACTGCCACGCTCCTGCCGGCGGTGGAGGATTTTGGCGGTGGCGCTGACGACACGGCGACCACCGACCCCGCCGCCGCGGAGCGGCTCGCCGTCGTGAAGCGGCTGACGCGGCCGCAGGCGGAACAGCCGCGGCTGGTCGTGACGAGCATCCAGGCCTTGCTCGCCCCGCTGCCCGACCCGCGGGAGATCGCCGCCGGCACCCGGCGGCTGGAGGTCGGCGGCCGCGTCGATCCCGAGGATCTCGCCGACTGGCTCACCGCCCGCGGCTGGCAGGCGACCGACGCCATCGAGGGCCCCGGCCAGTTCGCCCGCCGCGGCGGGATCATGGATTTGTTCGCCGCCGACTGGGACCGCCCGGTGCGGGCCGAGTTCTTCGGCGACGAAATCGAGGGGCTGCGAACCTTCGACATGGTCTCGCAGCGGAGCGTGGAAACGCTTACCGGCATCGACCTCACGGCGCTCGTGGCCACGGCCGGAACGCGGCAGGCCCACCTCGCCGACCTCCTGCCCGCCGGCGCCCGGGTGGCGCTGGTGGAGCCGGCGGAGCTCGCCGAGGAGGCGCAGCGGATGCATCAGCGACTCGGCGGCACGGCCGGCCTGTTCGCGCCCGACGACGTGTTCGCGCGGCTCCACCGGCTGCCCTCCGTCGTGCTCGCGGCCCTCGCCCCGTCGAGCCTCGAGGCCACGGCCACGCTCGCCGCGGAGAGCGTGGAGCGGTTCACGGGCGTGCTCGACCGCGTCAAGGACGAGCTCGAGACCGTAGGCAAGGAGCAGGAGGTGTGGGTCGTCGCGCCGTCGGAGGCGGAGGAAAAGCGACTCGGGGAGCTGCTCGCCGACGCGGCGCCGGCCCGGGCCGGCCGGCTGCACTTCGCCCGCGGCCGACTCTCGGGCGGGTTCCGGCTCGTGCCTGAGAAGATCGTGCTCGTCTCCGCCGCCGAGCTCTTCAATCGCGACGACGCCGTGGCCCGCCCCGTCCGTCAGCGGCTCTCGCGGGCCATCGACACGTTCCTCGACCTCCACGACGGCGATTACGTCGTTCACGTGTCGCACGGCATCGGCCGCTACAAGGGGCTCAAGCTCCTGGAGAAGCACGGCCGCACCGAGGAGTTTTTGGAGCTCGAGTTCGCCGAGAACACGCGGATCTACGTGCCGGCCTCGTGCATCGAGCTGGTGCAGAAGTACGTGGGCGGGTCGAAGCTCGCCCCCAAGCTCGCCAAGATCGGCGGCACGCTGTGGGAAAAGCAAAAGCGGGCCGTGCAGCAGGCCGTGGCCGACATGGCGGCCGACATGATCCGCCTCCAGGCCACCCGCGCGAGCCGGCCCGGCATCGCCTTGCCCCCCGACACGCCCTGGCAGCGGCAGTTCGAGGAGGCCTTTCCCTACGACGAAACCCCTGACCAGCTCACGGCCATGGAGGCGATCCGCGCCGACCTCGAGCGGCCGCGGCCGATGGACCGGCTGTTGTGCGGCGACGTCGGCTTCGGCAAGACGGAGCTCGCCATGCGGGCGGCCTTCAAGGCCGTGGAGGCCGGCTACCAGGTGGCGGTGCTCGTGCCCACGACGGTGCTCGCCGAGCAGCACCGGCGGACGTTCGCCGCCCGGTTCGCGGAGTTTCCCTTCACGATCCGGTCGCTCTCGCGGCTCGCCTCGGCCGCCGAGGAGCGGGAGACGCTCGAGGGCCTGGCCCGCAAGCGGGTGGACATCGTCATCGGCACGCACCGCCTCGCCGGGGCCGACGTCCACATCGCCAACCTCGGCCTGGTGGTCGTCGACGAGGAGCAGCGGTTCGGGGTGGACGTGAAGGAGCGGCTCAAGGCCCTGCGGGCGAGCGTGGACGTGCTCACCATGACCGCCACGCCGATCCCGCGCACGCTCCACATGTCGATGCTCGGGATCCGCGACATCTCCAACCTCACCACGCCCCCGGCCACGCGGATCGCCGTCGAGACGAAGGTCTGCCGCTGGGACGAGAACCTGGTCCGCGCGGCGATCGAGCGGGAGCTGGCCCGCGGCGGGCAGGTGTTCTTCGTCCACAACCGGATCCTCGACATCCACAAGGTGGCCGCCCGGCTGCAGGCGATCGTGCCCGGGGCCACGATCGGCATCGCCCATGGCCGGCTCTCGGAGACGGAGCTCGAGGAGGTGATGCTCTCGTTCGTGGCCGGCACGACCGACATCCTCCTCGCCACGACGATCATCGAGAGCGGCCTCGACATCCCCCGGGCCAACACGATCTTCATCGACGAGGCCGACGGCTACGGCCTCGCCGACCTCCACCAGCTCCGCGGCCGCGTCGGCCGCTCGCACCACCGCGCCTGGTGCTATCTGCTCGTCGACGAGACGGCCCGCCTCACGCAGACGGCCGCCAAGCGGCTCCGCGCGATCCAGGAGTTTTCCAGCATGGGGGCGGGGTTTTCCCTGGCCATGCGCGACCTCGAGATCCGTGGCGCGGGCAACCTCCTCGGCACGCAGCAGAGCGGCCACATCGCCACCGTCGGCTACGAGCTCTATTGCCGGCTCCTCGAGCAGGCCGTCCGCGGCATGAAGAAGATGCCACCGGCCGAGCCGCCACCGGTGCACATCGACCTCCCCGGCGAGGCCTGGCTGCCGCGGGACTACGTGCCCGACTTCCGCGCCAAGATCGACGTCTACCGCCGCCTCTCGCGGGCCACGGCCCCCGGCCAGGTGGACGACCTCGCCGCCGAGCTCGCCGACCGCTTCGGCCCGCCCCCCGACGAGGCCCGCCGCCTGCTCGACTTCGCCAAGCTCCGCTGCCGGGCGATCGACCTCGGCATCGACTCGATCACGCGGCATCCGGAGATGATCATGATCGGCCACCACGACCGCCGCGCCATGGAGCGGCTCCGGGAGGCCGCGGCCAAGAAGGGCCGCGTCGTGCGGGTCGTCGATCAGAAGACCGTGGTCGTGCCGCTGCGGCCCGAAACCCTCGCCGACCCGAACAAGCTCCTGGCGAGCGTGCGGTCGCTGGTGGAATTGGCGTAAGTCGGATGCAACAGGTGTTGCGCCTCGAAACCAGCAACGCGGTGGCCACGCCGGCGCCGGTTGCCGGGAAGCCCGAATCGTCAGATGAGGGAATCGTGTGTTGACCACCCGTACACAGGCGATCGGTCCCGTCACCGGCCCAAGAAGCCCCGGGTGGCAACCCGGGGACTCCGGGTGTGAAAACCATCCCGCCATCCATGCCGCATCACGCAACGTGATTTCCCGGTTCAAACCCACATCGCATGGCACACGGGAAGGCATGCAACCCGGTGTCCCCCGGCTCCCGCCGGGGGCTTTTTGTGCCGTTCGCGCATGTCAAGCCGAACGCACGACTGGAGAACGCGCACCAGCAAAAGCCGCGAGCCGAGCGGAATGCGGATGGCCTCCCGTGGAGCGACGCGGATTCCCTCATCTGACGATTCGGGTGTGCGGGCAGCGGCGCTGGCGTGGCCGCCGCGACCGTCGGTCGCTTGTGCATTTTCCGGACGGCGATCTATACCTTCCGGGCCGTGCGAGTCACCACGGCCGCGTCCTGGCCCCATGGCCTCCGCCCGTTCCATGCTCAGTGCCACTGCGACCGATTCGACGTTGCCCGCACCGCGGGCTCGCATGCACGACGACGTCGTCGCGGTTCCGCGCCCGCCCGCATGGGCCTGGCCGGTGGTGCTCGCGGTGTTCGCCGTCGGCGGCGGCTGGGCGCTCGTCCACGAGATCGTCTGGTTTCAGTTGCTGCAGCTCTCGCTCGGATCGTCCGCGGTCTCCCTGGCCGTACTGCTGGGGACGTTCATGGGGGGCCTGGGCTTCGGCAGCTTCATCGCCCCGAAGGTGGCCGCTGCCGGACGGCACCCGCTCGCGGTCTACGCCGCCCTCGAGGCCGGCATCGCGGTATGTGGGGCGGGGCTCCTCTGGGCGGCGCCGACCCTCGGATCGCTCTATGCCGAGAGCCTGCCGGCTGGATACCTGGGCATTGTGATCCGCGGGCTCGTCGCGGCCATCTGCCTGCTGCCGCCGACAGTGCTCATGGGGGCCACCATGCCGGTGTTGGCCGGATTCGTCGCGCGGACGCCTGCCGCCGATGCCCGCCTGGGCATGCTCTACGCCGGCAATCTGGCAGGCGCGGTTTGCGGCTGCCTGGTCGCGGCCTACGGCCTGCTGCCCCGCGTCGACCTGTTCACGGCGGGGAGCGTCGCGGTGGCTGGCAACCTCGCGGTGGCGGCGCTGGCCGCGGTCGTCGCCCGCTTTACGCCCGCTCCCGCGCCCGCCGCACCTGCCGAGTCCGCACGGCGGCCACTCGACCGCAACCTGCTCGTGGCGCTCGGCCTCTCGGGGCTCACGGCACTGGCGGCCGAGGTGGCGTGGACGCGGCTGCTCGCGCTCCAGATCGGTGGCAGCGTGTTCGCCTTCGCGATCATCCTCGCCGTGTTCCTCGCGGGGCTGGGCCTCGGCAGCGCTTGGGCATCATCGCTGGCCCGCGCGACCGGCGACGCCCGGACGGCGTTCGGCCTCTGTCAGTTGCTGCTTCCCGCGGGCATCGCCTGGGCGGCGTTTCAGCTCGCCCATTCGCTTCCGGCTTGGCCAATCAACCCGTCGCTCGGCCGTGATGCGGTCGCCACGTTCCAGCTCGACCTCGTCCGCTGCCTCTGGGCGGTGCTGCCGGCGACGTTTCTGTGGGGGGCGAGCTTCCCATTGGCCGTCGCGGCGCTCGCCCGCGGCGGCGACGACCCTGCCACGCGGGTGGCCGCAGCCGCCGCGGCGAACACGCTCGGGGCGATCGCCGGAGCGGTTGCGGGGGCACCGCTGGTCTGGATGTGCTCCTCACAGGGCATGCAGCGGCTGCTGATCCTCGTCGCCGCGGTCGCGGCCGGCCTGGCCCTCGCACCGGTCGCGGCGACGGCTTGGCGGTCGTCTGCCCGCGGCCGCTTGGCGGTCTTGTCCGCCGGATGCCTCACCCTGGCGTGGGCTGCCGGCATCGCATGGCTGGTGCCGCCGGTCTCCCCCGCGCTCGTCGCCTACGGGCGGTTCAGCGGGCTGTGGGGGGGCGACAACCAGTTCGTGTACGTCGGCGAAGGGCTGCAGGCCTCCGTGGCCGTCACGCGGACGCCAACCGGATTGACGCTCTACCACAACGCCGGCAAGGTCCAGGCCTCGAGCATGTCGCATGACATGCGGCTCCAGCGTCTCCTCGGGCACCTGACCACGCTCGTGCCCGAATCGCCGCGGGAGGTGCTCGTGATCGGCTGCGGCGCAGGGGTGACGGCGGAGGCGGTGTCGCTCGACCCGCGGGTGGAGTTCGAGACGATCGTCGAGATCGAGCCGATCGTGCCGGGCGCGGTGCTCGCGCACTTCAGTGACCACAACGGAGAGGTGCTTCGCGACCCGAAGGTCCGCGTGGTGATCGACGACGGCCGGCATCACCTGCTCTCGACGTCCCGGACCTACGACGCCATCACCTCCGATCCCCTCGATCCCTGGGTCCGGGGCGCGGCGACCCTCTACACCCGCGAGTTCTTCGAGTTGGCGAAGTCGCGGCTCCGGCCGGGGGGGGTGTTCACGCTGTTCGTGCAGCTCTATCAGACGAGCGACGCAGCCGTGAAAAGCCAGCTCGCCACTTTCTTCGAGGTCTTTTCCGACGGGCTCGTGATCGGCAACACGCTGGGAGGCATGGGCTACGACCTCGTGCTCCTCGGTCAGCCCGGACCGACGGTCATCGACGTGGACGAGATCGCCCGGCGACTGGACCAGCCGGAGTTCGCGGCCGTCCGCGGCTCGCTCGCCGATGTGGGCATCCGCACGGTTACGGACCTGTTTGCGAGCTGCGTCGGCGGCGCCGACAGCCTGCGGGAGTTTCTCGCCGACGCGGAGATCACCACCGACCGCAACCTGCGTCTGCAGTACCTCGCCGGCGCGAACCTCAACCGGTTTGATAGCGGGGCGATCTACGCCCGCATGCTCGCCGCACCGTTCCGCTTTCCCGCTGCGGCCTTCCGGGGATCGCCAGACGCGGTGCAGGCGGTCGAGGCTGCGATGCACCGCGGCCGAGTCGGCGACGCGGGGGAGCGCGGACTGCTGCCGCATGCCGCACCGCTCCCCCGAAACGCGGCTCCGCGAGCCCGCGAAGGAGCGGTCGATGCACAACAGGAGGTCGTCCGGCCTGAAGCACGGCCGCGCTCTGCGACGGCGGGCTGAACCGCCGTTGGGCGACCTGTTTCGTGACCTGCTCCATCGGTTCGCCGTACCGATGACGACTTCGCTCCGCCTCGCTGCGCTACGCCCAGGAGGCCATCGGATTGCGGCAGATGCTCCAGCAGCGTGGCGGAGATGACGTTGAGAAGCGCCAACTGATCGAGCAGTGCGGCGGCCGTCCGGAGACGCTGGAAGCCATCGAGCGCGGCCTGCACTGGCTGGCGTTGGTGCAGTGGGAGGATGGCCGCTGAAAACTCCACACCTTTCCCACCGGCCCCGCGGGTGAGAAGTACACGGGCATGGGCTGCACGAAGAGCCCGACGGCGGAGACCGCGGTGGCGCTGCGGCTGCCGATGCTGGAGGCTTACTTCCGGCACCTGCCCCTGTACCAGGTGCTGGAGTAGGCGTCTGTCAGCGGACCGACGTCGGAGAAAACCGGTCCCATTCAATGGCAGTGCCAAAGTTGCCGATAAAAGGACTGGTAGGGCGCGAACGGAGCCAACCATCACCACCACCACTTGGAGCCTCGATCATGGGCAAGGGCAACAACTCGCAGAAAAACGACAAGAAGAACCTGAAGCCGAAGCAGGACAAGGCCAAGCCCGCCACCAAGAAGTAGGGTCGTAAGACCCACCTGCGGGGCTGCCACGGGCCTGCCTTCTCGGCCAGACGCGCGGCGATTCCGTGGGCCATGATCGCGAAACCGGAGACCGGGACCCGCGCTCCTGCAGCCCCAGCCGCCGTGTGCCCGAGACGAACCGCGACCACAGCCACAATCCGGCCGATGGGCAAGCCTGTGACCGTCAGGGAACCCCGACGATGATGCCGTCTTTTCGTCCGGCCAATGCCTTGTGCACCGTCGGATCGACGTCGTAAGGGATCGACCTGACACTGCCATCCGCGAGCGACATGTTCACCCCGCCGGGATGCGGGCTGCCGAATGCCTGTGGTCGCGACAGGCCGTGCGTGTCCTGCAGGGGGGTATCGAAGGCCCAGCGCAGGTTGTCGTCGGAGTAGCCCACGAACAGCGGCGCGGTGTCACCAGCGTCGGTTCCCGCCTTGGCCAGGCCGGCAGCCACGTATTTTTCGCCGAGAAGATACGTCGAAGACATGCCGTCCCGAACGGCGGCCGGCCGCACCGCGCTCATGCGAAACACGAGACCGTCTTGCAGGTCCGGAAGACCGCCATCGGGACGGTTGACCTTGGCCGCCACTGAGTCGCGGGTCCACTGATCGCCTTCGCCGACCGACGACGGACTGCTGACGACGACAGGATCCGAGCACGAGGAGCAAATGCCGACGTGGTCGTCCGCGTGGTTGCCGTGGCCGCCATTGCCGAACATCGCGGAAATTGAAACAGTCAGCGTGTTTCCATCTCCTCCGCCCATCCGGTGACAGATTTGCACCGACTTGCTCGCGACGGCGGGATCGGAGGCGATCGACCGGTAGATCTCGAGCGGCGGGCACGACGCCGACGTGCCACCGTTGGCGGCGTAGTCGGAGCGGGTGGCGACGGGGGGCGAAACAGTCGCGTCGAGAGCCGCCCGGAACCCCGAGGTTGCCATGGGAAGCGGCGCCGACGACCGGCGGCTCGGGCAGGCGAAGAGACTCACCGGCATGGACATGAGGGACTGATAGCGGGCGGCGACATCTTCCGCCGTCGCGCCCGCGACCGTTTCCAACAGAGCAGACTGCTCCATGAATGGCAGGATGGAAAACGTCCAGCCTCCGGGCTGGCCCACACCGCTCCCACGGTCCGCGATGCCCAGCCAGACATCACTCCATCCGCCAGACGGCAAATGCCGCACGTTCGACTCGTGATTCAAGACGGCCGTCGTGAGTTGGCGCACATGATTGCGACAAGCCGTGGCACGCGCCGCCTCGCGGGCGGCCTGCACCGCCGGCAGCAGGAGGGCGACCAGCGTGGCGATGATCGCGATCACACTGAGCAGCTCGACGAGCGTGAAGCCGTGGCGGAGTCGGCTGCGCACGAATGGCGACGTGTATGCGGACATGGTCGGTTGCCTCCTGCACCCCCTGGCCAAGTATGTCCCCCAGCCGCCACCAAAACAAGGAACTGGCGTCAGATCCCAAGCCTGGCCGGGAAACCGGCGGGCCGTTCCGGCCGATCCAGACCTCGATCCCCGGCTTTCGGATCTCCGGGCTCATGCCGAAGATGGCGTCTCGACTCCGCCGGCATACGGCCATCATTCGGTCCATTGGCTCCCCGCGGGCATGACCGACCTGCAGCACCTCCAACGGGCGGAGTTGCAGGTGCGGCTCTCCCAGGAGTTGATGCAGGGACGCGAACGGAACCCCGTGCTCATGGGCCACGCCGCCGCCCACTCGCGGGTTCGGGGGCTGATGGACATCACCGCTGCAATCAGGAGAACCTGTTCGCGCAGCTCAAGGGCGACGCCTGCTCGCTCTCGGCGCCCGTCGACACGCTCCTGAGCAACTGGGCCTCCATGGTGATCGCATCGCTGGCCTGGAGCCTGACGGCCTCGATGGCGCTGCCGCTTCCGGAGGGAGGCCGTGAGGCAGAAGAACACCGTGCCGAGACGTACAAGCTGCTGCAGATGGAGTTCACGACGTTCCGTCGTGCTTTCATGGCGGTGCCGGCCCAGATCATCTCGACGGGCAGGAGGATCGTGTTCCGCCTCTTGTCGTGGAACCCGTGGACCTGGGACTCCCTCCACTCCGTCAAAGTGCAGTGACGTCGGGTCGCGCAGGGGGCGTGGTCATCGCGTTGCGATGGCGGACCTCGAAACGCACGCGCCCCCGCCCATCTTTCGGCGGCCGCACCACGAGCAGGTGCGGCCAGCGGAGCCGCGAAGCACTGTCGCTCACGGCTTCTCGATTGCGGCGATCACCTGCGCGTAGGCGGCCGCCCGCTCCTCCGGCTTCCGCCCGCGAAGTTCGAGAAGCATCGGCCGCAGACCGACGGCCCAGGTCGGATCCTTCGCGATCTTTGCGTCGACCTTGCCCCGCAACGCGGCGGCGTCGGCCTGCGTGGCCGCCGCGGCCGCCGCCACCACGCTCCGCAGGTACTCCGCCGCCTGCACCTCGGGGTTCGGTGCGGACGGGGCGTCGAACCGGCCGACCGCCCAGGCGATTCCCTCGGCCATGTGCTTCTGGAACATCGGCTCCCGCCAGGTGGCCTCGTTGTGGCCGAAGTTGGTCGCGAACACGCGGCCCTTGCCGTAGTCGCGGACCCAGGCCACCGGCACGTGCCACGGCTCCTGCGGGGTGCTCGCCTGCATGTCGAGGCTCACGAGCACGCGGAGGTTCTCCGGCTTGTAGCGGAGGTCGTACTGATAAATCTCGTCCTTCCAGCGAAACCGCTCCGGGAACATGGCCGTCACGCGGTGCCCCGGCTCGTGGACCACGAAGGCATGCTCGCCGCCGGAGCCCCAGGGATGGCCGGCGAAGTGGCCACCGATCATGTCGCAGTAGGCATCGGAACTCTTGAAGGTGTCGGTCGCGGCGTGAAAGCCGATGAAGGCCTTGCCCGACTTGATCCAGTCGAGGAACGCCCCGAGGTCGGGCACCGGGAGTTCGCCCGTGGTGCTCAGAAAGATCACGCCGTCGAAATCGCGGAGCGCTGCGGCCGAGAAAACCTTCGCGAACTCGGCCGCCAGCAGCTTCTGCCGCGCCTCCTCGTCACGGCGAAACTTCTCCTGCGCCTGCTTGAAACCGGCCTCCTGCGCCTTCCACTCCTCGTCCGACACGTCCGGCGGCCGCTTCGGGGGCTTGGGCCGGGGCAGCCGGCCCGGGGGCATCCGCAGGTGGTCGCAGTGGAAGAGACCGGTCGAGCGTCCCAGTTCCTCGAGCACGGACTCGGCCGTGCCGATCGATGCATGCCGAAAGCCCATGGTCACACTCACCACCAGCAGCCGCGCCGGCTTGTGCGGCTCGGCACCGGCCGTGGGTCGACCATGCACCGACGCGACCACCGCCGCCCAGACGACGAGATACAGAATGCCTCGCATCACGCTGCTCCGCTCCACCACGGGGAAGGAAATCGTGTGCCTGCAGAGCGATCCGGCCGTCGACACAGCCTGGGGTCGATGGGGGCCGACACGACCATCACACGCACGCGAGCAAGGGTAGCACGATCGACGGCAGGTCTGCCAGCGTGTGCCAATGGCGGCGGGCTCGATCGCCCATCGACCGGCACATCGCTGCGGAACCGCCATGAAAAAGCCGCTCATGAATTGGAAGCTGGCAACCGTCTTGGATCGTATACTCTGGAGGCCCATTCATTTACCTCTCACCCGCCAATCGTGAGGTGCTGCCGTGCGGATTCCTGTCGGTTCCGTGGGCCTTGCCGCGCTGCTGATGGTTGCGTCGGCCGCACCGCGGCAATCGCCTGCCGCCCCGATTTCCTGGAAGAAGATCGTCCTCGACACCAAGTTCCGGTCCGAAGGCTCGGCCGTGGCCGACGTCAACAAGGACGGCAAGGCCGATATCCTCGTGGGTGAACTCTGGTACGAGGCTCCCGACTGGAAGCCGCACGTCATCCGGAAGGTTGGCACGTACGGGCCCGGGGGCTACAGCGAGGCTTTCGCGGTCTTCGCGGACGACGTCGATGCCGACGGGCACCCCGACGAGATCGTCGTCGGATTCCCCGGCAAGCCTTGTCATTGGTACAAAAATCCCGGTCCGGCCGGAGACAAATGGCAGGAGTTTGTCATTCAAGACAACGCCTGCAACGAATCCCCGCAGTACGTCGACCTCTACGGCACCGGGAAGCGGGTGCTGCTCCTGGGGCACCAGGCCGAAATGTGCTCCTTCCAGCCCGGGAAAGACCCGACGCAGCCCTGGGAGCGGGTGAGCATCTCGGGGACCAACGCTCCGGGCACGCAACGTTTCTCCCACGGCCTGGGCGCAGGCGACATCAACGGCGATGGCAGACTCGACGTCATGGTCGCGGGGAGCTGGTACGAACAGCCTGCCGCGCTCGACGGCATGCCGTGGAAGATTCACAAGCTGCCCGCTCCTGCCTGTGCCGACATGCATGCCATCGACATCGACGGCAACAAGCGGAACGACGTGATCTGCTCTTCGGCCCACGCCACGGGATTCTGGTGGTTGCAGCAGCGGCTCGAAAAAGATCAGCCGTTCTTCGTTCAAAACGCGTTCTTTCCGGTGCCGGCTTCCTTGGCAAAGGCCCCGGACGGATACACGTTCACCGCGGAGGAAGCGGAGATCTACGGCGGCTTGAACAAGGCCCGTGGCGACGCCAAGAAGGTCGGATGGCGGGCCAACGCCGAGCTCAGCGCCAAGGCCCGGCAACTTGCCGAGACCGGCTCCGCCGTCGAGGGACCGATCGCGGGCTATGCGGGAACCGTGGTCGATTCGCTCGTCGGCACGATCGAGACGGACGCCATGGCAGCGTCGTTCAAGGAACTGGTCGATCGACCGCGGCTCAATGAGCCCGGATTGGAGGTGGGCGTGGGCGTGGCCGGGGAGAAATTCTGTCTCCTGCTCGGCGATCGCGGCCTGTTCGCACTGCCGGGACAGACCCACGCGCTCAATCACGTCGACATCGACGGCGATGGCATCAAGGATTTCGTCACCGGCCGTCGCTTCTGGGCGCACGGCCCTGGCGGAGACCAGCATCCCTCCGATCCGGCGCTGCTCTACTGGTTCCAGGCAAAAAAGGACGCTTCAGGCGTGGTCACGCTCACGCCGCACCGCATCGACAACGACAGCGGCGTAGGCACGCAGTTCACCACGCAGGACGTCGACGGCGACGGCCACACCGACGTGGTCATCAGCAACAAGAAGGGCGTGGCGTTGCTTCTCCAGGTTCGCGGCAAGTAAGGAGAGATCGATCCAATGCGGGAGATGCATGCGTCTCGCACGGGCCTCCAGTCGGGTCTGGCTTCGGGCCTGCCGATCCCCATCCTCGCGGTCGTGTTCGCCACGCTCGCGGCTGCCGCGCCCCCCGTGGTGAATTCCGAACCGCTGCCCCCGGAAGCGCAGCGGGCGCAGTTCAAGCTCCCGCCGGGCTTCGACATCCAACTGGTCGCGGCAGAGCCGCAGATCCAGAAGCCGATGAACATGGCCTTCGACGCCCGGGGCCGGCTCTGGGTGACGCACTCGGTCGAATACCCGTTCGCCGCCCCCGCCGACAGGAAGCCGCGGGACGGGCTGACGATCCTCGAAGACTTCGGCCCTGACGGCCGGGCCCGGAAGGCGACGCTCTTTGCCGACGAGCTCAACATCCCGATCGGCGTCCTGCCGTTGCCGCGGCCGCCGGGCGGGAAGACGGCGGCGATCGTCTGGTCGATCCCGCACATCTGGAAACTGACCGACACGGACAACGACGGCCGGGCCGACCTGCGGGAGGTTCTCTACGGGCCATTCGATTTCATCGACACGCACGGGAACCAGAATGCGTTCCGCCTCGGCGCCGACGGCTGGGTGTATGCGAACCACGGCTTCCGCAACACGTCGCGGGTGAAGCTCCGCGGTGAAGGCGACGTCGTCCTCCAGTTGAACTCGGGCAATACCTACCGTTTCCGGCCCGATGGCTCGGCCATCGAGCAGGTCACCTGGGGACAAACGAATCCCTTCGGCATGGTGTTCGACGCGCTCGGAAACCGGTTCAACGCCGACTGCCACAGCCGGCCGCTGACGATGCTGTTGGCGGGGGCCCAGTACGCGGGCATCGGGGCGAGCAAGGGGAAACTCGGGCTGGCGCCCGACACGACGACCGATGGCCACGGCTCGACCGGGATCGGGGCGGTGGCCATCAGCGAGACCGAGCGATTTCCCGCCGCCTACCGCGACCAGGCGTTCGTCGGCAACGTCGTCAACTGCCGGGTGCACGCCGACGCGATCACCTGGCGGGGCTCGTCGCCGTGGGTTGAGAAGCCGACCGACTTCCTGACCTGCGACGATCTCTGGTTTCGGCCCGTGGACCTGCAGCTTGGGCCGGATGGCGGGCTGTATGTCGCCGACTTCTACAACTGCATCATCGGCCACTACGAGGTGGACCTGAAGCACCCACGTCGTGACCGTGAACGCGGCCGGATCTGGCGGGTGGTGTGGAAGGGGGAGCCGGGGGCGACGCCGGTCGATGCAGCGGTGCCCATGGACCTGACGAAGCTCGCCACCGCCGCGCTGGCGGAACGACTCGGAGACGCGAACGAGACGGTCCGTCGGCTGGCGATGGAAGAACTCGTGGAGCGGGGCCGTGGCGACGCCACGGTCGTGGAGCTGCTCCGCCGCCCGTCGCCGTCGGAACACCACCGGGCCCGCGCGGTCCGGGCCCTGGCCCTGCTAGACAGGCTCGACGCGGCGACGACCGCGGCGGCGCTGGCGGACGACGCACGGCTCGTCCGCGTGCACGCGGTGAAAGCGGTCGCGGCCCTGCCGGGCTGGGACGAGTCGCGGGCCGAGCTCGTCCGCGGGCGGCTTGCCGACCCCGATCCGTTCGTGCGGCGGGCGGCCACGGAGGCGGTGGCGGCCCATCCGTCGATCCGTTCGCTCCAGCCTCTGCTTCGCTGCCTGGCGGAAACCCCGCCAAATGACACGCAGCTCATCCATGCGTTGCGGATCGCGGTCCGCAGCCAGATCGTGGCGGCGAAGCCCGAGGAGTTGGCGGCGATCGACATCGAGACGCTGAGCACCGAAGCGCTGCTGCTCGCCGAACTGGCGGCGACGGTCAAGACTCCGGCGGCGGCGTGGCTCGCGTGGCAAAGTCGCCGCGACCTGCCGGTGAACACGTGGATGACGCCGCTGCAGGCCGTGGCCGAGGCGTGCAGCGGGGAGCAGGTTGCGGACGCCGCGCGGGCGGCAAGGACCGCCTGCGACGGCGACATCGCCCTCGAAGCGGCTGCTCTGCAGGCGCTGCTGGGAAACGCGCTGACTGCGGGGCGTGCCCCCACCGCCGACACGGACGTCGCCGATTGGGCGGTCACGTTCGCCCTCCGGGTTCTATCCGGGTCCAGCGCGGAGAAGCCCGAGCCCGCCATCCGCACGGCGGTCTCCGTGACCCGGGTGGTGATGGAGCCCCGGCTCGCAGCAGCCTGGGAAGACATCTTGCGGCTGGCCACAAACACCGTCTCGACGGATGCGGTGCGGAACGATGCGATCGACGCCCTGCTGGCGCTCGACCAACGCCGCACGTTGGCTGCGGCCGCGGCCGTGATCCCGGTGCCGACCGAGCCGTATGCCGTGCGGATCGCCTTCGCCCAACGCTGCGCGGGGGTCGAGTCAACGCCGCTGCGGGAGGCGATCGGGGTGGCGATGAAGACGGCCAACGCGGCGCAGCAGAAGGACTGGGCGATGGTGCTGCTCTCGCGAAACGACGGGGCCGACCTGCTCCTCGGGCTGATCGCCGCTGGGCGGGCGTCGCCGCTGTTGCTTCAGGACCGCCAGGTGGTCGGCCGGCTCAAGCAGTGCGGCGTGCCGGATCTCGACGGCCGGATTACGGCCTTGACCGCCGGCCTCCAGCCGGCCGACCAGCGGATCCAGCAGGTGATCGGCAAGGTGGCCGGTCATTTCGGCAAGGCGGGCGGCTCGGCCGACACCGGCGGCGAACTGTTCGGAAAGCACTGCGCCGCCTGCCACCGCCTGGGGCAGCGCGGCGGTCTCGTCGGCCCGCAGCTCGACGGCATCGGGCAGCGTGGTCCGGCACGACTGTTGGAGGACATCCTCGATCCGAGCCGCAATGTCGACGAGGCGTTCCGGACGACGATCGTCACGCTCGCCGACGGCCGCGTGGTCGCGGGGCTCCGCCTCCGCGAGGAGGGGGGCGACGTCGTGTTCGCCGATGCGACGGGCAAGGAGGTGCGGGTGGCCAAGGCGGACATCGAGGAGGCGGCCACGTCCCGAACCTCGCCGATGCCGGCAAACATGATCGACCAGGTCGGGGAGGCGAACCTGCCCCACCTGCTCGCCTACCTCCTGCAGCAGCCGACCGCCACCAAACCCGGGCCGTGACGGGCTTGCGACGGCCGCGGGGCTCTCTCTATAGTCCCGCCCCCCTCGGCCGAGACTCGGCTGCCCACGCCCGGAAACCACCGCATCGTGACAGCGTTCGCCACACGTCGCGCTCGCCTCCACGGGCCGATCCCGCTGGTCCTGTGCCTGGCCGTGAGCATGCGCGTGGCGGCCGCGGCGCCGTCGGAAACAGCCGACACGAACCCGCTGGCCGCCAGCCCATCCGCGGCCGGCGCCGCAGGCACGCGGGCCGGAGTCGGCCCGGCGCTCGTGCCCCACGTGCCCAAGGCCGTGTCGCGGCCCGCCGGCTGGCCGACAGCGGGCCCAAAACCGCTCGACAACCATGTGCTCTCGAGCATCCGGGAACATCCCGGGGCGCCCCTGGAGCCGGTCCGCGATCTGATCGCGGCCGAGGTCGCCAAGGCGGTGGGCCCGGGCACGGCCGGAAGCGGGGGCGTCGTGCCCGCCGCCTACGAGCAGCCCGCGACCGGCACGGCGGCCGTGCCCCCGCAGGCGCAGTCGCTGGAGATGGCGATGGTCGTGGCCCGGGTCGGGCCCGAGGTCGTGCTCGAGGGCGACCTGCTCACGCCCAAGGCGTTGGAGTATCTCGAAAAGGCGGGGCCGAGCATGCCGCCGGAGGACCTGCGCAAGCTGAAACTGCAGATCTGCCAGCAGGTGCTGCCCCAGCACGTCGAGATGCTCCTCATCTACGTCGACGCGCTGCGGGAGATTCCCGAGGACAAGATCCCCGATATCCGCAAGAACGTCGACAAGGCCTTCGACGAGCAGTTTCTCCCCAAGATGATGCAGGAGGCGGGCGTCGCCAACTCGCTGGAGTATGAACAGCAGCTGCGGGCCAAGGGGCAGTCGCTCGACCGGATGCGGAAGATGTTTTTCGAGCGCGGGCTGTCCCAGGAGTGGATGCGCAAGAACACGAAGAACGACGACGAGATCGCCCACGCCGAGATGATCGCCTATTACCAGAACCACCTTGCCGACTACGAGTTCCCGGCCAAGGCCCGGTTCGAGGCGCTGACGGTCAAGATCGGCGGCCGCCGATCGCGGAAGCAGGCCTGGGATCTGCTGGCGTCGATGGGCAACGAAGTTCTCGCCGGCAAGCCGCTGACCGAAGTGGCGAAGGCCCGGTCGGAGGGCCCCACGGCCAGGCAGGGCGGCCTCTTCGACTGGACGAACGCGGGCAGCCTGGCATCGAAGCGACTCGACGAGGCGATCTTCTCGCTGCCCGTGGGCCAATTGAGCGCCATCATCGAGGACGAGCCGTCGCCGAACCTGGCCGACCAGGCCGCGCTGCACATCGTCCGCGTGGTGGAACGGAAGGACGCCGGCCGCACGCCCTTCATCGAAGCCCAGGTGGGCATCCGCGCGACCCTGGTCGCGGACCGGGAACGCAAGGCCACCGAAGACTACCTGCGGAAGCTCCGCGAGCGGACGCCCGTGTGGAGCGTGTTCGATGCCGAGTCGCCCGGCGCGACGCGCCCCATGACGGCCAGCCGGCCGACGACGACCCGCTGACGCGACCCGGTCTTCCATCACGCGCCGCGAACCACGCGTCCTCGTTGCCCGCCCGGGGGGCCAGGGCTACACTGCCGCCGTCCATTCCACTGGTCGGGCCGCCACCGTGCCCCGTCCCGGCCTGTGCCCAGCCGTGAGACGCCCCGGGAGACCACGCCATGACCGCCGCCCCCAAGCCCACAGCCCCCGCGACGCCGCCGTGGCCGGGCACGCGGTCCGACGGCACCGCCCGCCTCGAGATCGGCGGCCAGGCCTATGACATCCCGCTGGTCGTGGGCACAGAAGGGGAGCGGGCCCTCGACATCGCCAAGCTCCGCGGTCAGACGGGCTGCATCACGCTCGACGAGGGGTTCGTCAACACCGGCTCGACGACCAGCGCGATCACCTTCCTCGACGGCGAGCAGGGGATCCTCCGCTATCGCGGCTACCCCATCGAGGTGCTGGCCGAGCGGTGCGACTTCGTGGAGGTCGCCCACCTGCTGATCTACGGCACGCTGCCGACCGCCGCCGAGCTCGACGCGTTCCGGACGTCGCTGTCGCGGCACACGATGATCCACGAGGACATGCGGAGCTTCTACGGCGGCTTCCCGCGGGACGCCCATCCGATGGCGATCGTGGGCAGCGTGGTGGGGGCCCTGTCCACCTTCTACCAGGATTCCCTCGACGTCCGCGATCCGCGGCAGGTCGAGGTGAGCGTGCACCGGCTGATGGCGAAGCTGCCGACGATCGCCGCCTACAGCCACAAGAAGTCGTGCGGCCAGCCGCTCATGTACCCGCAGAACGACCTCGGCTACTGCGAGAACTTCCTCCACATGATGTTCGCGGTGCCGTGCGAGGAATACCACGTCGACCCCGACTTCGCCGACGCCCTCGACACGCTGCTCATCGTCCACGCCGACCACGAGCAGAACTGCTCAACCTCGACCGTCCGCATGGTGGGATCGAGCGACGCCAACCTGTTCGCCAGCATCTCCGCCGGCATTTCCGCCCTCTGGGGGCCGCTGCATGGCGGCGCCAACCAGGCCTGCGTGGAAATGCTGGAGAAGATCGTGGCCGACGGCGGCGACGTGAAGAAGTACGTCGACCTCGCCAAGAAGAAGGACTCCGGCTTCCGCCTCATGGGCTTCGGCCACCGGGTGTACAAGAACTACGACCCGCGGGCCAAACTCATCAAGTCGATCTGCGACAAGCTCCTCGCCAAGATCGCCCGCCACGACCCGATCTTCGACATCGCCCAGCAGCTCGAGGAGGTGGCGCTGGCCGACGAGTACTTCATCGAGCGGAAGCTCTACCCGAACGTCGACTTCTACTCGGGCGTGATCTACCGGGCGATGGGCATCCCGGTGCAGATGTTCACGGTGCTGTTCGCGATGGGACGCCTGCCCGGCTGGATCGCCCACTGGATCGAGATGCACCACTCGCCGACGAAGAAGATCTGCCGCCCGCGGCAGATCTACTCCGGCGAGACGCTCCGCGACTTCGTGCCCATCGACCGCCGCAGCTAGTTCACATTGGACTGCGCAGGAGCGTGATGCACGCGAACCCGCGGCATCGTGCCGCGGTTCGCTTGGCGGGCCGCCGCCCGCTTGGAATCAACCCGGCCCTCCGGGCCTGGCATCCGCACAAGAAGCCCCGGGTGGAAACCCGGGGACATGATCCACGCGAACACGCGGCATCGTGCCGCGGTTCGCTTGGCGGGCCGCCGCCCGCTTCGAATCAACCCGGCCCTCCGGGCCTGGCATCCACACAA
>JAJTED010000146.1 GCA_021300535.1 Planctomycetaceae bacterium | reverse complement strand
AGCGGAAACTCCTCCCCGACCCTCGCCATCAGCTTGGCCCAGGCAATCCGTGACGTGTCGTGGGAGCGGGGCTTTTGATTCGGATTCGCGTCACAACAGCCCCCCGTGGCGCGAAGGCCGGCCGCATGCCCACCGGTCACAGCCTCGCGCCGCTTGCCGATGTTCCCGATAGCCAGCGCCGTGACGGCGGGCCTGAGCTTGTGATTCGGCGCAAAGACGCCGTGATACCGATGCCGGTGCTTGCGCGGCGACGGCACGAGATCGGCGAGCCGGTCGAGGAACTCAAACGGCGTGAGTTCGACGACGCCATTGGCCCCCGGGACCGCTACGAATCGTTGGCGCGGAGATAATCCGTCAGGGCATCCAGCGGCAGGACGTAGTTCAGGAACTCGTAGCGATAGTACAAACAGCGCGCAACGATGCTGAAGGTACACTGGTCGTCATGCCACCGGCCATCGGGCGACATCGTCGCAAGCAGATACTCGATGGCACGGCCGATGACGGGACTGTCGGGCGGATGACCGAGCCGCAGCAACGTGGACGTGATATGCGCCGTGTGCAGCGGCGTGCTGTCTCCCTGCCCCGCGTAGCGAATATCCTCATCAGAGCGAATCGTCTCGCCCCAACCGCCGTCGGCGTTTTGATGATGAAGTAGAAACGCAACGGCCCGCTCGTCGCACAAGCCCAGCGCAGCGTACGCGCGCAGGACAAAACTCGTGCCAGCAAGGTAGCCGGCCCACCACCGCGACCACCACCCGCCGTTGCGGCATTGCGTCCTGCGGAAGAACGCCAGCGCCTTCTGGACGTCTGGATGTTCAGCGGATGCCAGCACCTCGACGACGCGACCGGTCACATCGGCAGTCGGCATGTCGAACAGGAATTGCAGCAACACACCAAACGAACCGCGCCGCCCGGCGACGGGTGATTGGGTCCAAGCACCAAAACCGCCATCCCGGTTCTGTCGCGCCAGCATGAACTCCACGCCGCGGCGCAGCGCGCTCTCCGCGATACCGGGAAAACCGCGCAGGACATGCGCGGTCGCATCCGCATCCGTATCATAGAGTGACGTACCCCACGCGAAACCGCCATCGCTGGTTTGCACACCCAGCAGAAATGCGAGCGCCTCCTGCCGCATCCTGGCCGTTTGCGCGCGCAGACAACTATCCAAGCCGTATCCGGTATTCACCACATGGCCGCGCCAAGCCGCTACGCCGCGCTCGTTGATGAAGTCGCGCAGCAGGGATTCGTGCGCTTTCGTCACGGCGGGATCGTCAGTCGTAGCGCCAGCCTTGACCAGCGCCATCACGTTGAACATCGTCACGTAGGAACCAATCGCCCAGCCACCGGATGGATCTTGCGTCTGGCGAATCTGTGCGGCGTACTCCTGGGCGTGGCGGCTTCCCAAGAGGATATTCAACCCCGGCCAACCGCAGTGCCAGAAGAAATGCAGATGACGGCTGGGCCAACGCGGGCGCGGCAGATAGGACAACAGTAGCGGACGCCTAAAGCCGGCGTGCACGGCCATCAACGGCGCGACGACAAGCAAATCCAAATCGCGCTCCCACGATGCGTCTGTCTTTCCGTGCGCGAGAAACTGTTCGGCTCGCGCCAGAACCTCGCACGGGCCGGAGGCCAAACGCATCATCGTGACAGCAAGGAGCGTGAGACGTTTGCTCGACGACGCGCCGGGGAACTTCCAGAAACCGCCGTCGGAATTCGTGAACCGGGCGATGTCGCGCAGCAGTCGCGACTCCAGCTCGCGTTGGCCGGGTTTCTCGATAAGGCCGGTGGTGCGCAACATGATGATGAACAGCGCGGTCGGCAGCACGTTGGATTCGACCTGTCCGGGCCACGAGCCGTCGGGAGACTGCAACTCGGCGAGCCGTTGCAGCGCAAGGTCGCGGGCGGCACGGACGCGATCAATTGCCGGGAGCGAATTCGATGTCGCGTTCATCTTCACCGAGGCTCAGGATGAAACGATACAGGACACGAAGCATGGCCTTCGACTCCGAGGGCGCCACGCAAGACGAGAATCGCTTCCATTGTTCCTCGACCATCGCGCGGGCTTCCTGACGGCAGGCTTCGAGCGCGCCGGAGTGGCGGACTAATTCGATCCCCTCGGCCAGCGTTGCCGGCGCCGCGCGCAACGACGGCGAGCAGAGGATTTCGCCGAGCCGGGCGCGATCAGTTCCGGCCAGCCGTTCCAAGGCGCGAAAGATGACGTAGGTGAGTTTGCCCTCGGCGATGTCGCAGCCGCCGTGTCCCTTGGCAATCCGTCCCGGCGTGAAATCCACAATGTCGTTTACGAACTGGAACGCCACGCCAAAGGCGCGCCCGAAATCAGCACAAGCTTGACGAGTGGCGGCGTCGGTCTTGGCAATCACGCAGGTCGCTTCGGAAGCGCACTCCACCACGGCAGCGGTTTTCTGGGAGTAGAGTTGGACGATCTTGGGACCGAGCGAATCATTCATCCATTCATCCAGCCGGTTCGCCGTGAGATGCCGTGACCAGTAGATATCCTGTCCCTGCCCCAAGTGCGCGCGCACAAAGCCGCGTGTCAGGATCCGGTAAAGTTCGAGGCGCTGAGCGTCGTTCAGGTGCGGGTAATCGCGGAGCAACGCCAGCGGAAGGAAGTACGCCGTGTTGCCGGCGTTGATAGCGACATCCACACCGTAGCGAAGATGGATGGCTTCCGCGCCGCGACGGACCAGGGCGTTGTCCTCGATATCGTCAATCACCAGCGCGCCGTCGTGGAGCATCTCGGCGGTGAAACTGAAGAGCAACTCGTACGGCTCCGGCGCCACGCCGAGCGCGTCGAGCATCAAGAAGACGAACACCGGCCGCCAGTTCTTGCCGCCGCGATCCAGCAGGTCCCACAACGGCGTGGACAGCACCGCGGTCTGCGCCTCCGGGTCGTACTTCCCGTGCGCCTGACCGGCAAACCGAACCATCGCAGCGTCTGTGATGGTACGCGGGAGATAACTCTCAAGGTGCCGGCGAATGCGATGGACACGACTGTCGAGATGTTCGCGCAAACCGAAAACATAAGCGTAACCGTGAAGTTCGAGCCGCGCCCGGCCGGTTGCCGTGCCGCTAATGCGACCAGCGCCTTCCCAGACAGCACGCAGCGGAGCCAACGTCTGGATTTCCTGGTTCTCCGTTGTAGGAGTGAAATCAAGTTCGAGTTTCAATTCCGGCACCGTTAGACGGCACGCGACCGGATAGCGCGTGTGCGTTGCGGGACTTGTCCACCACGCTGTCGGCGTCAGGTCGAACTCGCGAATCAAGCGGGCCGGGCCGTTGGCATCGAGCAGGATGGCGTACTGGCAGAGGCGTTCCTGCCGGCGCTGTTCGCGGTGAACCATCACCAACAGGTCGCGTCCATCTTCGAGTTGGACGCCGAGCCAGTCCCAGCCGAGGACGTGTTCGCGCTCGGTGCCGGCCACGATCCAGCCGTGGCTGCCCCATTGATGATCGAGCCACGCCTGGCCGCGCACCGTTTCTCCATCCACTTCGCCGGTCAAGGCGAGGCGCGGATACGAAAGATAATCCATCGAGTCGTCGCCGATCACGGCGATGTCCGCGAGATGAATCCGTGGATGAACGGGCTGGAGACGAAGCCGGCACTGACGACCGGTTTCCGGCTCGGCGAAATTCAAGACGAACGTGTCCGCTTCGTGCGCGAGTTCAAAGTCGTTCCACTTCACACGAAACGGAGCAGACGCGATCTCGACGGGCGTCGTCTCGTTGCGGACCGGACGCGGCGGACCGTACTCGGCGACTTCGTCGGCCAGCGCGCGCAACACGACGGGGTCGAACTCGCTGGAGGCCGACGCACGGACGGCGTTGATAAACATCGTGCAGGTGGCCGGGTCAACTTGTGACAACGTCGCGGTCCGGCCAGACACCGGGTCGAGAATGCCCAGGAGCATCGAGAAAGCTTCCTGCTGTTTGTAGTTGTAGCGGAACAGTGCCGCCATGAATTCGCGGCGGCCGGTGCACTCGCCCTCGTAGAAGCCTTGGACGAACCACCATTCCATCGGCATCCCGGAGCGCGGTTGGTCGTCCGCGAGATTCACCGGCCATTGGGTGTGGAGTTGCATCGTTCGTTTACTCGTATTGTAGCGCCTCGACGGGATCGAGGCGCGCGGCGCGCCAGGCCGGGTACAGGCTGCCGAGCACGCCGAGAAGCGTGGCGGTAAGCAAGACTTCACCGAGCAGTTGGACGCTCATTTCGGCTTCGATCAATCCCTGCATCCGCGGCAGGCTTGTCAGCCCTTCCAGGCCGCCCACTCCGATTCCCAATCCAATCAACGCGCCGAGAAATCCAAGAAGCAAGCCCTCCCACAAAATCAGCGCCATGATCCGTCCTGTCTGCCAGCCAACCGCCGACAGGATGCCGATCTCGCGCGTCTGCTCGATCACCGACATCAACAGCGTGTTCAGCACCACCACCAGCGCAATCACCCCGGCCACCACCGAGAAACTCCACGCGATGGCCCGTATCAAACGCAACATCTGGTTGTTCTCCGCCACTGACTCGGTCGGCATCACGGAAAGACTCGGGAACGCTGTCTGGAGTCGCGCCTGCACAGCCGCCGTCTCCTCCGGTCGGTTCACGCGAACGTGGAAGGCCGTGACTTTGCCGGGACGTTGCTGGAGGCGCTGTAACTCGGCCAGCGGCAGGATCAGCGAGTTGTTGCCGAGAACGCCCGACGTGCGGAACACGCCCACGACCACCGGCGTGCCGCCCCAAAGCTTGAGCGAATCGCCGGGACGTTTGCGGAGCGTTTCGGCAGCGGACTGGCCGAGCAGCACGGCGTTGGTTTCGCCCGCGCCCGGCAGGCGGCCTTGCACCAACTGCACCGACTTCCAAAGATAACAGCCTTCCGGCCAGCCCTCAGCAATCGCGTTAAAATCCTCCTCGAACGACAACAGCTCCGCGAGCGATCCCGCGACAGTCTGCACGCCTTCGACCCGTCCGAGCTGCTCGCCCAACCCGGCATCCAGCGAGGCGGCCATCAGGTCAACCGTCCCCTTCTGAATCGCCAACAGGTGCGTGCCGCGGGCGTGAAGATTGGTGAGCCACGCTTGTTCGAGGCCGCGCGACAATCCAAGCAGCACCACCAGGCACGCCACAGCCATCGCGATGCCCAACACCGTCAACACCGAGCGCAACGGTCGTCGGCGGAGGTTGTGGATGGCGAGGGTCCAGAAACGCATGTCGCTAGATGCCTTTGTTGTCCACGAAGGATAGCCCGGTCAATGGCACTTCTGCAATGTTCTTCCGGCTGACGGACTGCCCTTGAGCAGCGAGATTGGGCGTGTCGGCCGTCCGGCGACGGTTCGCCAAAACGCCGCGTGCCCCCCTGCGGCGGTGGTTTTCGTGCGTCGGCGCAGACCGCGTCCCAGTTTGCCGTTCCCAGGGCTTCGACGGCTTGCGTCCGGTACCGGTCAGAGGCTGTGAATGTCGATCCCGGGCAGCTCGTCTATCCGTCCCTGGAAGATGTCCCGGTCATCGTGTACTTGCACGAGCTCGCCCCAGTCGGTGGGCGGGCCCCGGGCCGGCGAGACGGGTGGTGGCTCAAGCGGTTCGCCCAGATGCGTGAGGATCTTCCGGATCGGCCCCGGTTCCGTGATGAAGGCGATCAGCCGGATGTCACCGCCACACCCCGGGCACTCCAGCGGAAACTCCTCGCCAACCAGCGCCAAGAAATTAGCCCACGCAATCCGGGAGGTGTCGTGGGAGGGCGGTTTGTCGCATAAAGTCGCGGCATCGCGCCGCTTGCCGACATTCCCGATCGCGAGGGCGGTGACGGCGGACCTGAGCTTGTGATTCGGGGCGAACACCCCGTGATAGCGATGCCGGTGCTTCCGCGGTGGCGGCACGAGATCGGCCAGCCGGTCCAAGAAGTCACACGGCGAGAGTTCGACGACGCCGTTAGCACCCGGGCGTGTGGACTTCCGCCCGCGTCCCGGGCCGACCCAGTTGGCCGCCTTGTGTCGGGGGAGCACGTAGCGGACGCAGGCGATGCGGCCGTCTGCGCCGCGGATCACGGAGAGCCGCTCCAGCGCGAAGGGCGGCCGGGCACAGTATCGCAGCAGGTGCTCGAGAGGCTGGCAATAGACACGCAGTTGGAGACGAAAGAGCGTGATCCGGACGCTTGCGTCCACCGAGAAACCACTGTTAGTCGGCCGGCTGCTCATGCTGACTGGTCTGGCCTGAGCGGGTGATTCGGTGCGAACACCTGCGGTGGCCAGTGTCAGCGTTCAACGCCCCGGGTCCCGTCAGATGCCGAAAGGATACGCGGCTGCACCCGACCGAGCGGTCCAAATCCCACTCCTGGGTACCCGGGCACGCGTGCTTGGTATTCGCGATAGGTGTCGCCCATGAAGTGCACCAGACGGCCATCCTTGATCGCACTACCGACGAAGATGTATGTTGACCACACGGCGATCAGTACGACGCGGTCGAGCGTGACCAGGGGCGTGAACCAGATCAGGCCCAGAAAACTCAGGTACACCGGATGCCGCAGGAAGCGGTAGGCCCCCCGTTCGACGAACAGCCGCTTCGGCTGCGGGAGACGGCGTGCCCAATGCCACCAGGGCGTCCAACCCGTCTGCCAGCCCAGGCCCGTCAGGTAAAGGCTGTAGAACAACCCGACCCACGACGCGGCGAAGGCAGCGGTCACGACGCGGTCGAGGGGAGCAACCCAACGCCATGCCACCACCGTGGTGGGCTGCCAACAGAAGATCGTCAGCAGCAGCGTGGCACAGGAGACCACGCAGTAGAAGCAGCCGTAGAACGGTGCGGAGAGGCCTGCCGACACGAGCCTGCGCCTCACCGAAGGCATGAGGAACACGCTGTGAGGCACCGCGAACGACAGCGCCAGCAGCGTATTGATGCCGAGTGACGCACCGAGCCCGACAGGCGACATCCGCGCGTCTTCCTGCAGCGGTCCCTTCAGGAACCAGAACAGGTGCCAGACGGTGAAGGCGAACAGGACATGCGTCGCCCCCCCGAAGAAAAGTCCGAAAAGCCTGCTCATCGCTGCAACGTTCCTGGCTGTGAGGACGCGGGGACTGTGCGACCCTGCGTTACGCCGTCGTTTCCGGTCGCCGGGCCACGATGCATCCATACTGCATGGCCCCGGAGCGGTAGGCATCGAGAAGCGTCTTGAAGTTGTCGAGAAACGTCGCCTGCCGTCCGTCGATTAAACGGGCCAGCCAAGGCAGCCCGAACCGACGCACGCGCTCATCGCAGAGTTCCCACGTCCGGGTGACGCGGGCGGTCCAGTCCTCCGTGTGCTCCACCCGGAGCCCCGCCGCGGTCATCCACCCGGTGTAGTCCGAGAAACTGCCGAGCGAGGGGCAGAGGAACGAGTCGCACACCGCCTCCACCTGTTCGCGTTGCCCCGGGCGATCGGCATCCTCGGCCGCCAGCCACGCACAGATGGCGATCCGGCCGCCGGGTCGGAGCCAGTCGGCCGCCCGCCGGAAGAACGCCGCCTTGTCGAACAGATGTTCGGTGCACTCGATGCTCCACACGACGTCGAAGCTGGCAGCCTCGAACATCACGCGTTCGGCATCCGCTTGACGAAAACGAACCGCGTTCGTCACGCCGTTCCGCCACGCGGCCATCGAGGCCCAACGCCGCTGCACGCCGCTGAGCGTGATGCCGGTCACCTCGCAGTGTCGCTGCCTGGCAAGCCGGATCGATGAACCTCCCATACCGCAGCCCACGTCGAGGACATGCTGGCCGCGCTGAATGTTGGCCAGGGTGGCCAGCGCGTCGGTGAGTGCCTCCTGCGCCGCCAGCGGCGAGGCGTGCGGTCGCTCGCGGACGGCGTCTTCGGCCGACCAGAGGCCGTGATGGATGTGGGGACCCCAGAGCAGCCGGTAGAATGGGGTCGCGAGGTCATAGTGGCTGCGGATCGAGGCCTTCGCGCCGAGATCCATGGGCGGCATGTTCGGGGCGGCGATCATGAACGTGACCTCGTTAGCTCAAATTGACTGCGACACGGTCGTTGACGTTCCAGATTCCACCAACGCCGGGTCGCTAAGCCGATCCCATGCTTTATACACGATTGGAGTGGAGCAGGCACTTCTACGCCCGCGCCTCCGTCGACACCACAGCATGGTCCTTCGGTGCGACATGATGAGCGGGTGGGCGTGTCGCCCCTACGCCCTTCCCAGTTCCCCGGAGGCCAAGCAGCCCGCACCGGCGACATTATGGCCTTGGGGCATTGTGCCGCCGCCTGCAGTCTCGGTCCGCAGCATCAGGCGAGAAGGCCGATACCTCGACAGTACTCAGCCGTGGTCTACGGACGTACGCAGCGGCTGTCATCTGCGTCACGGAGCAAAATACGATGCATCCGACACCATCGCAGCACCGAACCCGGGTGCTGGCCGCGTCGTTGGGGGCTATTTTGCTTCCGTGGCTGGTTGCCTGCGCCGATGATTCTCCCGCCCCGCTCGACCTCGCTGCGCTCGCCCCGTGGGATGATGTAGGGGCAACACCCAGTGACTACGACGCCATCGTCGCGGCTGACGAGGAGTCGTCACTCGCACTCCTCCCTCCCACGATCAGCGTTGCCCGCGAAACGTTCACTCCCTCAGGTCGGCGGTTCTACCTGACGAGCATCGTCGGCGGCTCGTTCCTCGTGGTTTCCCCGAACAACACGCCGTCCACATGCCTCACGGGGGGCGGCGCCGTCGGGCTGGCACTCGAGCGATCCAATGGCCGGATCCGCCTGGAAGCCGAGGGACGGTACCGAGGCCCCATCGAACAGACGTACCTCGGATTCAACGAAAACTTCTCCCCACGTCACCCGAACCCCGTCGGCATTGTGGAAGGAAAGAACTTTGGGGGCTGGTCCGTACTGGCAAACGTGTGGCGCGACTTTCGTCTGAACGATCACTTCGATTTCTACGGCGGCGGTGGCATCGGCGCGACCGGCTATGAGTCCTCGTTTCAGCAGATCAGCGGGTCAACACCTGAACCTGCCGTCATTCGTTATAACACGCCGTTCGCATGGCAGGCGGGTGTAGGCTGCATCTGGAACGTGAACGAACGATTTGCCGTCGATGCGAGTTACCGCCTGTTCGGGACGGGGTGGACGTTTACGCGTGAAAGCTTTGCCTTCGGATTTCCACGGAACGAGATCCTGCTCTCCCTGCGGATTTACGAGCCGTTTCGCGGGCTGATGCGGTGACGCTGAAGTTTCTGCCCCTGACGTACCGCGAATGTGATCCAGCCATACGCGATGCGAAATGACCTCTCCATCTATCGCACCTATGCAGCCAACTGGTGGGACGGGTCGCAGCGGTTTCTGCGACTGTTGCATAACCTCGTGCCCGCACGCCTTTCCCTGTTTGACGAGGTGGTCGACACGTGGCACGGCGAGACCGTTCTCGATCTGGGGTGCGGCGGTGGCTTCATGGCAGAGGCATTAGCCCAGCGGGGGGCGAACGTCATCGGCGTCGACCCCGTCGAGGCGGCAGTCGTCGCCGCCAGAGCTCATGCCGGCGAAGCGGGGCTTGCGATCGACTATCGCGTCGGCAGCGGCGAGGCGATCCCCCTCGCCGACGGTAGCATCGACTGCGTCGTCTGCGTCGATGTCTTGGAGCACGTCGCCGACATCGACCGCGTGCTCGACGAGATCGTACGCGTACTCAAGCCCAACGGCTTGTTCCTGTTTGACACCATCAACCGCACGATGCTCGCGGCGTTCGTCATCGTGCAATTGGGTGAGAGTGTTCTCCGGCTGTTGCCACGGGGCACGCACGATCCGGAAAAATTCATCACGCCGGCGGAACTCAGCGGCAAGCTCGTCGCCCGGGGCTTGAGTGTCGGCCCGTTCGTCGGCCTCGGCCCCTGCGGGCTCAACCGGCGTCTCGACATCACGTTCGGCCGGTTTCCGTCAGTCCAGATCATGTATGCGGGCCACGCGCGGAAAGGCTAGGACGGCCAACGGCACTCCCGCAAGCGTTTCCACCGGTCGGCCAAGTGGACAAAGGCCAAGGATGGGTTTATCCACGGGTAGCTAGATGTCGCAACGCTTCTGAACGCCGGATGTCACCGCCTCACCTCGGGCGCTCGAGCGGAAACTTCGCCCCAGCGGCCCCGCCAGCAGTGCTGGCAGGAGCACGAGATCACCGACCAGCGCGGCCCCCACGAGCAGCGACAGCATCCCGGCGAATCGCCGCGACGGGGCGAATGAACTGGCAGCGAATACGAGAATCCCCAGCCCGCAGACCACGGCAGTCTGCGTGAGCGCGCTCGCCGATTGCCGATAGGCCTCATGAACGGCGACGATGCGTTGCTCACGGTCGTTTTCCGCCGACAGTGACCACCCCTGCGTCAGGCCGCGGCGAAAGAAGGTCAGAAAGTGACACGTGCCGTCGACCGCCATCCCCAGGGCGATCGACGCCGTCATCACGCTGCCGATGTCGAGAGCCGTCCGCGTCCAACCCAGGAAGCCGAACAGGAGCACAATCGGAAACACATTGGGCACCATCGCAACGAGGCCCGCCAGCACGCCCCTCTCCACCAGCATCATGATCAGGGTGATCACGGCGCAGGCCGACAGAAAACTGGAAAACAGGTCGTGCAGCAGCGTGTTTTGGATCGCGCTGATGAGGGGCATGGCGCCGGTGTAATCGGCCCGCACGCCCCGGGCTTCGCCGCCGTGCCTCGCCACAATCGGCTGCACGCAGGCCTGCACGGTTTCGAGGAGCACTCGGTAGTCGACACCGGAGATCGCGGAGGTCCGCGCCGTGACACGCCACAGCTGTTCACCCGTAACGTCGCGAACGACACGTAGTTCGCCGAGTTTCGCCAGATTCTGCTCTAGCTTGCGGGCGAAAATCACCTTGCGTGCCGCCCGGCGGGCGCCCGAGGCGTCGCCAAGGTCGGGGAGGAATGTAGCCGCGGAAACCACGCCGTTCACGGCCGGGATACCGGCCAGAATGTCCGCCACTTCGCTCGTCATGGCAAGCCGCTCCGCCGCTTGGATCTCGGACGAATCGCTGAAGCGGAGCACGACCTCGACCGGCGCC
>JAJTED010000145.1 GCA_021300535.1 Planctomycetaceae bacterium | reverse complement strand
GCAAAGACGCCGTGATACCGATGCCGGTGCTTGCGCGGCGGCGGTACGAGATCGGCGAGCCGGTCGAGGAACTCAAACGGCGTGAGTTCGACGACGCCATGAGCTCCCGGCCGCGTTGACTTCCGGCCGCGGCCGGGCCCGACCCAGTTGGCCGCTTTGTGTCTGGGCAGCACGTAGCAGATGCGGGCGATCCGGCCGTCTGGGCCGCGGATCACGGAAACGACGTAGCCCTGCGGGCTGGTTTCGGCCCGTTTTAACAATTCGCTCCGTCCGGCACAACCGCGTCCCGACTCCCCCGCGCCGCAAGGCGCGTGGCAATATGCCGCCGAAACACGAAGAACTTCCGGCGGGCAAATCCCGTGTCGAAGGGAGTTCAGATTGCGGCCCGAACATTACTTCGGTGCCGGGCCCGCCACGCCAAAGCTCACCAATCCCCAGCGCGGGACGCCCAGATACAATCTGCCGCGATGCCAAACGGGCGACGTCGCGGGGGCGCCCAGCCAGGAAAGATCGGCCCATACGCGCGGCGGCGAGCCGGGTGCGGCCAGATCCGCCAGCCAAATGGCGTCCTCACCGGACCAAACCAGGCTGTTCCCGACGATGCACGGAGCAAGGTTGCCGTGGCCGCCCGTCAACACCGCAACATCGCCTTCCGCTCGGACATCAATGGCGCACACATTTTGACGGTCGTCGAGAAAGGCCAGCCGGTTATCCGAAGCGGCGAAGTCGCTCCGGACAGGGCGCTCCGCGGCAGGATGCTTGGAAACGCGTTCTCCCCGTTCCAGTTCGAACGCTCTCAGCCCTCGCCCCGTGCCCACCCACATGCGGCCAGCCAGCATTACGGGCCCGGCCACGACCTTATCCGGCGCCGGGTGACTGGCAAGCGTGTCGCCATTGTCGCGGCGCAACAGCGTGCAGTGTTCGCCATCTGTTTCCGGCCGCGCGCGACCATCCTCCGCCGGGGCGCTGTGTACGAGGCAGATGCGCGATTCGCCCAACGCAGGTGGTCGTGTCAATCGGCCGATTCGGCGTTGCCAAATCAGACGGCCCTCTTCATCGAGACAGCGAATGGCGTCGTGTTCGGATTGAATGACAATGGCGCCCGCCTGCGCGCCGAACTGTCCGCTGGCATTTTCCTCGATGGCCACCTGCCACGCAGGCTTCTGGTCAGCGATGCGCACACATTGCAGGTGCCGCGATTTGTCTCCTGCCCGCCCATCGACCAACAACAACATTTCCCCCAGGACGGCTGGCGTGTTTACAACCGGATGCGATGTCTTATAGACCCAGGCCGCCGGGGGCGACGTCTGTGTCTGGACGTCGGCCTCGAGACAGGCCACTCCATTGCGCCCCGCACCACCGGCCAACGGTACAAACACGTGGTTGCCCTGTGCGGCAATGGCGGCCTGCACCATCGTCACATCATCCACACCGCGCTGATCATGAGGAAACTGCCATTGGAAAGCTCCTTGCGAACCTGGCGCAAGCGTAGCGGCCTGTGCGACTTGCGGCGAACTTGGGGGAGTGCCCGTCGAGGTTTGGGCTGTCGCACAGCAGGCGTGGCTGGCCACGGCCAGGGCAACCGCGCCGAGCATCCGCAACCAGTTATTCAGTTGACTCCGCATGATGTGTCTTGGGCCTCGCGTCTATCGCCTCACTACTCAGCCGTCTCGATGGGGATTAATACCAGATTGCGATACTCGGCCGCGACCTGGCTCGGTAAGGCAACTTTCCCGTTCTGCACAAAAGCCGGAAGGTCGTCGCGGCGCAGGCCGTTGAATTCGACCGCAGGCTTACCGTTGCGAACCGTAATCTCCAGCAGATTCCACCCAGCGACTTCTCGTAAAGGGGCGTCCTTGGCTGCCGGCCAGTTGCCTCCCGTGACCTGGCAGCGAAAGACGTACGCTGGACCATGATTTACGTCCAGCACTAAGGGCTGCGTGCCGGCGCCGCGGCAAGCGAGGTATCCAAAACTCTTGAGACTACCCCGCTCATCACGGGTGGACGCGGTCGCGGACCACGCCTCGGGCGCGTCGTACGGTTTTTTCCAGCCCGTCAAATCCGTATCGTTGAACACGCGCACCGCGTCGCCAAAACGATCCGGAAACTCCTTGAGATACAAATTGCGGTACCGCACACGAAATGCGTCGGCACTATGAATCTGCAGTGCCAGGATCCCTTCATCGTTCCGCCGCTTGCGGTCGGGTGTGCTTTCGTCGCGGTCGATAAACTCCACGGTGGGATAGCCGTTGACAAAATGCGCGATGTGGTTGCCGCGGCAGACGATATCGCACCGGCCCCACTCGGTCGGCACGCGAAATTTCTGCTGATAGAGCCATTTCTGGTCGGCCACCTGACCGACTACCTGCCCGCCTTGCCCAGCCACGTTGATCACCGAATTGCCGACGCTCACGTTGGGGCCGGAATGATTCTGGTGATATAGGAAACCCGTGGACAGTCCCGAGCTGACTTCATATTGGTAACCACCCACCGACCAGGTTTTGGGATGCAGGCGATAACTGCGATACTGCACGCCGGAGTTGGATGTTTCGATCCAAAACTCCGCGCGGAAATGAAAGTTGCGAAATACAGCGTCCTGGCCGTCTTTCTGCCGGGGCATGAAACTGCTTTTTTCGACCCGGCCGCCATCCGGGTGACCGCCTTCGATGCAGCCGTCGACGACCCGCCACAGTCCGGGTTGAGGATCCCAACCGGTCAGGTCCTGGCCATTGAACAGCGATTGGAACTCCGGCTCCTTGGCCGATACCGGGGTCTGGCCGGTGACATTCCACGCGGCGATACAAAGCAAAACTAGCCATCGAAGCGCGATCCGAGAAATGGGCGACGTCATGACCGTGATTTATCCGTGGGTTGAGCTTGAGAACAAAAAACCCGTCACCGCGTCAGGCGACTTCCCAACCAGGCCGATAGGTCTTGCGGATGAACCGGTTGGCATCCGAGTGGTTCGTCACCCGCTGGCTGGGGCCATCCCACTCAATCTTTTCCCCAGCCCAATAGGCCACGTGTCCCAACAGTGCCGCCGCGGCCAGATAGCCGGCCGCATCCTGAAAGTTTGAACTCGGCAGTCCCCCGTTCAACACGCAATGAGTCAGCTCGCGCATGTGATGGGTCACGGGGCCCAAGTTGGTGGGAGGCAGTTTCACGTCCTTGAATTTGGCCCTCGGCAACATGACCGGATCGACTTGTCCGTTGCCCCGGCCCACCGCCATGGCGCCTTTGTCGCCCACCATAAGACAGTTGCACCCCCGCAATGCCGGATCACTCGGATCGATATCGATCAGTTCGGCCGGCGGACCGCTCCCTCCGCCGTGCCAGTACAGCGTCACTACGGGCTGTTCGCCGCGGGCAGGAAAGACATAGCGCACCGTGCACCCCGGGCTGCGGTCCTCAGCTAAGGGACGCGCACTTCCGGCCGCCTCAATCGAAATGGGATGCGTTAGATCCAAACACGTGAATGCCGGATCGGCATGATGGCAAAAGAAGTCGCCCAGCGAACCGGTGCCAAAGTCGCGCCAACCCCGCCAGCGCTTTGGACAATAAGCCGGATGGTACGGGCGATCGGTAGCCCCACCCAGCCATTCGTCCCAGTGAAAGCCGGCAGGAATGGGTAACTTGTCGCGGGGAGGCTGCGCTGGACCCAACTCCGTCGTCAGACCCGTGGGAAATTTGACGCTGCTCGGAGTCAGGTTGTTGACATGCACTTCGGTAACCTGCCCGATAATCCCGGCCCGAATCAACTCGCGTGCGCGGCGGAACTGGAAGTCCTGGTGGGCGCCGTTGCCCATCTGGGTTTTAACGCCGTGCTTCTTCGCCTCCGACGCTAACAAGAAGCATTCATGAACCGAATGGGCCAACGGCTTTTCGGTGTAGACGTGCTTTCCCGATCGAATCGCCATGAGGCTCGCCAGCGCATGCTGATGATCGGGCGTAGCGACGACGACAGCGTCGATCTGGCTCCCGAGCTTCTCGTACATTTTCCGGTAGTCGACAAACAACTCCGGCCGGCGGCTGAACTTCTCAGCCTTTTGGCCCATGGTCATTTCATCGACGTCGCAGAGCGCAACCACGTTGTGCCCATTGGACACGCCGAAATCGGGCGCCCCCTGCCCACCCACGCCGATATGGGCAAAATTGAGCTTGTCATTGGCGCTGCGACTTTCGGCAGGGGTCGTGCCCAGCCAGTAGCCGCTAGCCAGCAGGGCCGCGCCGCTTTGTAGAGCCGTTCGTCGCGACCAACGTTGTGGTGCCATGGCGCACTCCGGAAAGGATGTCGGCCGCTGGAGCAGCTCGGGGGCGAGGGCGGGCGACCGGAGGTGGAAACACGGTGGAACCGTGATTGTAGCCAGCCCGAGAGGCGCCCGGCAACGGTGCGGGTAACATTCATAGCAAACCGGCCCGTCCGACGGGGTCGGACGGGCCGGGCGTGCTTTCGTGATGGCTGGCGAAACCCGCCCGCGCAACTACTTGATAAACAGGATTTCGCGGTACGTGGGCAGCGGCCAGATATCGTCGGCGACGATCTGCTCCAACTGGTCGGAGATCTCGCGGACGGCGCTCATGGCCGGGATCACGTCGTTGTAGAAGTGCCCCGCCTCACCCGCCAGGTCATGCGCGCCCTTGTGGCAGGTGGCCTTCTCCAGGGCGCCGATCTTTTCTTCGAGCTGAGCCACGAGGCCGGTCAACGATTCGAGCGTGCCCAGGTGCGGGTTCTTGCCGATCGCCTTGAGCGAGGCGGCCGTGGCGGCCAGCTCACCTTGATAGCGATACGCCGCCGGGAGGATCATCGTTTTGGCCATCGACAGCGCGGTCTGGGCCTCGGTGTTGATGTCCTTGCAGTACCGCTCCATGTAGATTTCGTAGCGGCTCTTGGTTTCGCGCTCCGACAGGACGTCGTACTTGGCGAAGAGGTCGATCGCAGCCTTGCTGACCAGCTCCGGCAGGGCCGTGATCGTGTTGCGCAGGTTGGGCAGGCCGCGCTTTTCGGCTTCGGCGTGCCACTCGGCGGAATAGCCGTTGCCATTGAAGATGACCGCCTTGTGCTCGCGGATCGTCTTCTGCAACAAGCTCTGCACGGCTTCGTTAAGCTTCTTCGGGTCCCCCCCGTGGCCTTTTCCAACTCGGTGGCCATGTAGTCCAGGCTCTCGGCCACGATGGTGTTCAGCACCACGAGCGGCCCGGCGATCGACTGGCTGCTGCCGACGGCGCGAAACTTGAACTTGTTGCCGGTGAAGGCAAACGGGCTCGTGCGGTTCCGGTCGCCCGCGTGCTTGGGCAGCGGGGGCAGCGTGTCGACCCCGACCAGCAGGGTGCCGCCCGCCTTCGAGGACGTGGCCTTGCCCTTTTCCAACTGCTCGAACACGTCGGACAGTTGCTCGCCCAGGAAGATCGAGATAATCGCCGGCGGCGCCTCGTTGGCGTCCAGGCGGTGGTCGTTGCCGCTGGTGGCCACGGCCACGCGGAGCAGGTTGCTGTACTTGTGCACGGCGCGGATCACCGCCGCGCAGAACACCAGGAACTGGGCGTTTTCGTGCGGGCTCTCGCCCGGCTCGAGCAGGTTGCCCAGGTTGCAGCCCAGCGACCAATTGACGTGCTTGCCAGAGCCGTTGATGCCGGCAAACGGCTTTTCGTGCAGCAGGCAGACCATGCCGTACTTCTGCGCGACGCGCGTCAAGGTCTGCATGATCATCTGCTGATGATCGGTCGCCAGGTTGGCGTTTTCATAGACGGGCGCGATCTCGTACTGCGCCGGGGCCACTTCGTTGTGCCGCGTCTTCACGGGCACGCCCAGCTTGAAGAGCTCGCGCTCGGTCTCCAAAGGATAGCCCGGTCAATGGCACTTCCTCAACGGTCTTCCGGCCGATGAGCGACTCGTGAGCCTCGGGAGGAGCGGCCCGGGCGTCCGGAGTGGTTTTCTCGAAACGCCCCGCA
>JAJTED010000144.1 GCA_021300535.1 Planctomycetaceae bacterium | reverse complement strand
CGCGGTTCGCTTGGCGGGCCGCCGCCCGCTTGAATCAACCCGGCCCTCCAGGCCTGGCACCCACACAAAAAGCCCCGGGTGGAAACCCGGGGACTCCGGGTGTGAAAACCTCCCCGCCGTCCATGCCGGATGACGGCACGCAATTGCCCGGTTCAAACCCACATCGCATAGCACCCGGGAAGGCATGCGACCCGGAGTCCCCCGGCTCCCGCCGGGGGCTTTTTGTGCCGTTCGCACGTGTCCCAAAAAGCCCCGGGTGGAAACCCGGGGACATGATCCACGCGAACCCGCGGCCTCGTGCCGCGGTTCGCTTGGCGGGCCGCCGCCCGCTTGAATCAACCCGGCCCTCCAGGCCTGGCACCCACACAAAAAGCCCCGGGTGGAAACCCGGGGACTCCGGGTGTGAAAACCACCCCGCCGTCCATGCCGGATGACGGCACGCAATTGCCCGGTTCAAACCCACATCGCATGGCACCCGGGAAGGTATGCGACCCGGTGTCCCCCGGCTTTGTGGGAGCGTTAGGCCCGGAGGGCCGGGTTGTCTGCACGCGGGCGGCGGCCCGCCAAGCGAACTGCGGCACGAGGCCGCAGGTTCGCGTGCAACATCCTCCCCGGCTCCCGCCGGGGGCTTTTTGTGCCGTTCGCGCATGTCAAGCCGAGCGCACGACTGGAGAACGCGCACCAGCAAAACTCGCGCCTCCGGCTTCAAGGAACGGAACCGCCAAACCCGACAGACCGGAAACGCAACACCAGCCCCAAGAGGCAGACTGGCTCAACTACGGGGCGAGATGTGCGAATTACGCCCATTACTGTTGAAGTTTTGAATTGGCAGACAGCGTCAAAAGGCATCCTGCCACGTTGGCCGACGGGGCGGCGGACAGGCTGACGAGGCGACCGAACAACCTGCGACACCCGCACGGAATCAGAAGAGGTCAACACCACCCAGCGCCACCATTTTCGACCGCCCCGCGCCGCCGTTTTCAACCGCCGTCAACAGGCGTATCTGTTCTGCCCGTCGTGGGCTGCTGTTGATGATCAAGTCACAGCAGGATACGCCGCCTTTTTCCTTTTCCTCTACAGAGCACGACTTTCGGTTATAGCTCCTACCACGTGCTCGATCACATCTACGAGCAGCCCATTGTCAGCGTGATCGAAGTTCGGGGACTAACGGGCACGACCTACCCGGCCGCAAATGACCTGGCGAGCCCGCTCGTCGACCTGGGAATCCTCGCCGAGATGACGGGGCACGACCGGAACCGCCGGTTCCGCTACGACAAGCAGGTGGGCACATGGACCTCTTTCACGAGTCGTCCCTCGACTCCCGAACGGCGCTGCTTCTGGAGCGAAAAGCCGAAAAAAACGCCCCGGATGCGGCAGGCTAACCCCCTCGCTGTGGAGAGTTTCTGAAAGGAAACCGGATGCCCCTACTTGCCGAACTCATCGATATCCCTGAGTCGGTCCAGCGCGATGATTTCGTGCTGAAACTTTCGAATGGCGTTCACAGGCGGCGGCTTGGCTTCGTTGAGTGCCGCTGACGGGACGCCTTGCGGCTGGCCGTGTCACTGGGCGGCTCGGGCTGCCCTTTGCTGCTTCTGCCGCTCTTCCAGCCATTCCGGGATCACGAAGTCCTCGGTAGCGCTGCCGTCTGGCTCGGAAATCAACTCCAGCGACTCGATGAGCGGAATCTCGACGTCCTTCTTCTTGATCAGCGCTGTGAGCGTCTTGGGGGAGATCTTCTTGAGGCTAGGAAGTTTGAGCGGGCCCTTCGTTGTGGCGAGGGCTTCGGCGACGGCGACGGAGTCGGGGGAGACGAAGGCGGTGAGGCTGGGGAGTTGGCCATTCCACTTCTCGCCTGCCGAAAGTGCCCTGGCTGCCTGTGGTGAAAGCGTGGTCAGGCCGTTGAGGTACAGCGTTCCCTTGTGCTGTGCCAACGCCTTGGCCGCCTCGTCAGACAGGGTCGTCAGGCCGTTGAGGCTCAGTTCGCCCTCACGCTGTGCCAACGCTTTGGCGGCGTCGCCAGAGAGCGTGGTGAGACCGTTGAGCAAAAGTGGGCCTCTGGCATAACCCGCCAGTGCCTTCGCCAGTTCGGCATCAATCGATTTCAGTCCGTTCAGGGGCAAGCATTGAAAGCACCACAAGGTGCCAACACCCTTGAACTCAACCGGCACATCTGCACCCCGAAACTCTTGCGCCAGTTTCTGTGCCTGCTCCGGCGTCAGGCTTTCGATCTTGTTCGTGTCCTTGGGCAACGCGTCGGCAAGCGAGCGCGGAAGACCGGGCGAAAGCCCGGACGCGAGCACGGCAATGAGGAACAGTGAAACGCGTCGCGTATGCATGGCTGGCTTGGTTCAGCGTGAACTGGCATCGCTTGGGAAAGGCGTAAGGGAACAGGAGGCGGCTCCATGCCGCGCGAGTCGCGGCCTCCGGCCGCGAAGGTTTATCGCATCGGTGCCGATCCCGAAGGGCAGGTCGGGCGGTGCGGCTGAGGACACCGCCCGTCCTTCGGTCTCGGCCCCTGGAACGAGGCTCGGGTCGGCTCTCACCGGAGCCCTGTCCTTCGGTCCAGGTCAAGTCGCATTCTACCGCGCGTGTCAACGTCACATGAGCACCGTGTCTGCGAGCGCCTGCTCGGCCGCTCGTGATTTCGCGTTGAGCCGCTTCGCGCGAGCGGCCTCGAGCTTGCTGTCACGGCTGGCGTGGACGTGGGTGATGCCCGTCCGGGGGACGAACTGTTTGGAGTCCTTGGCGATGCATTGCGGTCCGTTGTCGGAGATGATCCTGGGCTTGTGTCCCGGGTGCTGCTCCAAGGCCCGTGGGACGATGGTTTCGACTTCGGGCTCCTTCACGGTCTCGCGGATTTCCCAGTAGACGATCGCCCGGCTGGAGCCGTCGAGGACCGAGCAGAGGGAGTAGAAGGTGCTGTCGCCAGAGGTGGTACTTGCGGGTCGGAAGCCCGATCCAGCCAGGCAGCTGCTTGGCCGGCAGTTCGGCGCGGCCGGTCCACTTGCCGACGTAGTCGATCACTTCGTCGCGCGTATCCGGGGGAACCCAGCGGCCTTTGAGGGCTCCCCGCTGGCTTTTTGCGAGGATGTTCTCCTCCATGAGCTCGGGGATGACCTCGTTCTTCTGGGCGACGACCGCCTCGAGCCTGGCGATCGTTGTGTCCTTGGCAGACTCGACCGCCTGGGCGTGGCGGCCCTTCTTCAGGTCGAACACGTCGGCGGCGTGCTCCCGCGGGCTCGCCAAGCATAGGAAAAATCAATGTGTTTGCCAGAAAGAATCGAGGGGTTCTCTTCGTGGGGGGAGGCGAAGAATAGAGGCGTGCACCGCGAACAACGAACCCACAGGAGGACGACCCATGGAGTGGCTTCTCAAGGACCAGGGCACGCCGTATCCCGCGAACCTTTCCGACCACATCGGGCGACTTCGGGATCGACGCATCCAGGCATACCCGACGTCAGGATTCGTAGCCCTGTCACCGGCCGCCCGGTGAAGGTTGCGCCTCCCGATTGGGAAAACGCCGATGCAGTCACCGAGCCACGACGATGCCCCGAGCCCTGCCAACCGCCCGTGGGTGGCAGCAGTCCGGGGCCGGTGCCTGTCGCTCGTCGCGACGTCCGCGCACCGCACGACCCGTACGCTCAAAGGATGAATCGATGCCCACCCCTTCTCGCAGCCAACAGAGTATTTTGATCGATGCCGTGTTTCACAATCGCGAGAAGCGGCTCGTCGAGGCTTTTCGCGAGCGTCTCGATCAGCTAGAACGCCGCCAGCAGCTTGCGCATGTCTCGGGCATCTGCGATGAAGCCATCCTCGATCGATTCCTCGGGTTGGGGATCACGGCGGAAAGCCTTGCGGCTTTAGGGCTCGTGCCGCTGGTCTGGGTGGCCTGGGCGGACGGCGAGGTGGCCGCCAAGGAACGGGATCGAATCGTGGCCATGGCCCAGGCCGCCGGCATCGGGCAGCAGAACGGCCGTTATCCGCTCCTGGAGCATTGGCTGAGCCGCCGTCCCGCGCCCGAAATGGTCGCGGCTTGGCGGGACTATATCAGGCATTTGAGCGAAAGGATGGCTGCCGAGGACTTGGCAGCCTTGCGCCGCGAGATCCTAGACCGTGCCGGCGAGGTCGCCCGCGTCAGCGGCGGCCTCCTCGGCTTCGGCAAGAGGGTCTCACCCGCCGAGCAGGCGGTGCTCACCCAGCTCGAACAGGCCTTCGGTTAGCTGCGGGATCCTTGCGGTTGTCCAGAAAGTCGTGAAACCTCTGGTACTCCTCTGGAACGCCTGAATCGGAAGACCGCTGAGCCGCCCGGAGGGCTCAATATCGCGGGGCGTGGTGCGCCGCAGTTGGATGATGGTGCCACCGACGACGATGGTGCGACTGGGGCCGGCGGTGAGAAACACCGCCTTCGCCGGCACCCGGTTCGTCAGGCCGAGGGTGTTGGCGGCGTACCCGCCGGCCGGCTAGAGGCGGACGCGGTCGCGGCCGGCGATCGCTCTCGCCGTCGCATTCCTGAAGAATGCCACGCCGCTTCTTTTCCGGCATCCTGGATGAGCGCCGACTCGGCAATCGGCACTGCTTTACACGTAGTCGTGTAATAGTGTAGCGTGAGGGCATGCCGCAGAAACGTTCCGCCGATGTCGCCGGGTGCTGCAAGTCACGGTCGCTCAAGTCCCGACCGCTGATGTCGCCCATTCAGGCGGGCGGATTGGCAGCCGTGTTCAAGGTATTGGCGAACGACACGCGGCTCCGGATCCTGCACGCCCTCGTGCGGGCCGACGAGTTGTGTGTCACGGAACTGGGCGGCGAGGTCGGCATGAAACCGCAGGCGGTTTCCAACCAGCTTCAACGACTATGCAGTCTCGGAATCATCCGGTCGCGTCGAGCCGGGGTGAACGTTCATTACCGCGTCGTGGACCTGTGCGTGCGATCCTTGATCGATCAGGGGCTATGCCTGACCGAAGAGGCCACGAAAAGGAATTTCGGTGCGTGATGAACCAGCCCACGCTGTCACGCCGTCTCTGTGCAGAAGCGTTTGGTACGTTCTGCCTTGTGTTTGCTGGAACGGGGGCTGTGGTCGTCAATGAGGTGTCGGGTGGCGGTGTCACGCATGTGGGTGTGGCGCTGACGTTCGGCCTGGTGGTGATGGCGTTGGTGTATGCCCTTGGGAAAGCCTCTGGGTGCCATATCAACCCGGCGGTGACTCTCGGGCTCTGTGCCGCCGGTCGGCTTGATCGATCTCTTGTGCTGCCCTACGTCGGCGTACAGTGTGCGGGGGCTTTTCTGGCGAGTGGCATGCTCCGCATGCTGTTTCCGGAAAGCAGGACGCTCGGGGCGACGCTTCCCGCCGGCAGTGATCTTCAGTCGCTTGTTCTCGAGTTCCTGCTGACCCTGATCCTGATGTTCGTGATTCTCAGTGTTTCGCGTGGAGCCGGCGAGGACAAGCTTGTTGGTGGCCTTGTCATTGGCGGGGTCATCGGCTTCGAGGCCCTCTTTGCCGGTCCGATCAGCGGTGCGTCGATGAACCCCGCGCGGTCCTTGGCTCCGGCGGTGGTGGCGATGCACCTCGACCACGTGTGGATCTATGTCGTCGCACCGATCGCCGGGGCGTTGGCGAGCGTGCCGCTGTGCCGTTGCATTCATTCGTCGCCATGCTGTGGCTCGGGCGACATCGGGGGCTGCTCATGAAGACCGTTTTGTTCGTGTGCGTCGAGAACTCGAATCGCAGTCAGATGGCCGAGGCCTTCGCCCGGATGCACGGCGGAGGCAGGGTTGCGGCCGCCAGCGCCGGTTCACGGCCCTCGGGGCGCATCAATCCCAAGGCAATCGAGGCCATGCGGGAGCTGGGATATGACCTGGCTGCCCACGCATCCAAGGGCTTGGATGACTTCAACGGCAGGCCCGTGGATGTGGCGGTCACGATGGGGTGTGGCGATGAATGCCCGCTCGTGCTCGCCGGTCGGCGAGAGGACTGGCAGATCCCGGATCCCCGAGAGATGTCGCCCGAGGAGTTTCGGGGCGTGAGGGATCTGATCGAGAGAAAAGTGCGGGAGTTGCTTACGTCTCTCGAGGTTTCTGGCTGAAAGGGTGCCGATGACAGTTGCACGGTTGCGGGCAGTTCTGGCCGCCCATCCTGAGGCGAAGATGCACTGGATGCTGCCAGACAAGGCGTTCGTTCCAGAGCACTACCACATCACCGAAGTGGGGCGGGTGCAAAAAGACTTCATCGACTGCGGCGGCACGATCCGCTCCCTGGCCTCGTGCCTGCTTCAAATCTGGGTGGCCGACGACAGAGACCATCGGCTCCAGACCACCAAGTTGGCAAAGATCATGGAAGTCGCCGGACCGGTGCTCAAGAGCGACGATCTGCCGGTCGAAGTCGAGTACGACGAGGGAACGATCTCGCAGTATCCGGTTGTCGGTGTGGAAGTGACGCCTGCCGGGCTGTTGTTCTATCTCGGCACGAAGCACACCGCCTGCCTCGCCCCGGAGAAGTGCGGAGTGGGCGACGGCGGGTGCTGTTGATCCCGGACTGGAAAAGTTCAATCCAACCGGGCGTCACTCGCAAATCTCGCCCTGCGGTCCGCCCGACTGCCGCATGCGCCCGGGAGTGGGTCTCCGGTGTGTCGGGGTTGGCGGTACCGTTCCCTCAAGCCCGGTCCCGTGGCGTACGCCTCCAGGCGTGCGAATCCGGGTTTGGGAACGTGGACGCCCATTCGCATGCCTGGAGGCATGCGCCAGTGCGTTTGCAAGTGTATCGAACCAGCGGGGTGAGAGTCCCCGTCAGGACGGAATCGCGTCCTGTAACCGAACGAAACTGCTTCCCGGCAACGGGAGGTGGAGAGCA
>JAJTED010000143.1 GCA_021300535.1 Planctomycetaceae bacterium | reverse complement strand
CTGACACTTCCCAGGAGGCTCAGGCGGCTCGACAGCCCCACGCAAATGTAGTGAAGACTTTGACCCTGGATTCACGTGAATCCCGAGCTTTACGCTCCCAAGTGCGTAACTTGGCTTAGGCGAGGCTCGCCTGGAGGGCGAGCCATCGCCCGGCTGGTCGCACCTTGGCTGCGACCACGCCGGGCCAAGCCTGCGGGGGCCATGGATGGCCCCGCAGGCGTGAAGCTAGACCCTCACGCGGCGGCCTTCGGCCTGGCTGAGGGCGGCGGCCTGCACGATCTCCAGGGCCCGCAGCGTGTCGTCGAGGCCGCTCATGTGCCGCACCAGGCTCGTCACCTTGCGGTGGAACTGGAGCAGCATGTGCTCGCCCACCGGCCGCTCGCTTTCCAGTTCTTCCTGGTGCCGGCCGGCGGTGTCGAACGACACCAGGCTCGCCGGCAAATCGACGAAGGCGATGCCGTTCTCACACACGACCTGCAGGGCCGGCGGCGGGCGGAAGCCGACCGCCTCCACCCATTGCCGCGGCATGTAGTAGCCGCAACTGATCTGGGCCAACGGTCCGTCGCCGGGCCGGCCGGTCGTCGCGAAGTCGAGGCTCATCATCTGGTAGTCGTCGGTCGTCGAGGCTCATCATCTGGTAGTCGTCGGTCGCGGCGCCCGGCGCCTCGGCATGGCGGACCGCCACCACGCTGGTCGGCTCGGTGCCGACGACGTAGCGGCACCAGTCGACCAGTTCCATCAGGTCGCGGGCCTCCGTGGCGCGGTCCCGCGGCGGCTGCACGGCCGTCGTCGCCGCGTGGGGCACGCGCCGATGGCAGAACAGCATCCGCGGCCTGCCCAGGCGGGTGGCGATCAGCTCCTTGAGGCGGACCGTCGCGGGCGCGTGCCGCCGGGGGAGCTCGGCGACGAAGGCGATGCCCGACTCCTCCACCCGCCGGCGGAGCATGCCGGCCTCGTCCGGGTCGAAGGGCAGGGAGATGGCGGAGTAGATCGACTTGCCGTGCTCGCAGGCGGCGAGGATCGGCGTCGCGCCATACCACTGGTCCGCCAGGTAGAGCAGGGCGTCGATGTCGTCCCGCGCGGCGAGCGCCCGGAACCCGTCCACGGGGGCCGCGTTGAGCTCGGCCGCCGCCCGCGCCGCCCGATGCGCCACCTGCTCGCAGATGCCCCGCACCTCGAAGCGATCGGCGAGCGCGCGGAGCGCCGGGAGGTAGCGTGACTCCCACTGGCTGCCCAGGCCGACGATGCCGACGCGCAGCTTCATGCCGGTTCCTCGGCGGCGTCCGCGGCCAGTTCCCGCTCGCGGTGCAGGCCCTTGTCGGCGATGTCCTTGCGACACCAGGCGCCCGGCCAGCGGATCTCCTTCACGCCCGTGTAGGCCTGGAGCTTCGCCCGGGCGAGCGTGGGCGCGGTGGCGGTGACGGCGAGCACCCGCCCGCCGTCGGTGACGATGCCCGCCTCCGCGGCCCGCGTTGCGGCGTGAAACACGTGCACGCCTTCCACGCCCGCCGCGGCCTCGAGCCCGCGGATCGGTCGGCCCTTCTCGACCGCTCCTGGATAGCCCTCGGCCGCCATCACCACCGTGACGCTGGCGCCCGCACGCCACCGTGGCGGCTCCACCTCGTCGAGCCGCCGATCGGCCGTCGCGTCGAGCAGTTCCAGCAGGCTCGAATCGAGCCGGGCCATCAGCGCCTCGCACTCGGGGTCGCCGAACCGGGCATTGAACTCGAGGACCTTCGGCCCCTGGGCGGTGAGCATCAGTCCGCCGAACAACACGCCTTGAAAGGGAACCTTGGCCCGCCGCATGGCGTGGACCGTCGGCACGAGGATCCGCGACTCGATCTCGGCGAGCAGTTCGTCATCCACGAACGGCGCGGGGCAATAGGCGCCCATGCCGCCCGTGTTCGGCCCCTGGTCGCCGTCATGGGCGGCCTTGTGATCCTGCAGTGGCGGCAGCGTGACGATCGTCCGGCCGTCGGTGATCGCCATCACGCTGACCTCGATGCCGTCGAGCCGCTCCTCGATGAGGATCCCGGAAGCCGCGGCGGCGAACTGCGGATCGCCGCCGAGCGTGGCCACCGCCTCCAGGGCCGCGGCGCGGTCGTCGCACACGAACACGCCCTTGCCGGCCGCGAGTCCGTCGGCCTTGACGACCACCGGCATGTCCTCGCGGGCCTCGAGATATTCGCGGGCTCGGGCGGGCGACCGGAACTCGCGGAACATCGCCGTGGGCACGTCACCGCGGTGGAGGATCTGCTTGCAAAACAGCTTGCTGCCCTCGATCTGGGCCGCCTTGGCCGTGGGGCCGAAGACCCGCAGTCCGGCGGCCGTGAAGGCGTCGACGATGCCGGCCACAAGGGGCGCCTCGGGGCCGACCACGGTGAGATCCACCTGCCGCTCCCGCGCCAGTGCGACGAGCCCGGCGATGTCGGTGGCCGCGAGGGCGATGTTTTCGCCGACGGCCGCGGTGCCGGCGTTGCCGGGCGCCACGAGCACCTCGGCACCGTCGCGGGCGAGTTTCCACGCCAGCGCGTGCTCGCGGCCGCCGCTGCCCACGACGAGGACGCGGCGGGATGGGTTCACAGATATGGTTCCTGTCGGGGGAGTGGGAGTGACACGCCGTTTACGGCGGCGCGGGCCGCCGAAAGTTGTACCAACCGCTGCCGCGGGTGTGACGGCGGCGGGCAGCAAACCCCTCGGCGGCCCCACCTTACCGCCGAACGGCTTGGCTTCCGGGCGGCACGCCCAACCGTGCGGCCGACGTTGACAGTACGGACGGTGCCGATAAAGTAGAGGGGAGTTCGTGAAAAAAATCACGAACTCTCAAAATCGCGGTCGAAACCTGCTTTTTGACTTTGGATTCGCTTGCACGCCCGGATGGAAACGGGCGCTGAAAGGCGAGCCTTGCCGGGGCATTCGATGGCTGAAAAGAAGAAGATGTCGGTCGCCGAGATTTTGGCGGCCGCACGTGCGGCCGACGGCAAGGGTGCCGCGGCCAATCCTGCGGCGCCGGAACCGGTTGCGGAGGAACCCGCTGCGGCCGGGGCGCCGGCCGAGCAGCCTGCCGCCAAGCCCAAGCCCGCCGCCGCTGGAGCGGGCGGGAGGCCGAGCGTGGCGGACATCCTCGCCATGGCACGCGCGAAAAAGGAGAGCGGCGAGTCGGCCGCGGCCACGCCTGCCGCCCCCAAGCCGCCGGCGAAGCCCGCTGCCAAGGCCGCCGCGGCGAAGCCCGCCGCCCCGAAGGACGGTCCGAAGACCGGCGTGCAGCGCGACACCGCCAGCATTCTCGCGGCCGCCCGCGCCGGCGCGAAGCCGGGGCCGGTGAGCAAGGCAGAGGCTCCGGCCCGGCCAGCACCGCGGCCCAAGCCCCCCGTTGCCGGCGAGAAGCCGGTCGCCGTGGTGCCGCCGCGGCCCGCCAAGCCGGAGCCACAGGCGAAGAAGGGGGGCGATGAAGAGGATCGCCGTGGTTTCCTGCAGATCGCCCTCGGCACGGCCATGGCCACCGGCTTCACCGCCTTGTCGGTGACGGGCGGCCTGTTCACGCTCGGTCTGGCGCGGTTTCTGTTTCCCAACGTCCTCGCCGAGCCGCCGAGCAAGTTCAAGGTGGGCTTCAAGGACGCGTTTCCGGCGGGCAAGGTCGAGACCAAGTACGTGCCCCAGTACGGCGTGTGGGTGGTCAACGGCGATTTCAACGGCCTGCAGCAGATTTACGCCCTCAAGACCGTCTGCACGCATCTCGGCTGCACGCCGAGCTGGCTCGAGGCGGAGCAGAAGTTCAAGTGCCCGTGCCACGGCAGCGGGTTCTACAAGGACGGGATCAACTTCGAAGGGCCGGCGCCCCGGCCGCTGGAGCGGTATGCGATCCGCATTGCCGACGACGGCCAGCTCGAAATTGACAAGAGTCGGGCGTTTCAGGAGGAGCTCGGCCAGTGGGCCGACCCTGACTCGTTCGTCACCGTCTGACAGGCATTCGTCACGCAGGACTTTCATCGCACCATGGCCATCGGCGAGACCATCCGCAACTCCCAGATCTGGAAGAGCATCTTCCGGCATCCGATGCCGCTTGACCGGCGGAATCGGATCGTGGTCATGCTCACCAACTTCTTCCTGCATCTCCACCCGGTGTCGATCAAGAAGCAGGGTATCGCCCTGTCCTTCACCTGGTGCATGGGGGGCGTGACGTTCTTCCTGTTCCTGGTCGAGACGGTCACCGGCGTGCTGCTGATGTTCTATTATCGGCCCACGCTCGAGTGGGCCTACAACGACATCCTCGCGCTGCGCGACGTGACTAGCCTGGGCATTCTGCGCGAGCTCCATCGCTGGGGGGCGCATGCGATGGTGATCACCACCTGGCTGCACATGTACCGCGTGTTCCTTACCGGCAGCTACAAGCCGCCGCGCGAGTTCAACTGGGTGGTGGGTGTGATCCTGCTCCTGCTCACGCTCCTGCTGTCGTTCACCGGCTACCTGCTGCCCTGGGATCAGCTCGCCATCTGGGCGATCACGGTCGGCTCCAACATGGCCCGGGCGACCCCTGTGCTCGGCTACGAAGGGCCGGGCCAGCAGCTGCTCACGATCGGCGGCATCGACATGATCACCGACGCCTCCGACGCCCGCTTCGGGCTGCTCGGCGCGCGGTTCGTGGGCGAGGAGACGCTCAACCGCTTCTACGTTCTGCACTGCATCGCCATTCCGCTCGCCGTCGCGCTCCTGCTCGCCATCCACTTCTGGCGGGTCCGTAAGGACGGCGGAATCAGCGGCCCGCTCTGAAGCCAACGCCATGCACAACCCTTTCTTTCTCAAGGACGTCGCCGGTTTTCTCGGCGGCTACTACACGTTCCTGGCGATCATGAACGCGGTCGCTGCGCTCCTGCTCTGGAGGAAGAAGGGGCAGACCGGCTGGTCTCTTGTGTGGACGGTGTTCGCCGGGGCGATGATGATCCTGGCGAGCATGGCGCTCTCGGGGGCGGAGTCGCTCGTGCCTGCCCTGCCGGAGGCGGCCCGGTCGTTCGTCAACCGGCTCTCGGGGCCGGTGGCTTACACGGTCGGCACCACCGCCCTGTTTGTCATTCTGTTCGTGTTTCGCAAGTTCTTTGTCCAGCCGATGGTGGCCTGGTCGGTGCTCAACATCGCCCTGCTGCTGATGGGGCTGGCGATGGCCAACGAAGACTTCGCGGCCATCGTCATGAAGCCCGACAACGTGCCGATCGTCGGCCTGGTGTTTCTGCTCGCATTCTTCACCTGGGTGGCGACCAAACAGGCGGTCGTCAACGACGAGCGGATCGCCCAGGGCCTGCCCCCCATGGAAAAGCTCGACGACGAGAAGGTCCTGGTCTGGCCCGATCTGGTGTACACCGAGCTGATCTGCATGGTGGCCGTCTCGGCCTTCCTGCTCGTGTGGGCCATCTTTCTGCCGGCTCCGCTCGAGGAGCCGGCCAGCAGCGTGAAGACGCCGAATCCCTCGAAGGCGCCGTGGTACTTCCTCGGCCTCCAGGAGATGCTCGTCTACTTCGACCCGTGGTACGCCGGCGTCGTCCTGCCGAGCCTGGTGGTGTTCGGGCTCATGGCCATGCCCTACCTCGACTTCAACAAGAAGGGCAACGGCTACTACTCGATCGAGGAGCGGAAGTTCAGCTACCTCGTCTATCAATTCGGGTTCTTCGAGCTGTGGATCACGCTCATCATCCTGGGCACGTTCCTGCGGGGCCCGAATTGGAACTTCTTCGGCCCTTTCGAGCACTGGACGCCGTACAAGGTCGAGGTGCTCAACAACGTCGACCTGAATCAGATGTTCTGGGTGAACCTCCTCGACCGGCCGCTGCCGCGGGCGCCGCAGGGGGCGGGCACGCTCGCGCAGATCGGCTATATCCTTCTGCGTGAGGCTCCGGGTTTGATCGCCTTGGGCGTCTACCTGGTCGTCCTTCCGCCACTTCTGGCCGTGACGGTCTTCCGCGGATTCTTCGCGAAGATGGGCTTCATTCGCTACATGATCATGGCGAACCTGATGCTGCTCATGCTGTCGCTGCCCATCAAGATGATTCTGCGGTGGACGTTCAATCTGAAGTACATCCTCAGCATTCCGGAGTTTTCGCTGAACTTTTGAGTCCCGGCCCGCTGTGCCCGGCACACGCGGCGGACAGACCTGGCGGAACCTGAAGATCCTGCACGTGGTGTTCGCGGTGGCGGCGTTGCTGCTCCTGCTGTCCACGGTGCTGATGCTCACGGCCGACCACAACCGGCCGTGGAAGCAATACGCGCGGGGCTTCCGCAATTTGGAGACGTGGTCCGCGGCCGCCCGGGTGCAGGAGCAGGAGTCGACGTCGTACGCCGCCCGTGCGGCCGAGCTCGATGCGGCCCTGGCCGAGGCCCGGCGGACGGTGCTGGATCCCGCGGCGACCGCCAGGTTTCTGGAGACGGTGAGGAGCGTGCCGGCCGATGCCCAGGCGGCGGACCTGGCGGCGGTCGATCTCGACCGGCTGCGGTCGCAGGCCGATCCGGAGCAGCGGTTCGTCGATCGTGGCGACCTGCTGGCGCGGCTGCGGGACATCGTCAAGCGGTGCAAGTTCCGTGAGGATCAGCTCGCGGGAGCCCTCAAGCTTCGCAAGGCGGAGCTCGACAAGAATCGGGCCGATTACGAACTCGCGGTCACCGACGGCCTGCCGGCAGACCGCCAGGCTGAACTTCTGGCGCTGGCCGATGCGAAGCGGGCCGAAGTCACCGCCGCGACGCTCGAGTTCCAGACCGCCAACACCCACCGCAAGGCGCTGGAGTCCCAGCTGGCAACGCTCACGGCGGGCGAGGATGCGGCAGCCAAGGCCGTGGCGGATCATCGGGCGAAGCTCGCGCAGCTGCAAAAGACGCTCGATCAGCGGCGGCCCAATGCGGGCAAGACGGTGCTAGAACTGCCGGTGCTCGACGCCTTCAACGGCCCACTGCGGGTCGATCAGATCTGGCTGCCGGAGCTGACGCTCAACAACAACTTCCGCAACGTGGCCCGGTTCGACCGCTGCACGACGTGCCATCGGGGCATGGACAAGACGGTGCCCGGAGCGCCGACCGAGCCGGCATACTGCGAGGCGCGGACGGTCGATTTGACGCTGCCCACGCCGGCCGCGCGGCCGGCGTCGACGGCGATCGAAGGCGACGGCAATGATCAGCTGGAGGCGATCTACGGTCTGCGGCTGGCGGCCGTCGGTCTGTTCTCGGCCGACGACCCGACGGTGAGCGTCGTCCGGCCGGAGTCTCCTGCCGCCCAGGCTGGAGTGCAGGTGGGCGACGTGATCGACGGCATCGACGGCGGTCGCACGCTGGCCCGCAACGTCGCGGTGTCGGCACTCGTCGAGACGCCCCGCTGGGGCAGCCCGCTGGCGGTCAAGGTCCGCCGCGGCGTGCCGCAGCCCTATGCCTCCCACCCCCGGCTCGATCTGTTCGTGGGCGATTCGAGCCCCCATCCAATGAAGACTTTCGGCTGCACGATCTGCCATCAGGGGCAGGGGAGCGCCACGAGCTTCAAGTGGGCGTCGCACTCGCCGAACACGCCCAAGCAGGCCCACCAGTGGCACGATGACCACGGCTGGTTCAACAACCACCACTGGATCTTCCCGATGCTGCCGGAGCGGTTCGAGGAGTCGAGTTGCCTGAAGTGCCACCATCAGGTCGTCGACCTCGAGCCCTCGGAGCGGTTCCCCGAGCCGCCGGCGCCGAAGCTGGTGGAGGGCTACCATCTGATCCGTCAGTATGGCTGCTATGGCTGCCATGAGATCAATGGCTGGGCCGGCCCCGAGACCCGCATCGGCCCCGACATGCGGCTGGCGTCGAACTTCCACGAGGTGGCCGAGTCGCTGGCGGTCGATCCCGGCGTCAAGGCGCTGGGCCCGACGGTGGAGCGGTGGGTGGCCGACGTCCGCTCGGGCCCCGACAGCCGCCAATCCCGGGACCGGCTCCGCGACGCCATCGAACGCGACGCTGCGGCGGGTGCTGACGCGAAGCTGTCGCCGCGGTCGCACGAACTGGCGGTGCTCCTCAAGGACCCGGAGACGCCGGGTACGTTGCCCAAGGTCGGCCCGAGCCTGCGGCACGCCGCCGCCAAACTCGGCTTCGAGTGGACCTATGCCTGGCTGCGGAATCCGCAGGACTTCCGGCCCTCGACGAAGATGCCGCGGTTCTTCGGGCTCTGGGAGCATCTCGAAGGCAAGGGGCTCGAGGAGTCGATGCGTTACGAGCCGCTGGAGATTCGCTCGATGATCCAGTATCTCGCCGGCGCCAGTGCGCCGTTCGAGTACGTCAAGCCTTACGCGGGCATCACCGCCGCCCCCGACGTGGCCCGTGGCAAGAAGGTGTTTCAGGTCCGTGGCTGCCTGGCCTGCCATCAGCACGCCGACTTCCCCGAGGCGACGAGCACCCACGGCCCGAACCTCTCCCGGATCGGCGCCAAGGTGGCCGACCATCCGCGTGGCAAGGAATGGCTCTACAGCTGGCTCCGGGAGCCGGCCGCGTACCACCCGAAGACCTTGATGCCGAACGTATTGCTCGAGCCGGTCACGCTCGCCGACGGCACCGTTTCCGATCCCGCAGCCGACGCCCTCGCCTATCTGATGACCTCTACGGAGAACTGGAAGGCGGAGAACATCCCGGCCCGGCAGCTCTCGGCCGACGAGCGGAAGGCGCTCGATGAGCTGGCACTGATGTACCTCAAGGATCGCTTCTCGGTGGCCCGGGCGGAAAAGGTGCTCCAGGAGGGCATCCCGGCGGAGCAGGCTGACATCAAGGGGGACGAGCGGATGCTGCTCGGTCTGCCGACTGCCGACCGCGACGCCGTGCTCTTGAACTACGTCGGCAAGAAGACGATCGCCAAGCTGGCCTGCTACTCCTGCCATGACATCCCCGGCTTCGAGGATGCCAAGCCGGCCGGTGCGGCGCTCGCCGACTGGGGCCGCAAGGATCCGTCGCGGATTGCCTTCGAGCAGGTGTCGCACTTCGTGATGCATCAACTGGCCGGCAAGCACGGGCATTCCGGGCATGGAACGCATGCCGGGCATGCCGGTCATGGTGCCGGCCACGGCCATGCGGCTGAGAAGGTGGCCGACGGGAAGGCTCCGCCGTCCGACGACATCATCAATCCCGACCTGGCCTACGCCGGTGCCAAGCACGACGAGGCGCACGTCGATCCCGAGTCGGTCGATCCCGACACCGGCTACTTCCTGGAGAAGCTCGTCGGGCACGAGCGGGAGGGTTTCTTGTGGCAAAAGCTCCGCGCCCCGCGCAGCTACGACTACAAGAAGGCCGAGAACAAGACCTACAACGAGCGGTACAGGATGCCGCAGTTCCCGTTCGATCAGAAGCAGCGGGAAGCGGTGATGACCTTCGTGCTCGGCCTCGTGGCCGAGCCGCCGGCGGCGAAGTACGTCTACCAGCCGAGCCCGCGGGAGCAGGCCCGGCTCGACGGCCTGGTAGTCGCCGAGCAGTACAACTGCGGTGGCTGCCACGTGCTGGAGACGGACCGGTGGGACATCCGCTACAAGCCCGGGTCGCTGGGCGAGGCCACGGAACTGGCCGACTATCCGTTTCTCGCTCCGCACTTCACACCGCAGCAGGTCGCGGCCTCGCTGGCGACCGACCGCCAGGGCCGGCGCAAGGCGACGCTCCACGGCATGCCGGTGCTCGATCCCGAGACGGGCAGGCCGCAGCGGGTGGACGAAGAGGGAACTCCGGTCGACGCCGATGATCCGGAGGCCAAGGCGCGGACGTTCATGCTCTGGAAGGATACGCTCGTGGACGGCGCGGCCCGTGCCGTGGGCGCCCAGAATCTGATCGTGCCCGACGACGCGCTCGCGGCAGGCAGCCACTATCCGGCCAAGGGTGGCGACCTCGCGCGGCTGCTCTTCCCGGTAGTGATCGCCGACGAGAAGCAGGTCAACCCGAACGTCAAGCCCGACGACGCCTGGGGCTGGCTGCCCCCGCCGCTGGTCGGCGAGGGCAAGAAGGTGCAGTCGCCGTGGCTGCACAAGTTCCTCCTCAACCCGCACCCGATCCGCCCGCCGGCCGTATTGCGGATGCCGAAGTTCCACTTCGACTCCGCGCAGGCTGCGAAACTGGTGGACTACTTTGCGGCCGTGGACGGCGCCGAGTACCCGTATGTCGCCGACCCGCGGCTGGACGAGAGTTCGCTGGCGGCGGCGGAGCGGGCCTACCCGGGCCACCTCCAGGGCGCCCTGAAGATCGTCACGAACACCAACTATTGCGTGAAGTGTCATCTCGTCGGCGACTACACGCCGCCGGGCAGTGTCAAGGCGTTGGCGCCGCAATTGGCCCGCGTCCACGAGCGGCTCCGGCCGGGTTATGTCCACGACTGGATCGCCAACCCGAAGCGGTTCCTGCCTTACACGGGCATGCCGGTGAACATTCCGTTCGACAAGCCGGTGAGCCAGGATCTCTACAAGGGCACGAGCGACCAGCAGGTGGCGGCCCTCACCGACCTGCTCATGCACTTCGACAAGTTCGCCAAGAGCAACCTCCGGCCCGTCCTGGAGGCGTTTTTGAAGCAGGCTGCCCCCGCCGTTCCGCAGACTTCCGCCCCCGCGGCGGAGCGGCCGCCGGCGGCCGCCACCCCGGGTCCGCAGTTGCCCGACGCGGCCGCGGGGCTCTCGAGGCCGCCGCTCGGCTCCTCGCCGCCGTCGGCAGCCCTAAACTGATGGTATCCCTCCCACCCTCCTGTCCCGCCCGGAGCCATGCCATGAAGAATCTGCCGTTCCGCATCGTCGCCGTGCTCTCCCTTCTCGCTGCTCCCGCCGTGGCCGACGAGTGGGGCACGATCAAGGGGAAGTTCGTGTTCCAGGGCGACGCTCCGGCTGCCGCCGCACTGAAGGCCGACAAGGACGTCGAGGTCTGTGGCAAGCACAAGCTGCTCGCCGAGGAGCTCGTGGTCGGGGCCGACAAGGGGATTCAAAACGTCGTCGTCTTCGTCCGCGACAAGGACGTGAAGGTCAATCCGGAATTGGCGGCGGCGGCCAAGGCCCAGCCGGTCGAACTCGACAACAAGGACTGCCGCTTCGAGCCGCACGTCGTGTGTGTGCAGACGGGGCAAGAGCTCGTCATCAAGAACTCCGACACCGTTGGCCACAACAGCAACATCACGTCGATCAAGAATCCAGCCTCCAACACGCTGATCCCGGCGGGCGGGAAGGCCCCCGTCAAGTTCAGCGTCGAAGAGTCGATCCCCGCCGGCGTGACCTGCAACATTCATCCCTGGATGAAGGCGTGGGTCGTCGTCCGCGGGAATCCCTACGCGGCCGTCACCAAAACCGACGGCTCGTTCGAAATCAAGGGCGTGCCGATCGGTGAGGTGGAGCTGCAGTTGTGGCACGAAAAGGCGGGCAACCTCGCCGAAGTCGCCACCACCCAGGGCAAGGCCGACAAGAGGGGTCGGATCAAGGTCAAGGTTGAGGCGGCGGGCACGGACCTCGGTGCGATCCCAGTCGCGGCGGCCGCGTTCAACAAGTGAGAGTCCGCGTGAGCGTCATGCATCGTCTCGTTTCGTTTCTGTTCGCCGTCTGCGTCTTCGCCATGGGCTGTGGTCCGGTGCGCGTTTCCACACCCGCCGCGGACGTCGCAGCCGCCGAGAAACTTCGGGAGACCCTGAAGGCAGCGTCCGGCGGCGGCGCGACGGTCGAGGCGGCCGCCACCGGCACCGGCTGGGCGACGCTCAAGGGGCGGTTCGTGTTCGCCGGCACGCCGGCCGCGGCCAAGGCACTGGTCGCCGACAAGGACACCGAAGTGTGCGGCAAGGCTGCGAAGCTCTTCGACCGCTCCCTGCTCGTCGACGGCTCGAGCAAGGGGCTGGCGAACGTCGTGGTCTTCGTCCGCAAGTCGAGCCGCGTGAAGGATCCGGGGCCGGGACAGCAGATCGTCTTCGACCAAAAGAATTGCGAGTTTCTCGCGCCCGTGTTCGCGGCACGTGTGGGCCAGCCTATTGACATCCGAAACAGTGATCCGGTGGGGCACAACACGAACATATCCGGCAGCGACTTCAATCAGTTGATCCCGGCCGGTGGCGGCATGGTGTATGCCCCGAAGGCCGAAACCGGCATGCCCACGATGGTGACCTGCAACGTGCACCCGTGGATGAAGGCCTACATGGTGTT
>JAJTED010000024.1 GCA_021300535.1 Planctomycetaceae bacterium | reverse complement strand
TTCGCTGGCCCAGCTGTTGACCGCTGGTTTCTGGGACTACGGCCGCTGCGCCGATCTGGACGAGGGCTCGCCTGCCGCGGCGGCCGCGGACACCTACCGCAACGTGTTCAACACGCCGGGCAACATTCGCGACCTCTGCCCGGCGGCCTGCGAGGTCGTCGATGTCGTCGCCGGCGGCTCGAGCGCCCAGCACGATTACGTCGTGTTTCGAAAGCGGTCCGTGGCACGCTGAATGGATGGCTGCTGGCACGCCGGCTCCACGACGGGACCGGCGAAAACGCATTTTTCTTGTCGCGAAACTGAACTTTCGGGCCAGTGGCGCGGTGTGGCAGACTGTCCGGCGGACGAGCGCCGGCATGGAGTCCGGCCGGGCCGCCACGGCGGCCTGTCGTGCGTGAGGAGGCGCCGTGAAGTTCGGTCGTAAGATCGCCGATTCCCTTGCCGGATTGCCGCTGTTCGCTGGTTCGGTGCGGTCGCTGCAGAGTGCGCTGCGCCGCCGGCGGACCGCCGCCAGGGGCGGGCGGCAGGCCGGATTGCCGGCGTATTGGCTGCCCTCCGATCCGCACCTGCTGCATGTCATCGCCGTCTCCCATGAGGCGTCGCGGAGCGGGGCTCCCCAGGCGTTGCTGCGACTGGTGCGGCACGCCCGCTCGCAGTCGGGCTGCACCGCCCGGGTGGTGCTGCTGGCAGGGGGGGCGCTGGAAGCGGAGTTCCGGGCCGCCGCGCCGACCGTGGCACTGCCCGCCTCTGCAGCCGACTGCGACGCGCTGGCGGGCCAGTTGGCCCGCACCGGCACCCGCTGCGTCGTGGTCTGCAACACGATCGCGACCGCCGACATGGCGGTCGCCTGCCGGGCCCGCGGTATTCCCGTCGTCTCATGGATCCATGAGAGGCCGACGGTGATCGAGCGGTTCTTCGGCGGCCGGGCGACGATTCGGGCGATGGCAGATGCCTCGGCCGCCGTCGTGCTCCCCACGGAGGCCGTGCGACGCGAGATCGGTGATCGCTATCAGCTCGATCTCGAAAAGGCGCACGCCGTTCCCTACGGCGTGGATCCGCCTCGGTCCGCGGACGAACGGCGGCGCTCGCGGCAGGAGGTGCGGCGCGAGCTCGGGATTCCGCCGACGGCCAAGATCGTCCTCGGTGTCGGCCGCGCCGAACTGCGCAAGGGCGCCGACATCTTCGTGCAGGTTGCCGCCCGGATCCTGCGCGACCGGCAGCGGCGCGGCGGCGCCGCGGAGTCGCTGCCCCATTTCGTGTGGGTCGGCGCCGAGGACGAGACGTGCTGCCGCTGGACGCACCATGACATCCAGCAGTTTCAAGTGCACTGCGCCGACCGCATCCGCTTCCTGGGCGAGAAGCCAGACGCCCGCCGCTATCTCGAAGCCGCCGACGTGTTTCTCATGCCGTCCCGCGAGGACCCCTGTCCGCTGGTGGCCTTCGAAGCGGCGGCCAACGGTCTGCAGGTCGTCCATTTCTCCGGCCCGATCGGCTCCGACGAGGTGCTCCTGCCCGCGGAATCGGCCGCCGTTCCCTACCTCGACGTCGACGGGCTGGTGGATCGCGTCGACGGCCTGCTCGACCAAGGGGCCGTGGAGCGGTCCGGGGAATCGATCGACCGGCGGCTCCCCTGGTCGGCATGCGTCGGCCGGATGGTGGAGTTGGTGCAGGCGGCGGCGCAGGGGGGCGGCGGGGACGCCGCTCCGCGGGGTACGCGGGTGCTCGTGATTTCCTACGGACCGCCTCCCGTGCCGGGTGTCGCGGCGGTGGAGGGGGGTGGTTTGCGGTGCTGGGGTCTCGCCCGTGGCCTGGTGACCGCCGATCCATCGCTGGCGGTGACGCTCGCCATCCCCGACTGGTATGACCTCCCGCTTCCGCCGGTGCACGAAGGCGTGCGGCTCGTGCGCTGGAGTCGGGAGGCGATCGCCAGTCTCGTGGCCGACGCCGACACGGTGATCGTGAGTTATTGCCTGGGCGACGACAGCGTGCGAATCGCGGAGGCCGTCCGGCCGCACCAGATGCTCGTCCTCGACGCCTACGTGCCGATCCACGTGGAGATGTGCGCCCGGCGGTCGGCCAACAGGGAACGGGAGTTCGCCGACTTCGAACGGGAACGCCGCAACTGGGAGGCCGTCCTCCGCCGCGGCGACCTGTTTCTCTGCGCCAGCGAGCCGCAACGGCTTTATTATCTCGGCGTCCTCGCCACGATCGGCCGGATCAATCCGCTGACCTACGACGAAGACCCCGTGCGGATCGTGCCCTACGGCGTGCATCCCGAGGAGCCGCAGCCCAGGCGGCAGCCGTGCACGGAACTCGCCGGTCGGCCTGACGCCTGGAAGCTGCTCTGGTTCGGCGGTGTCTACCCCTGGTTCGACATCGCCGGTCTGCTGGAGGCGGTGAAACGCCTCGACGCGATCCATCCGACGCGGCTGATCGTGGTCGGCGCCCGCAACCCGTTCGTCCGCAACGACGACTTCGACCGCTGCCACGCGCAGTTTCTGGAACTCGTCGCCCGCCCCGACGTGGCGCCGCTGGTGCACCTCGTGGACTGGGTCCAGTTCCATGACCGCGGCGACTGGTATCTCGACGCCGACCTGACGATCCTCGCCAACCAGCCGGGAATCGAGAACGCAGTCGCCTGGCGGACCCGGGTCGTCGATTACCTCTGGGCCCGCACACCCGTGGCGACCAACGGCGGCGACCCGATCGGGGAGAAGTTGATCGCCGCCGGCGCGGCCGTGCGAATCGACGCCGCTGACCCGGCCGGTATGGCGGCATCGATCGCCGCCGTGCTGCGTGATCCCGCGGCGCTGGCTGCGATGCGGCAGCGCTGCGGGGAGCTGCGGGAGCACTACCTGTGGCCAACGGTCGTGGCACCGCTCGTCGCGGCGATCCGATGTCCCGTGGCCGTCCGCCGGGGGACGGTGGCGCAGGGGCTGGCAGCGGCAGGATGAGGTGAGACGATGGTCGACCCGAGCGATCCGGTCGTGGGCCGCCCACTGCTCGTGTGCGGCATGCATCGTTCCGGCACGTCACTGACCGCGTCGCTGTTTCACGCGGCCGGCGTGCGGCTGGGCGACCAGCTCCTCGGCGCGAATCATGGGAACGACCGCGGCCATTATGAGGATCTCGGGATCTACGAGTTCCACCGCACCGCGCTGCACGCGCAGGGGTTGGGCACCGAGGGGTTCGTCGCGGCGGGCACGGTCGTGGTGCCGGACTCGCTCCAGCCCGTGGGCCGCAGGCTCGCCGCCGAGCGCGGCCGCGCGGGCGGTGTCTGGGGCTGGAAGGAGCCGCGGACGGTGCTGTTTCTCGATTATTGGGACGCGATCCTGCCGCGGGCGCGGTATGTGTTCGTCTTCCGCCGTCCCTGGGAGGTGGTGGATTCGCTGTTTCGCCGTGGCGACGAGACGTTTGCCGCCAACCCCGCTTTCGCCGCCGAGGTGTGGCTGCACTACAACCGCACGATCCTCGATTTCGTGCGCCGGCACGAGGACCGCTGTCTCGTGGTCGAGCTGGACCAGGTGGCCGCCGATCCGGAAGGCCTGTTCGCCGCCGTGCGCACGCGGCTGGGAATCGATCTGGCCGCCCCACCGGGCCGCTACGAGGCGGGGCTGCTCGTCCGTGACGACGAGCCGCGGCACGAACTGGCGATCAGAGCCAGCCTGCCGGAGGCGTACGACGTCTACCTGCAGCTTTGTGGCATGGCCGGCACGCGGTCTGCCACGGAGACGGCCGGCCCGCATGGCGACTGCGTCGCCGGCCTTGCCCGCGGGCTCGTCGAGGAGTGGCGGCATGCCCGGCGGTCCGCGGCACGGGCAGCCGAACTGGTTCCGCAGGTACTCGGCGCACGCGAGGCATCCGCGACGGCCGAGGCGAGCGTGGCCGCGCTCCACGGCCGGCTCACCGAACTGGAGGCGGAAAACAACCGCCTGTTGTTCGAACGCACCGAACTGGCCGCCCGCATCACCGCCATGCGTGACCGCTCCTGGCTCCGCCGCCTGCGTCGTGAGATCCGCAGGCTGGGCCGGCAGGCCGGGGCCCTGATGTGGAAACTCTGCCATCACGCCGCGCCGAAACCTACGGCCGTCGGAGGGGAGCCGGGCCACCGCGACGCGGCCTGACGCCCCCGGGCTCGATCAGGCCTCGGGGGCGGCCTCGGTCGGCCCGGCCGCGACGGGCTCGGCGGTGACCAGGCCCTTGAAGGCGAGCTGCTTCTTGCCGGCGACCTCGACGCAATCGACCTGGATCGTGTCCTTGCCTGCGAACTCGCCCTTGAGCAGTTCCTCGCTGACCGGATCCTCGATGTAGTTCTCGAGGGCCCGCCGCAGCGGCCGGGCGCCGAAATCGGTGTCGGAGCCCTTCTTGATGAGGAACTTCTTGGCCTCGTCGGTGAGTTCGAGCTTGAGGCCGCGCTCGTCGAGCCGCTCGCGGACCTTCGCCAGTTCGATGTCGATCACCTTCTTGAGGTCGTCCACGGTGAGGTGGTGGAACACGATCACGTCGTCGAGACGGTTGAGGAACTCCGGCCGGAAGACCTTCTCGATCCGCTCGTTGACGCGGCCCTTCATGCTGTCGTACGAGGCGTCGGTGTCGGGCTTCTGGAAGCCGAAGGCCGACTCGTTCTTGATCGCCTCGGCGCCCGCGTTCGTCGTCATGATGATGATCGTGTTGCGGAAGTCGACGTTGCGGCCGAACGAGTCGGTGAGCCGGCCCTCCTCCATCACCTGGAGCAGCATGTTGAACACGTCGGGATGGGCCTTCTCGATCTCGTCCAGCAATACCACGGCATAAGGACGCCTTCTGATCTTTTCCGTCAGCTGCCCGCCTTCCTCGAAGCCGACGTAGCCCGGCGGCGCGCCGATCAACCGGCTGACGTTGTGCTTCTCCATGTATTCGCTCATGTCGATCTGGATGAGCGCCTCGGCGTCGCCGAACATGAACTGGGCGAGGGCCTTGGCGAGCAGCGTCTTGCCCACGCCCGTCGGCCCGGCGAACACGAACGAGCCGGCGGGTCAGCGGAATGCCCGTCATCTTGGAGACGACCTCGGCCACCACCTCGTCGTCCACGACCCCGTCGGCCTCGCGGCTCTTGTCCCGCCAGTCGCGGGTCATCGTCTGCTTCTTCTTCTTCAGCTTGTCGGCCTGGTCGCGGAGCGCCGCCGCCTTTTCGAAGTCTTGGTTGGCGACCGCCTCCTCCTTCTCCTTGTTGAGCCGTTCGACCTCCTCGTCGATCTCCTTGAGGTCTGGCGGCTTCGTCATCGCCTTGAGCCGCACGCGGGCCCCCGCCTCGTCGATGACGTCGATCGCCTTGTCCGGGAGGCAGCGGCCGGTGATGTAGCGGCTGGAAAGCTCCACCGCGCTCTCCAGGGCCGCGTCGCTGATCGTCACGCGGTGGTGGCTCTCGTAGCGGTCGCGGAGGCCCTTGAGGATCTCCACCGCCTCGTCCTTCGTGGCCGGCTCCACCATGATGATCTGGAACCGCCGGTCGAGCGCCGAATCCTTCTCGATGTACTTGCGGTACTCGTCGAGCGTGGTGGCGCCGATGCACTGGATCTCGCCCCGGGCGAGGGCCGGCTTGAGCACGTTGGAGGCGTCGATCGCCCCCTCGGCGCCGCCGGCGCCCACGAGCGTGTGCAGTTCGTCGATGAACAGGATCGTGTTCTTTGCGCGGCGGACCTCGTTCATCACCGCCTTGATCCGCTCCTCGAACTGGCCGCGGTACTTCGTGCCCGCGACCATCATGGCGAGGTCGAGGACGACGATGCGGCGGTCGGCGAGCAGCTCGGGCACGTTGCCATCGACCACCCGCTGGGCGAAGCCTTCCACGATCGCCGTCTTGCCCACGCCCGCCTCGCCGAGGAGGACAGGATTGTTCTTCGTGCGGCGGCAAAGGATCTGGATCGCCCGCTCGATCTCCTTCTCACGGCCGATGACCGGATCGAGCTTGCCCTGGCGGGCCAGCTCGGTGAGGTCCCGGCCGAAGCTGTCGAGGGCCGGCGTCTTGCTCTTGCCGGCCTTGGGGCTGCCCTCGCCACCACCACCGCCGGCGCCGGCCGGCTGCCGGCCGCCCATCCCGGCCCGCTCGCCACCCTCCTCCATGCCGTGGCCGAGGAGGTTGAGCACCTCCTCTCGGACGTCCTCGAGCTTGAGGCCGAGGTTCATCAGGACCTGGGCCGCCACGCCTTCCTGCTCCCGGAGCAGGCCGAGCAGGATGTGCTCGGTGCCGACGTAGTTGTGGTTGAGGTTCCGGGCCTCCTCCATCGAATACTCGATCACCTTCTTGGCCCGGGGCGTCTGCGGGAGCTTGCCCATCGTGACCATGTCGGGCCCGCTCTGGACGAGCTTCTCGACTTCCATGCGGATCTTCCGCAGGTCGATGTCGAGATTCTTGAGGACGTTGGCCGCGACGCCGCTGCCCTCCTTGATCAGGCCGAGGAGCACGTGCTCGGTGCCGATGTACTCGTGGTTGAAACGCTGGGCCTCCTGATTGGCCAGCTGCATCACCTTCCTCGCCCGGTCCGTGAAACGCTCGTACATCGGGGTCTGCCCTCGTGGAATTGCCCCGGAGGCCGGGGCGGCTGCGGTTGGCCGGCGTGCCATTCCGGCAGGCTGCGTTCCGCCAACGAGCGACGGTGCAAACCTCACGCCAAACCGACGGCAGGATTGTAGGAGGGGCCTGCCGGAATGTCTGTGGCAGCCTCTGGCGAACGGTGAAAAAGCCCGTTCAGGCGGCCTCGCCGTGCCGGCCCCCGCGGGGGGTGGAAGCGGTGGAATCCGGCTCGACTCGCAGGATCGTGGGGCCTGCGGCCGCGGCGTCGTGGCCGTCACCGGAATCCAGCAGCTCGAGTTCCCGGTCGATTGCCCCGCGCCAGCGGCTCCCCGAGTCGCTGCGCGACAGTTTGGCGAGCGCCGCGCGGGCTTCCGCGGTCCGACCTACCCGGCGCAGCAGTGTGCCCCACATGAGTTGCGCCTCGCCGTCGGTGGGCGCGATCGCGAGCAACGCGCGGAGGTGTGCCTCGGCCGCCAGCCAGTCGCGGGCGAGGTAGGCGTCGCGGGCCTGGATGAACAGGGCGTCGGCTGCGGCGGCCCGCGGCCGCGGGATCGGCGGCGGGAACGAGGAGACGGCCGACGCCGTGGAGATCAGCCAGATCGCGGCCGTCGCCGTCCACATCCCGATCGAAAAACCGCCCCCGATCAGTTCCGGCCAGATGAAGGTCGTCAGCACCGCCACGTCGACGGTGACGGCGAAGGCCAGCGCCAGGACGAGTCCCAGGCGGCTGCCGCGCAGCCAGAGCCATGGCATTCCCGGCCAGACGAGCGTGAGGTAGCGGAAGGCGGCCATGGGCGATCCGGGAGGTCCGCAGGGGCGGGGAGTGTAGGGCCGCCGCCGCCGCCGGCCAAGGCTGATGAGGCGGCCTGGCGGGCGTGGTAAAAAGAGTGCGATTGAGCCGTGGTTCGGGGGGCGCCCCCACCATGCCTCCGGACGTTCTCTCCGGCCCTCCGGGCCGGCATCCATGCCTCCGCTCGCTTCCATAGCCCGGCGACATGGTGGGGGCACCCCCTCCCGCATCCTCATGCCTACGAACGATGCCCATGCACGTCGACAAGTTGGTCTCCTCTGAAAGCCCAGCGGTCATGGAACCCATGCGCGAACAAGCAGCCAGCGGTCCCGGGGGCCAGGCGGGCGTCTGGCGGGCGATCGACGCGTCGGCCAATCGCGCCGCCGAGGCCCTGCGGGTCGTGGAAGATGCGGTCCGCTTCACGCTCGACGACGTCGTGCTCACCGGCCTGGCCAAGGAGATGCGGCACGATCTGGCCGCGGTCCTCGCGACTGAGCCACTCCGCCACCGGGTCGGGGCGCGGGACGTGGCCGGTGACGTCGGGAACGGCATGGAGGCGGCCGCGGCGCTCGGCCGGTCGTCGGTCGCCGACCTCGTCGCCGCCAACGCCGCGCGGGCCGGGCAGGCGCTGCGGAGCCTCGCGGAGTGCGCGGCCGTGGTGACACCGGCGGCCTGCGCCGGCTTCGAACAGCTCCGGTATCGACTCTACGATCTGGAACGTCGCGCGTTGGCTGCCGTTCGGGCCCGCGACCGGCTTGCGGGCGTGAACCTGTGCGTGCTGGTGGAGGGTTGCGCAGACGGCGCCGTGTTCTCCCGGCTCGTGGAGTCGCTCGTCGATGCGGGCGTGCGGATGCTGCAGATTCGCGACAAGCGGCTCGCCACGCCGGCGCTCGTCGACCGCGTTGGTCGCGCCCTGGCGATCGCCCGGCGGCGGCCGCCCGAGGAGGCGGTGTTTGTGATCGTCAATGACCGCGTGGACGTGGCGGCCGCCGTCGGGGCCGCCGGCGCCCATGTGGGGGAGGACGACCTGCCGGTGCCTCTGGCCCGCCGCGTGCTGGGACCTGCGGCGCTGCTGGGCCGCACCGCCCACGACGTGGCCGAGGCCCGGGAGGCCGCTGCGGTCGGGGCCGACTTCCTCGGCATCGGCCCCTGCTTTGCGTCCGCGACCAAGACCTTCCGCGCGTTTGCGCCGCCGGAGTTCCTCCGGACGGTCGCCGCCGAGATCGCCCTGCCGGCGTTCGCGATCGGCGGTGTCACGCTCGATCGCCTCGACGAGCTCGCGGCACTGGGCATCACGCGGGTCGCGGTGGCGGCGGCCGTGACGTCCGCGCCGGACCCGGCCGCCGCGGCGCGGGCGTTCATCGCGCGGCTGGCACGTCCTTGAGCAGTTCCACGATGGCGGCGGCGATCTCGGCCTCGTCACGGGGGCGATAGCCGATCCACACCCGGCGGACGGTGGCGTCGGGACCGACGAGCAGCGTCGTCGGGAAGGCGTCGAGGCCGATCGTCGTGAACAGCCTGTCGCGGCCCACGGGATCGTCGCAGGCCCAGGCCTGGAGATCGAGCCGCTGCTCCGCGAGGAACTCTCGGGTCTCCCCGGCCACGGTGTCGAAGTCGTCCGGCCCCGGATTGCAGGAGATGGCGACGAGCTGGAACCGCTGCTCGTCCGCAAGCCGCTGGGCGAGCCGCACGAGCCCGGGCAGTTCCTGCCGGCATGGCGGGCACCAGGTGCCCCAGAAGTTGACGAGCGACACCTTGCCATCGAGCGTGGGCGGCTTGGCGGCAGGGTCGGCGACCGCCGCGATCGGCAGTGGCCCGACGCTGCGGCCCACGGCGGGGTGGGGCGGGGCCGGGTGGCCGCAGCCTGCCGCCGCGAGCAGGGCGAGGCCCACGGCGCGGCGGAACTGGGTGCGTATGGTGTTGGCTATCATTTCGAGTCAACCTTCCGCGACGTGGAACCCGGCCGCGTCGCTGCGGACCCCGCAGGGGCGGGGCCGCGTGCAGCCGACGGAGATGCCAAGTGTACGAAGTCGAGCTGAAGTTCCAGGTGTCCGATGCAGCGGCGCTGGAGCGGGACTTGCTCGCCCTGGGGGGCCGTTTCGGGAACGCCGTCGAGCAGGTCGATCGCTACTTCGCCCATCCGTGCCGCGACTTCGCCGCGACCGACGAGGCGCTGCGGCTGCGGCGGACGGGAACCGACGTGGCGATCACCTGGAAAGGGCCGCGGATCGACGCCACCACGAAGACCCGACGCGAGATCGAACTCGCCGTCACCGCGGCAGCGCTCGGCGGCGGTCCGGTCGCGATCGACCGCTGGACCGGGCTGCTCGAAGCGCTCGGCTTTCGACAGGTTCGCGAGGTGGCCAAGCGCCGGCGGGCCGCGCTCGTCGCCTGGGAGGGGGCGGAAGTGGAAGCATCTCTCGACGCGGTTACGGGCCTCGGCGACTACCTGGAACTCGAACTCCAGGCCGACGCGGACGCGGTGCCGCTGGCCCGCGGCCGGCTCGAGTCGCTCGCCCGGCGGCTCGGCTGTGGCCCGGCCGAGCGGCGGAGCTACCTGGAACTGCTGTTGGGGTAACTCGCGCCAAGTGGCGCAAGCCTCCAGGCTTGTGAATACGGGTTGTGGAGCCACAGGCCACGGCACGACGGTCAGAGACTGCCGCTCCAGGGAGGCATGCCTTGCTGGGTGCCATGCGATGTGGGCTTGAACCGGGAAACGTCTGCCGCCGAGCTGCATGGATGGTGGGCTGGTGTTCGTGCCCGGAGTCCCCGGGTTTCCACCCGGGGCTTCTTGATTCAGGTCGCCGCTTCCACAAGAAGCCCCCGGCGGAAGCCGGGGGACACCGGGTCGTCTCGCTTCCTGGGTGCTATGCGATGTGGGCTTGAACCTGGAAACGTCTGCCGCCGAGCTGCATGGATGGCGGGCTGGTGTTCGTGCCCGGAGTCCCCGGGTTTCCACCCGGGGCTTCTCGGAACACCCGCGCCGCTTCCACAAAAAGCCCCCGGCGGAAGCCGGGGGACACCGGGTCGTCTCGCTTCTTGGGTGCCATGCGATGTGGGTTTGAACCTGGAAACGTCTGCCGCCGAGCTGCATGGATGGTGGGCTGGTGTTCGTGCCCGGAGTCCCCGGGTTTCCACCCGGGGCTTCTTGATTCAGGTCGCCGCTTCCACAAGAAGCCCGCGCCGTGACCTTTATCACCCGCGGGACTGGAAGCAAATGCAGACGCAGCCCGGCACGGCGAGCGACCGGTCGGTAAAGGAGAGCCGCCCGGTCTCGGCGTCGAGGGCGAAGATCGCCACGGTCCCGGAATCCTGGCCGGCCGTGAGCAGGAAGCGGCCGCCGGGAGCGATCGCGAAGTGCCGCGGCGTCTTCGCGTGGGCGGGTTCGGCGCCGAGGAACGTGAGTCTGCCGGTTGCGGCGTCGATGGCGTACATCGCGATCGAGTTATGCCCGCGGGTCGAGGCGTAGAGAAACCTGCCGGTCGGATGGACGGCGATTTCGGCCGTGGAAAACCCACGCCGCTCCGTGACGTCGGCGGGCAGCGTGGGCAGCGACTGGATCTCCGCGAGCGCGCCGGCCTGCGAGTCGAAGGTGAACGCGGTGACCGAGAGGTCGAGCTCGTTGACGCAGTAGCCGGAGCGGCCGGATGGGTGCCAGGCGAAGTGTCGGGGGCCGGCGCCAGCCTTCGTGGCCGCGAAGCCGTGCGGGGCGAGCGTGGCCCGCTCCCGATCGAGGGCGTGAACGAACACCTTGTCGAGCCCGAGATCGCAGACGATCGCGAACCGGCCGTCAGGCGCGGCGTCGATCGAGTGACCGTGTGGCTTTTCCTGCCGGCTCGGGTTGAAGCCCGTGTCGCCCGTGCGGTCGTAGGCATGCCGGAGCAATCCACCCGGCTGGTCGGCGACGACCGGCTTCAGGCTGCCGTCGGCCGCGAGCCCCAGGCAGATCGCACTCCCGCCGCCGTAGTTGGCGGCGAGCGCCACGCGGCCTCCCGCGTCGACCGACACGTGGCACGGTCCGCTCCCGCCCGAGGGCTGATGGTTGAGCGGTGTCAGGGATCCCGTGGCGGCGGCGATCGCGAAGGCCTGCACGGCCCCGACCCGCTTGCCGGCGTCGTTCGCGACCTCGCTCACGGCGTAGAGCACCGGCAGCGACGGGTGGAGGGCGAGGAACGACGGGCTGTGGGCCGGGGCGGCGAGCTGCGGCGCGGAAACCGCTCCCGTCGTGTCGTCGAACCGCGCGACGTAGATCCCCTCGGAGCCGGTCTTCGGGCCGGTGTAGGTGCCGAACCACACGAGGTGCTCGGCGGCGGCGGCCGATGCGGCCGTCGCGGCGACGAGCATGGAGACGAGAACGCGGGTGGACGCCATCGGCAAAACTCCTCATGCTCCCTCGGGCACGAACACGGCCGGCCGAACGTGCGGCCAGCCTCCTGTCCTGATCGTACGCGTATGGCCGACGGCTGCAACGACGAGACTCGATCCACCGTCGGTGGGCCGCGGGAGCGGCGCAACACGTTGTGGCTGGAGTGTTACCAGGTCGTCGTCCGCGTTGGATGGATCTTCAAGACCGAGACGATCATCATGCCGGCCGTGCTCGATGCGGTCGTCGATTCCGGCCTGCTGCGCGGCCTGCTGCCGGTGCTCAACCGCGGCGGCCAGAGCCTGCCGCCCCTCGCCTTCGCGTCGGTTCTGGCTCGTCGGCCGGTGAAGAAGTGGACGCTCGTCCGCACGACCCTGGCGATGGCCGCCTGCTTCGCCGTGCTGGCGGCGGTCTGGCAGCCGCTGCAGGCCACGCGGCCCGACATCCTGGCCGGCGTGTTTCTCATGGTCTATGCCGCCTTCTCCTCGGCCAACGGGCTCACGCAACTGGCTGCGGCGGCGCTGCAGGGAAAACTGATCGCGCCGTGGCGGCGCTGCTGCTCCTCGGCCCCTGGCTCCAGCAATCCGATGGGTTTCCCAAGATTTTCGGCGTCACGGCGGTGTTCTTCGCGATCGCCGCCGCCATGCCCGTGCTGCTCGACGAGCCCGCCGACCCCGTGGAGCCGCGGCGCCCGCCCTCCGCCCACGGCTGGGTTCACGGCGTGATCGCGCATGCGGGGGGCGGGATCGCCGACTGGCGACGCACACTGGTCCGGGATCGCGCGCTGCTGCGTCTGTGCATCGTCGCCGCCTGCTTCTCGGCGGTGCTCATGCTGTTCCCGCACTATCAGGCCTTCGCCCGTGACCGCCTCGGCAGCGGCCTGGCGAGCCTGCTGACGTGGGTGGTGGTGCAGAACGCCTCGACCGGAGCCGTGAGCCTCGTGGCCGGCCCGCTCGCTGACCGGCGTGGCACGCGACTGGTGCTCGTCTGGCTCGTGGCGCTCTCGTCGCTGACGCCGCTGGTCGTGACGGCGCTCTCGCTGCTGCCGCATGCGACGGCCGTGGAGTGGTTCTGGATCGTCTACGTGCCGTTGGGGCTGAATCCGATTTCGCTGAAGATCTTCACCAACTACGCCCTCGAACTCGCACCGCGGCGGGCCGACCACCCGCGGTACGTGAGCATCGTGGGGGCGGCCCTGGCGGCCCCCTTCGTGATCTCGCCGCTGATCGGCATGGCGATCGACCTCGCCGGGTTCCGCCACGCCTTCGTGATCGGGGCCGCCGTGATCGCGGCCGGCAGCCTGGTCGCGCTGGGGCTGCCGGAGCCGCGGCGGCCGTAAATGACGCTGAAAAACCGGTTGCTCCGGGGTCGACGTGGGGCGTAAGATCAGCGAATCGACGGCGGGTGTCGCCGCCGCACTGCACCTCGAAAAAGGATTTGTCATGAAGAGCCGCATCGCCCAGATCGCCTCGGTCCTGTGTGTCGCCATCGTCTGCTCGGCCGGCGCCGTGTCAGCGGCGGTCAAGGAGCCCAAAGACGCCAAGTGTCCGGTCTCCGGCAAGGGCTGCAATCCGGAGAAGAGCGCGGCCTTCGCCGGTGGCAAGGTGTACTTCTGCTGCGGCAACTGCGCCGGCGCGTTCGAGAAGGACGCGGCGAAGTTCGCCGCCAAGGCCCACCAGCAAATGGTGAGCACCGGCCAGCTGGTGCAGAAGGGCTGCCCCTTCAGCGGCGGCCCGGTCAAGGACGGCACGAAGATCGCGATCGGCGACGCCGAGGTCGGCTTCTGCTGCCCGAACTGCAAGGGCAAGGTCGAGAAGGCGTCGGCCGAAGAGCAGGTCAATCTGGTGTTCGGGAAGATCGAGAAGGGCTTCGCGCCGGCGAAGTGACTTTTCGCAGTGGCGACGTCCGGCGCGGGAGGGGCTGCCCGTGCCCCCTCGCCGGACGTGGGTCGCTGTTGTCCTGCGACGTCCTGTTCGGCACACGGATGTATCGCTTGACGCAAGCCTGCCGATCCGGCCTCTCCCTGCGGCGCTGCTCGTGCACGCGCTGCGGGCGGCGCGGCCCGACGTGGAGTGCGTGGGGCTCGGCGGGCCGCAGATGGAGGCGGCCGGCTGCCGCCTCGTCGCCGACATGACGCGGCTCGCCGTGATGTGGTTCCTGCGGGTGCTCGTCAACATCCACCGCTTCGTGGACCTGGCCCGACGGGCCGAACGCAGCTTCCTCGACGCCCGGCCCGACGTCTGCGTGCTCGTGGACTTTCCCGGGTTCCACTGGTGGCTCGCCTGGCGGGCCAAGCGGCACGGCATTCCGGTCGTCTTCTACTGCCCACCCCAGGTCTGGGCCTGGGCGCAGTGGCGAGTGAAGAAGATGCGGCGGCTCGTCGATCACGTGCTCGCGGCGCTCCCCTTCGAGCACGAGTGGTTCCGCGGCCAAGGCATGCAGAGCACGCTCGTCGGCCATCCGTTCTTCGATGAGCTCGACGTCCGGGCCCATGACGTGGGCCGGGACCCGCGGCCGCTGGTGCTCCTTCTGCCGGGCTCCCGGAGCCAGGAGATCGAGGGCGTGCTCGGCACGCTGGTGCAGGCCGCGGCCGTCGTCCGCCGCAGCGTTCCGACGGCGCGGCTCGCCATCGCCGCGCTCCATGAGCGGCATGCCCGGCGGATCGAGGAGGCGCTGCGGACGAACGTCTCGGCCCGGGGCCTCGGCATCGAGGTCCAGGCGGGCCAGACCCGCCGCCTGATCGGCCAGGCCGCGGCGGCGATCGCCTGCTCGGGATCGGTGTCGCTCGAGCTGCTGGCCGCCCGCGTGCCGACGGTGATCGTCTACCGGATCAGCGGCCTGGCCTACGTCGTGCAGAGCTGGTTCCGCCATGCGCGGTTCATCACATTGGTGAATCTGCTGGCCTGCCGCGAACCCATCGGGCCGGTGCGGCCCGTCCTCCGGCCTCCGGCCGAGGTGCCCATGGCCGACCCGGAGGCGGTCTATCCCGAGTACCTCGCCGTGCAGGATCCGGCCACGCGGGCGGCGGCCCACGTCGTCGAGTGGCTCGTCGATCCACGGGCGCGGCGGTCCGTCGGCGACCGGCTGGACGCGATCGCCGCGGACGTGGTGCGCGGCGGGTCGGCCGCCCGGGCCGCGGCGGCGGTGCTGGCGATCGCCGCGCCGTCCGCGACGCCATGCCCGCGGCGGCAGGCCGCGTAGAGCGCATTCGACTTTGGTGCAGCACCGGCTTCGGGGGCGGCAAAAGTCTCCTTGCTGTGGCCGCGGCGGCCACACGCTCGTCGAGCGTTCGCCGACCCCCTCGCCGACCTCTCCCGATGTGTCCGGGAAACGCTCCACGTATCCCGGACACCGGTCGAGCCGGCTTGCCAGGCCGCCTGCGCGGCCGGAAGATGGTCGCCATTCGACGCCGTTGCCGAGGTCCCATGATGTTGCTCGCCGAACCGCAGGAGACCGGGGCCGACTGGCGGTTCGAGATTCTCGGCATTCCCGTCCGCATCTCGGTGTGGTTTTGGCTGGCCGCCGCGCTCCTGGGCTGGAACGTCTGCCAGTCGTTCTCCCGCGGCGACCAGCGAACGCTCTTGCAGATGCTCGCGATCTGGATCGGCGTCGTGTTCGCCTCGATCCTCGTCCACGAACTGGGCCATGCCCTGGCGTATCGCTGGTTCGGCCAGGGAGCGAGCATCGTGCTCTACCACTTCGGGGGCCTGGCGATTCCGCGGGCCTGGGGGCGGCGGGTGCATCTGCGGCCGCTGCAGCGGCTCCTCGTCGCGGCGGCGGGACCGGCGGCGCAGCTGGCGCTGGCGGCGGTGGTCGTGGGTGGGCTGCGGGCCGCGGGGATGTACGTGCCGTTTCCGTTGGTGAGCCTCGGTGAACGGCTGGGGCTCTTCGCAGGCCGCGAGTTTTCGTCCCCCTTCACCTACGCCCTGTGTGACTTCCTGCTGTTCGTGAACGTCTTCTGGCCGCTCTTGAACCTCGTGCCGGTGCCGCCGCTGGATGGCGGGCAGATCGTGCGCGAGGGGCTGCTGGCCCTCGACGTGCCCGACGCCCACCGGATCGCAGGCATGATCGGCGTGGTGGCCGGCGGCGCGGTGGCCTGGTGGGGCTACACCCGCGGCGAGCCCTACCTCGGCATCATGTTCGCGATGCTCGCGGCCTCCTGCTTCCAGTCGCTCTCGGCGGGATCGCCGCCGTGGCGGCGGTGGAACTGACCCGCGGCACAGCCATGGCCGAGTCGTTCGTCGTCCTCGGGGCGAGCAACGTGTCGCGCGGCCTCGCCGGCCTGACCGCCGCGCTGCAGGCCCGCGCGCCGGGGCCGGTGCAGTTGTTCGTGGCGGCGGGCCACGGCCGCGGCTATGGCGTCAACACCCGCGTGGCCTGGCGGCGGCTGCCCGCGATCCTCACCAGCGGGCTGTGGCGGGCGCTCGATCGCGAGCGTGTGGAGCGGCCCGCGGCGCTGGTCACGGACGTGGGCAACGAGTTGCTCTATGGACTCGGCGTCACGGCCGTCGCCACGGCGGTTCGTGACGCGGTGGAGCGGCTCCGCGACCGCGGCGGCCGTGTGGCGATCACGGGCCTGCCGCTGGGGAGCATTGCCCGGGTGGGGCCGGTCCGCTACCGCCTCATGCGCACGGTCTACGTGCCCGGCTGCCAGCTCTCGCGCGCCGCGATCAAGGACGCCGCGCTGTGGCTCGACGACGAACTGCGGACGATCGCCACCGCCACGGGGAGCGTCTTTCTCGACCAGCCGGCCGCGTGGTACGGCTTCGATGCGATCCACGTGCGGCGGCCGCGGCTGGCCGAACTCTGGCAGCGGGTGGGCGACGCCTGGGGGCTGCCGCCGGCCCGGCACCGGCCGTGGGCGGAGCTCGTGGACTGGGCCGTGCTGGCCGCGAAGCCCGCCGAGGTCCGGTCGCTCGCCGGGCGGCCGCTGCTCACGCGGCAGCCCGTCGTGGCGCGGGCGGGGCTGCGGGTGTGGATGTACTGACGCGGCTCCGGCTCAGAGTCCCGCGTTCCGTCCCAGAGCCCCGAGCCGGTGGTCTGTTTTGCAACCGTCGAATGACAGCCGATCAAGGGCGTGCGATGCCGGCAAAGGCGTCGATTCCCATGACCTCCACGCCCGGAGCGAGCGTGGCCTGCACCGATCCCGGGCAGATCACGACGAGCGAATCGAGCCGCAGGTCTTCCATGGCCACCCGCATCGAGCGGCTGAACTGGGGCCGTTCGGCATATTTGAACTCGTAGCCCAGCCGACGGCCTGCGGCGAACACGAGCAGGTCGAGTTCGGCTCCTCCCTGCGTGCCCCAGAAATACGCCTGCGTCGGACGCGTCTGCCGCAGCACCTGTTCGAGGGCGAAGCCTTCCCACGAGCTGCCCACTTTTGGATGGGCGTGGAGCTGTGATTCGGTCTCCAGGCCGATGAGATGATGGAGGATTCCGGAGTCGCGAAGATAGATTTTCGGAGACTTTACCTGACGCTTGCCGATGTTCTCGAACCAGGGCTGCAGCTGCCGGACCATGAATGTTTGACTGAGCTCGTCGAGGTAATTGCGGACCGTCTTGTCTGACAGGCCCATGGCCCGCCCCAGTTCCGAAGCGTTCCAGATCTGCCCATGCATGTGCGCGAGCATCGTCCAGAAACGACGCATCGCCGCGGCTCCCACGCGAATGCCGAACTGCGGCAGGTCGCGCTCGAGGAACGTGCGGACGAATCCCTCCCGCCAGGCGACGCTCGCTTCGTCGGAGGCTGCGAGGTAGGACCGGGGAAACCCGCCGCGCAGCCACAGGGTCTCTTGTGTGCCGGAGCCGGTTTCGGTGAGATCGAAGCCGTGGAGGTCCACGTATTCAATCCGGCCCGCGAGCGACTCGGCCGACCGCGCCACCAGTTCGGGCGCCGCGCTGCCAAGGATGAGGAATCGTGCCGGAACGTCGGCCCGATCGGCGAGCACCCGGAGCACTGGAAACAGATCCGGCTGCGTTTGCACCTCATCGAGCACCACGAGACCGGACAGGCGGCCGAGGGCCAGTTCGGGATTCTGCAGCCGGAGTTGATCGCGGGGCGACTCGAGGTCGAAGTAATGGCTCGCAGTCGCCCCGGCGATCTCGCGGGCCAGCGTGGACTTGCCGGATTGCCGCGGCCCCATCAGTCCACAGACTGGAGAGCGGGCGAGCGCGGTTTCGACGGCTTTCCGATAGTGAGCCCTTGGCACCATGCATGCATTATCGTATCGGCGGTCCGAAAATACAAGGATGACGCTGAGCGGTCGCGCGGGGCAGATTCATCAGGGCTCATTCAGCCAGCGACGGCCAGCCACTGCCGATTCCGTAGCGCAAGCATCCGGTTATCGGCGGGCGTTCCCTTCGAAGCCCTCGACTGTGAGCCGGCCGATGGCGGCCACATCCAGCGCGGCGCCGTCGTGCTGCTGCGGCCGGCCCGCCCAGCACACCCGGCAGTTCCGCAAGGAAACACTCTCGGCCTGCGCGCAATAGAAGCCCGCCGTCGGGTGCGGCACCAGCCCTTCCATCGCGCATGGCCGGCGGTCGTGCTGGCCGCCCGGCCAGTCGGTCCACTTGTCGATCCTGACCCGCACGCGGTCGAAGGCGATTCCCTCCGGCCGGCTGCCGTCGCACCCGGAGAGATAGACGCCGTTTTCCGATCGCGCCTCGATGTTCTCGAAGCGGACGTTGCGGATCTGCCCGAGCTTTCCGTCCGCCTTCCGGGCGAAGGCGCTGACGTGGATCGGCTCGGCCCGTCCCCACCACGCCTCATAGAAGAGTCGCGTCTCCACCGTCATGTTCGAGAACACGACGTTCTCGACGGTGCCCTCGTCGCGCAGCTGGATCCCCCGGCTGCTGTCGCGGATGCGGCAGCGGTCGAAGACGATGTTGCGGAAGTCGGACACCGACTCGGTGCCGATCTTCAGGGCGGCGGACGTGCTCTTCAGGTCGCAGTTCTCCACGCGGATGTTCTCGGTGGGCCCCAGGTCGGCGTAGGGCCGCGTGTTCTTGATGACGATGCAGTCGTCGCCGGCTTCGATGTCGCAGTTTCGGATGACGACGTTGCGGCAATGGTCGGGGTCGATGCCGTCGCAGTTGGGGATGCGGCGGTCGTTGCGGATCGTGAGCCGCTCGGCGAGAACGCCGTCGCAGCCGATGAAGTGGACGGTCCAATGGGGCCCGTCGCGGATCACAAGGTCCTGCATCCGCACCCGCCGGCAGCGGAGCAGGCCCACGATCCCCGGCCGCCACGGGCCGGGTTTGTGGATGTGGTCGCCGAGTTTGGCCATCAACTGCCGACCCTGTCCGTCGATGGTGCCCGGGCCGGTGATGGCGATGTTCTCGGCATCCTCGGCGGAGACGAGATACGACCGCCCTTTCGCGGGCCAGACGCTGCGATCGAGGTTGACGCGGAGGAGGGCGGTTTTCGCGAGGTGCAGTTCGACGCCCGATCGCAGCCGCAACGGGCCGGACGTGAAGACCGCGCCCGCCGGCAGCACCACGCGGCCGCCCCCGGCGGCGTGGCAGCGGTCGATGGCATCCTGGATCGAAGGGGCATCGTCGTCGGCGCCGCTGGGAGGCGGGACCTGGATCGTGACGCCTGCCGCAGGCGGCTGGGCTGCGCAGCCGCCCACGCTGGCCAGAAGGAGGAGCATGCACAGAAGGTGGAATATCATGCCCGGAGTGTCGGCAGGGCCGCGGCACGACGCAAGGGGCCGTCGGCAAAGGACCGGTCCGCCGGCCAGTTCACCACAGCCGGCGTACTCGCTCGATGCCCGGCCGGCCGACCGATCAGGGAAGTGCGGCGATCAGCGGGAGCCGCTCGCGGCTGGAGACGACCACGCCGCCGGGTTTTTCGACCGTGATCGCGAACGCCGTGGCGCGGCTGATCGGAAGCCGGGGGTCGATCCTGACCACGACCTCGCCATCGGCCGCTGCCGGCACGTCGAACACGCCGCCATCCACGGGATGGGCCGCGTTCCGCTCCGCGTCGAAGATCCAGAGCTGATATTGGGCCACGGACGGGTCGTTGGCCGCCAGACCCCGAAACCGCATGAACCCCTGCTGCCGCTCGGGGCTCCAGACGACATCGCCCAAGCCGTCCGCGGCCTCGAGATCCGCCTTGTTGGCGACGACGGCAGGATCGTCACCTGCCTTCTTCCAGGCCACCTTCACTGCCGCGGGATCCTCGGCCAAGAGCCTGCCGCGCAGTTCCGCCAGCGATGGCCGAGGGTCCGTCTTCGGTGCCACGGGGCCGCCGGGTGGCCCCGCGATCCGCCCCACTCCGCTCCACTGCCAGCAGAGCAGGCCCGCGAGGCATGCGGCTGCCCACCAGCCGGCTGCAGCCCGCCACGGCCGACCGCCGGCCGGTCCGCTCCGCGCAGACAGGTCCCGGCGGGCCTCGAGCGCCACGGGCCGCGGCAGGTGCACCGCCGCGTCGCGGCGAATGCGTTCGGCGAGCGCGGCGGGCATGGACGGCAACGGGGAACCACTTCGACGCAGGAACGCCAGTTCGGCCGCCGCCGCGGCCGGTTCCCAATCCCGCGCCGCCGTGCCGGGGGCCGCAGCCCAGGCCGCGTCGTCGCGTGTGTCGTCGCAGCCGCTCATCGCGTGCTCCTTTCCGCGTGCGCCCGGCGGCGGCCTGCCAGCTTGAGGCGCAGACTGTCGAGTCCGCGGCGGATGTGCGACTTGACCGTGCCGAGCGGCAGGCCCGTATGCTCGGCAATCGCGGCGTGCGAGAGATCGTCATACACGGAGAGCCGAATCAACCGCTGCTCCTCGGGCTTGAGCTGATCGAGATGTTCGTCGGCAAGTCGGGCCTCATCGCCCAGTTCGAGCCGCCGGCCCACCGACGCATCGTCGGCAGGATCTGGCACATCCGCGATCGCCGCGGCATCGACCGCCGCCTGCGGCAGCCCCGTCCGCCGGCGGAGTGTGTCGATGACACGTCTTCTGGCGATCATCGCCACGAACGTGATCTCCTCGGCCACGAGCGGATCGAAGCGGTCGGCCGACCTCCACAAGTCGACGAACACATCCTGCACGGCATCTTCGGCATCCTGCCGGCTCGCCAGCCGGCGCCGCGCGAGCGACCAGATCAGCGTGCCATACCGGGAGATGCACTCCGGGACGGCCGACTGGTCACCAGCGGCGATGCGCGGCAGGAGCAGGTCTTCCAAAACGAGCCTCGGGATCCGTGATCGTGTGTTGCTGCCTTCAGCGTCGCATGCTCGAGCGAATTTGATTTGGGCGTCACGCGCACATCTCGCCCCGTAGTTTAGCCAGTCTGGCTCTTGGGACTGGTATTGCGTTTCCGGTCTGTCGGGTTGGACGGTTCGGTTCCTTGAAGCCCGGTCTCGTGGCGTACGCCTCCAGGCGTGCGAATCCGGGCTTGGAAGCGTGGACGTCCGTTCGCATGCCTGGAGGCATGCGGCACGGAAGAGCCCGAGGCGTGAGCCGAGGGAATGCGGAGGCCTCCGGTGGAGCGACGCGGATTCCCTCATCTGACGATTCGGGCTTCCCGGCAGCGGGGGCCGCGTGGCCGGCGCGGCCACCGCGTTGCCGGTGCCGAGGCTCAACGCCTGTTTCATCTGCTATCGCTGCTAGAGGGGCGGGGCGGGCTCGAGCCCGCCCCGCCCTTGTCCGACTGACTGCCGGCGCCCGTTGCGGGCCGCCCGCCTACTTCTTCTCCGGCGGCAGGATCACCGCGTCGATCACGTGGATCACGCCGTTGCTCGTGACGATGTCGGTCTTCACGACCTTGGCGCCGTCGATCATCACCGCACCGTCCACGACCTTGACCTTCGCCTTGGAGCCCTGCACCGTGGCCGCCTCGGTGAGCTTGACCACGTCGGCCGCCATCACCTTGCCCGGCACCACGTGGTAGGTGAGCACCGCCACGAGCTTCTCCTTGTTCTCCGGCTTGAGCAGCGATTCGACCGTGCCGGCGGGCAGTTTGGCAAAGGCCTCGTCGGTGGGGGCGAAGACGGTGAACGGCCCGGCGCCCTTGAGCGTGTCGACCAGCCCGGCGGCCTGAACGGCGGCGACGAGCGTCTTGAAGCTGCCGGCACCGACCGCGGTGTCGACGATGTCCTTGCCGTCGGCCTTGAACGCCACGGTCTGCACCTTCTGTCCGGCCCGGGCCTTTGCGGCGGCGGCCAGTGGGCACTCGTCAGCGACGGCCGATGTGGCGACGGGCAGGAGCATGGCACCCAGGGCCACGGTGACGGAGAAACGACGCATAGGAACTTCCTTTCGCGGGCAGGAACAGCTGCAAGCCGGGGTCGCGCGACCCCGTGTGGTCGGGTATTCGCCGGCTCCCGGCCACTGGATGCAAAAATCTTCCCGCGGCCGTGCGGAGCGAGAATTTCCCACTGCCGCGGGCCGGGTGCGGAACGCGGCCGTCAGAGGACCGGCAGGCTCGGCAGCGGCGGGCGGGCCGCCGTCGCGGCGGCGAGGTTGCCCACGAGCCGCGTGCAGATGGCCTCGAGATAGGGACGGGCGGCGGGATCGTCGTAGTTGGCCGCGGTCTTCCCGGCGTCGCCGTGCTCGCGGATCGGGATCTGGATCGGCACCTCGCCGAGGAAGGGGATGTCCAGTTCCTGCGCCGTCCGCCGGGCGCCGCCGGAGCCGAAGATGTCCCAGCGTTTGCCGGTGTCGGGGCAGACGAAGAAGGCCATGTTCTCCACCATGCCGAGCACCGGGATGTTCACCTTGCGAAACATCGCGATCGCCTTCGTGGCGTCGAGCAGGGCCACGTCCTGCGGCGTGCAGACGACGACCGCGCCCGTCAGCGGGAGGACCTGGGAGAGCGTCAACGCGATGTCGCCCGTGCCCGGCGGCATGTCGATGACGAGGTAGTCGAGCGGACCCCAGAGCGTGTCGCGCAGCATCTGCGTGATGGCCCCGTGAAGCATAGGGCCGCGCCACACCACCGCTTCACCGGCCGGCACGAGGAAGCCCATCGACATCACGGGCATCGAGCCGGCGGCGATGTCGAGCCGCATGGGCATGATCTTGCCGTTGTCGACCTGCGGCCGGCCGGAGAGGCCGAGCAGGTGGGGAACGCTCGGGCCGTAGACGTCGGCGTCGAGCAGGCCCACCCGGCTGCCGGCCCGGGCCAGGCCGATCGCGAGGCTGGCGGCGATCGTGCTCTTGCCCACGCCCCCCTTGCCCGAGCCGACGGCGATCACGCTCTTGGCTTCGAGGCCGATCTGGCCGAGCTTTCCCGGCGGGCGTTCATGGGGCTCAATGGTCACCGTCACCGCCGGCACCGCGGGAAACCGGCTGCGGAGGAGTTCCTCGATGCGGCCACGGGTCGCGTTCCAGAGGATCGCCGCGTGGGTCGTGAGACCGACCGTGACCGCGATCGCTGCGGGCGTGGCGGTGACCGTGCGGACCTGACCCATCTCCGTGAGCGGGCGGCCGGACTCGGGGTCGGATACGCCGGCGAGCACCGCCGTGACGGAGTCGTGATCCGGAGGGTTGCTCATCGGGGCAGGCTCTCGTGACGCATGGCGGCGGTCGCCGCCGCCTGCGGCTGCGTGCCGGAGAGGCTGGCACCGGCCCGGGAGGCGGCGCGGAACAGGCCCTGCGGCTGGAGCGTGGCGATCAACACCAGTGCCGTGCAGGCGAGCATCGCGATTCCAGCCGCCAGGCCGCCGTCGGCCTGCACGCCCCGCTTGGTGGTGCGAAAGTACATCGCCGCGATGATCCGCAGGTAGTAGCCGGCCGCAATCGCGGCGTTGAGCACGAGGACCACCGCCAGCCCCACGAACCACCAGCGGCGGCTGCCCAGAGCGACTGGATCGTTCCAATCGACTTCGAGCGCGGCGGCGGCCAGCGTGAGCTTGCCCCAGAAGCCGGGCAACGGCGGGATGCCGGCGAGGCTCAACAAGAACAGGGCGATCGCGAACGCGGCGACGGGGTTCGTGCCGGAAAGGCCGTCGAGATCGGCGACGGTGGTGATCTCCTCACGCGGGGGCCGCGGGCCGCTGGCGGTGGTCCATTCGGGCCAGCGGTGCCCGAGGTAGGCCAGGGCACCAAAGATGCCGATCGTCGCCAGGGCGTAGGTGACGAGGTAGAAGACGGCCGCGGTCATGCCGCCGAGTTCGAAAACCCAGCGGGTTTCGATCCCGCCGGCGTCACCGAGCGGCCGCGTTGCCTGCGTCGCGGCGGCGGCCGCGGCCACCGCCACGCCCACCAGCAGGTAGCCGGCATGGGCGATCGACGAGCAGGCCAGCAGGCGGCGCAGATTCTGCTGCATCAGTGCCATCACGTTGCCCACGGTCATGGTCACGGCGGCGAGCACCGCGGCGAGCTGCCAGAACAGGCCGAGGTGGAACTGCGCCGCCGGGCCCGCCGGGGCGGCGACCGCGTCGGGGGCGATTGCCAGGCCCAGGACCCGGGCCAGGACGACCAGGCCGGCCAGCTTGGGGAGCGTGGAGAGCACCGCGGCATTGCCCGGGCTCGTGCCTTCGTAGACGTCGGGCGCGTAGAAGTGCATCGGCACCGCCGCGAGACGGAAGGCGGCGCCCACGATCGCCATGCCGAGCGCCGCCGGGAGGAGGACCGTCGCCATGCCCGCCACGTTCGGTTCGGTCGACCGCAGCCGGGCGCCGATCGCGGCGAGTTCGGTCGAGCCACCCAGGCCGTAGAGGCAGACGGCCGAGTAGAGGAAGAAGGCCGAGGCCACCAGCGAGAGGAAGAAGTACTTCAGACTCGCCTCCTGACCGCGGGCGTCGGTCCGCTTCAGCGCCAGGAGGATGTAGGTCGGGATTGAGACGAGCTCGAGGCCGACGAACAGGAGCACGAGGTCGCCCGCCACGCCCACCAGCGACAGCCCGGCGAGGAGCAGCAGGAACGTGCCCGCCTCCTCGCAGGTGCCGCCGCGCCGCAGGCCCGGCCCGCGGCTCACTGCCGCGGTAAACAGATCGCCGGCCTGCACCAGGGTGAGCAGGCCGCCGAGGCCGAGCACCGTCCAGCGGACGAATGTCGAGAAGCCATCGACACGGACGCCGCCACTGGCGACCACGGACCCGCCGGTCGGCTGGCCGCCCGCCAGCGCCAGCGCGACGGCGATGCCCGCCAGGGCCACGAGCCAGCCGCTCCGCAGGCCAAGAAAGGCGGCGCCGAGGAAGGCCACCAACGCCGCCACGACCAGGGCGATCTCGGGGGCGAGCAGGGCGAAGGTGTCGAGGGAGGTGGGAGGCATTGTCATGGCATGCGGACAACCTGGTGAGCGGGGGCGGGCGGCTCTTGCATCCGCGCGGCGAAGGCGATGGAGGAGGCCTGCGTGGACTGGCGGATCGCGGCGGCGGCCGGCGCGAGGAAGGTAGCCGGGGCCAGGCCGATCCAGAGCACGAACACGGCCAGCGGCGCGAGGGCGGCGAACTCGTGCCACTTCAGGTCGCACCGCTCCACGGCGGCGTGGCCCTGACCGTGGCCGTGTCCATGTCCGTGTCCAGGCGCGGCCTCACGAGGCGGCTCGCGGGAGGCACCGAAAAACACCCGCTCCACCGCCCACAGCATGTACCAGGCGCCCAGCACTACGCCCGCCACGGCGAGCAGCGCCATCACGAGGTAGGCCGCCTGCCAGGCGGCAGACACGCCGCTCCAGGCCCGCTGGAAGGAGCCGGCGAGGATCATGAACTCACCCACGAAGCCGTTGAGGCCCGGCAGGCCGATACTCGAGAAGGTGAAGAGCATGAACAGCACCGTGAGCCACGGCGCCTTGCTCGCGATGCCGCCGAGACTGGCGATGTTCCGCGTGTGAAACCGCTCGTAAATCATCCCGACCAGCGCGAACAGGCCGGCCGAGGAGAGGCCGTGATTGACCAGCTGCAGGTTGGCCCCTTCGAGGGCCAGGGGCGTGAGCGCGAACAGCCCCATCACCACGTAGCCCATGTGGCTCACCGAGGAGTAGGCGATGAGCCGCTTGAGATCGGTCTGCACGAGGGCCACCAGCGCCCCGTAGACGATGCCCGCCACGCCCAGGCCGAAGAGCCACGGGGCGGCGACGGCCGTGGCGTCGGGCAGCATCGGCATCGAGAAACGAAGGAAGCCGTAGATGCCGATCTTGAGCAGCACGCCGGCCAGGTCCACCGAACCGCCGGTGGGTGCCTCGACGTGGGCCAGCGGCAGCCAGGTGTGCAGCGGCACGATCGGCACCTTGACGGCGAACCCGGCGAGCAGGGCGAGGAACACGATCATCTGCAGCCAGCCGCCCGATGCGTCCATCGGCAGCGGATGACGGGCGAGGCCGGCCGTCAGGCCCGCGATGTCGAAGGTCACCTGACCGGTGTGGGACGCGTTCCAGAGGACGATCGCCAGCAGGCCCAGGAAGGTGAGCACGCTGCCAGCGAGCGTGTAGATGAAGAACTTCACCGCGGCCTTGCGCCGTTCCTCGTGCCCCCAGATGCCGATCAGGAAGAACAGCGGCACGAGGGTGAACTCGAAGAACACGTAGAACAGGATCAGGTCGCGGGCGGCGAACACGCCGAGCATCGCCGCCTCGAGCACCAGCAGCAGCACGTAGAAGCCGACGGCCCGCTCCCGGATGGCGTCCCAACTGACGAGGACGGCCGTGAGCGAGAGCAGGGCGGCGAGACCGAACATCCACAGCGACAGCCCGTCGAGCCCCAGCGACAGCCGGACGTTGAAGATCCCGCCGGTCAGCCAGGGCACGTCGATCGTGGCGAACGGGCCGCCGGCCGCCGCCTCGGGGCTGGCGAGATACCGCATGATCAGCCAGCCGGCGAGCCCGAGCGTCACGCCGGCCGTCACGGCCGCACTCTGGCGCACGGCGGCCGCGCCCCGGGAGCCGATCACCCAGGCCACGACCGCGCCGAGCAGCGGCGCGGCCAGGACGAGCAGCAGGTGGGAGGCGGGAGAAAAACCGTTCATGATGGGCAGGTGCTCGCGGTGCGTGTCGGTGTCAGCGGAGGCCCCAGGCCAAGGCGAGCACGATCAGGAGCGTGCCCATGACGCCCGCCAGGGCGTATCGCTGCAGGAGGCCGGACTGGAGCCGCCGCACAACGGTGCCGACGACGCCGGGCAGACGGCCGATGCCGTCCACCAGGCCGTCGACGACGTGCCGGTCGAAGGCCGCGGCGATCAAGGCCACGACCTCGAGCGGCTTGACGACGAGTGCGGCATACAACTGATCGATGTAGAAGCGGTTGGCGAACAGGGGCTCGAGCGGCCCGAGATACCGCTCCATCTGCGGCCCGTCGCTGCGCCGGCCGAGGTGGCCGAGCGCGGCCAGCGCGATGCCGATGGCGGCCGCGAGCGTGCCCTGGAGAGCCACGTCGAGGTGGAAGGCGTGGGGCACGGCCGTGTCGGCGACGGTGGGGCAGGTGAGGGACGGGGTCGAGGCCAGGAAGCTCGCCAGCGCCTGGGTGCGGAACAGCCACCAGCCGCTCACCGCCGACGCGGCGGCGAGGATGACCAGCGGCAGCGTCATCACCGGCGGCGACTCGTGGGCGTGATGGCCCGCCTCCTCCGGCACCCGGGTGGGGCCGGTGAACGTCATGAACACGGCGCGGAACGTATAGAAGGCAGTCAATCCCGCCGTGACCAGCGACATCCAGAAGAGCAACTGCCAGGTGCGCGGGGAGTCGAGGCCGCCGGCGGCCGGGGCAGTGGCCGGGGAAGCGGTGGCCCGCGAGACGAAGCGGATGGCAGAGGCGGGAGCCCCCTCACCCCGGCTCGCTCCCAGAAGGAGAGAAGCGGCAGGAAGATGCGTCCCCGGCGCGACCGTGAGCGAGGCGTGGCCGCTGGCCGGCGCTTCGTGATGCTCACCGTGGGCGCCGGGCCAGCCGCGGCCGTGCAGCGCGGCGAGGATCTCGTCCTTGCTGAAGAAGCCGGCGAACGGCGCCACGCCGGCCAGGGCCAGCGATCCGATCAGGAACGTCGCCGCCGTGATCGGCATGATGCGGCGCAGGCCGCCGAACCGCCGCATGTCGATCACGCCCCCCATGGAGTGCATCACCGATCCGGCGCCGAGAAACAGCAGCGCCTTGAAGAAGGCGTGCGTGACGAGGTGAAAGATCGCCGCCGTGAAGCCGAGCAGCGTGCCGGTGCCGAGGCTGGCGAACATGTAGCCGAGCTGACTGATCGTGGAGTAGGCGAGGACCCGCTTGAGGTCGTTCTGGACCGTGCCGATGAGGGCGGCGACGAGGGCCGTGGTGGCGCCCACGATCGAGACCACCGTCAGGGCCTCCGGGCAGGCCACGAACAGCGGCGCGCAGCGGGCCACCAGGTAAATGCCGGCCGTGACCATCGTGGCGGCGTGAATCAGGGCGCTGGCCGGCGTGGGGCCTTCCATGGCGTCGGGCAGCCAGACGTGCAGCGGGAGCTGCGCGCTTTTGCCGCAGGCGGCGAGCAGCAGGAGCAGGCAGATCGCCGTGCCGACGGCGCCGCCGACGTAGCCGACCGCGTCGGCGAGGCGGACCTGGCCGAGGATGCCGGGCACGATCGTGCCATCGGCGGTGATCGTGTCGTGGAAGTTGAGCGTGCCGTAGGTGATCCACAGGAGAAAGGTGGCCACCGCGAGGCCGAAGTCGCCGATGCGGTTGACCAGAAATGCCTTCTTCGCGGCCCGGGCTGCCTCCGGCTTCGAGAACCAGAAGCCGATCAGCAGGTAGCTGCAGGCGCCCACCGCCTCCCAGAACACGTAGACGAGCAGAAAGTTGCTCGCCGCCACGAGCATCGTCATCGAGAACACGAACGCCGCGACCAGCGCGAAGAACCGGGGATACCCCGGATCGTCGTGCATGTAGCCGATGGAATAGATCGCCACGAGCAGGCCGACGCAGGTGATGATCGCGAGCAGGGTGGCGGTGAGCGGATCGAGCCGCAGGGCGATGGGGATCGAGAACGCCTGCGGCACGGCGGCGCCGGCCGGCGTCGCGTCGGCGACGTCGGCCCACTGCCAGAGCGTGTTCACCATCTCCACCGGCCGGCCGGTGCCGCCCGAACCCACCTCGCGGCCGAGGCCCACCAGCAACGACACGGCCACCGCCGCCGATGCGGCGATGGAGGCCACGGCCGGCAGGTGGGCCCGGGAGCCGAGCACGCGGCCGAGGGCGACCGTGAGCACCGCCCCAACGAGCGGTAGCAGCGGCACGAGAACTAGGAGGGTGGCGGGGGTCAGGTTCGGCATAGGGTGGCGTGCAGGAGTTTCAGACGTGCTCGCGCTGCAGGAGGTCGTCCTCGTCGGCCGCGGGCAGGACGCCCGCGGGGGTGAGCCGCGGGAAGACGGGGGGCACGATGTCGACCGCCGGCAGTTCGCGATCGACGGACCTGGACAGGGTGTCTTCGCGGAGCGTTTGCCAGGCGGCGGCGTCGAGCCGGCCGGTGCGGGCGAACGCCTGGAGCACGAGCACGAGGGCCACGGCCGCCTCACAGGCAGCGACGGTGAGCACGAAGATCACGAGCACGTGCCCGCCCCAGTCGCCGTGAAAGCGGCTCCAGCCGACCAGGCTCACCGACACGCCCTGGAGCATCAGTTCCGCCGACAGGAACATGACAATCAGGTTGCGGCGGGCGAGGATGCCGACCAGTCCGAGGGCGAACAGGGCGGCGCCGACGAGGAGGGCGTTCTGCAGGAGTGCCAGAGGGTTCATCGCGACCTCCCTGCCGCGGTCAGTTCGCCGGACGGATCGCCGTGCCGCGACACGATGGCGATCGAGCCGATGAGGGCCACCAGCAAAAGCACGCCCGCCGCCTCGACGGCGAGCAGGTGCCGACCGAAGAGCTCCCCGCCCAGTCGGGCGACATGGTTCTCAGCCAGCGGATCGGCCGTGGTCGCGGCCGCGTCGGCAGCCGGCAGGGGAGCGGCCGCCTGGCCCGAGGTCGTTGTCAACGCCGCCCCGCGTGACGGCACCCGGCAGCAGGCGGGAGTTTCGGCGGACAGCCGGCCCACGAACAGCGACAGCAGGCCGAGCAGCACCGCCCCGGCTACGGCGGAGAGCAGGGGCTCGTTCGAGACGCGGTCGTACGGGGCCATGCCGCTGGGCTGCGCGAGCATGAGCACGAACAGGAACATCACCAGGATGGCGCCGGCATAGACGACGATCGTCGCCACGCCGAGAAACTGGGCGCCGAGCACGAGGAGCACACCGGCCACGCCGGCCAGGGCGAGGGCGAACCAGATCGCCGCGTAGACCGGTGACCGCGAGACCACCGTCGCCGCCCCCGAAATCACGGCCACGAGCGACACGACGAGGAACACGGCGTCCTCGCCGAGCCCGCCGAGTCGCCGACCGGTGGCCACGAGACCGGCGAGGGCCACCGCCCCCAGCGCCAGGCCGAGCCAGCGGGCGAGCCTGTTTTCGGCGCCGCGCGGCAGCAGCAGCCACAGGCTCGCCGCCGCCGCGGTGACGGCGGCCGCCAAGAGCAGGCCGGGAGAGAGCAGACCGGGAGATATCCAGGGCAGGGCCGCGACGATCACAGCGTGCCTCCCAGGGCGGCCGACTTCATCGGCTCGGCATCCTTCGTCATGTCGTACACGCTCAGGAGCTTCTCCTTGTCGAAGATCATCTCCTCGCGGCTCTTGCCGGTGAGGTCAAGGAGGCTCGTGAGCTCGATGGCATCGACGGGACAGGCCTCCTCGCACATCCCGCAGAAGATGCACCGCAGCTCGTCGATGTGGAAGCTCTCCGGATACTTCTCGCGGTCGGGCCACGGGCTCTCGGCGGCCACGATGTCGATGCAGTGGGCCGGGCAGGCGGTGGCGCAGAGGAAGCAGGCCACGCACTTCACGCGGCCCTCGTCGTCGCGGTTGAGCCGATGCACGCCCCGGTAGATGAGCGGGTTGCCCACCTTCGGCCGCTGCTCGGGGAAGCTGACGGTGACCTTCGGGCTGACGAGATGCCGGGCGGTCGTCGTCAGGCCGCTGACGAACAGCGGCAGGTAGAGCCGCTCTGCCAGGCCCAGCGGCTTCTCTTCCAGCCACGTGATCGAGGGGTCGGTCGGCTTCATCTCACACCTCCACCAGTTCGTGCTCGATGTCGAGCGGGCCGCTGGTGCGGATCGGCGTGTTGTCGGTGCCCGAGGGCGTCAGCATGCCCGCCGCGATCCAGCCCAAAAAGAACACGGCCCAGGGAATGGCGACGGCCGCCACCTGGGCCCCGGTCGCCCCCAGCGCCGCCGTGAGCTGCGGCCGAAACTCCTCCACCGCGGCCACCGTGACGAGGTTCGCCAGTCCCAACGGAAGCATCACCTTCCAGGCGAGGTTCATCAGCTGGTCGAAGCGGAACCGCGGCCAGCTCCAGCGGACGAGCATGAAGAACAGGATCACGCCCAGAATCTTCGCGGACAGGACTCCGAAACGGATCAGGCACTGCACCCAGGTGATGTCCTGTGCCGACCCCGTCACACCCCACAGGTGCCAGCCGCCGAGAAACATGATCACGATCAGAAAGGCCGCCGTGACCATGTGGAGAAACTCAGCCACCAGGAACAGCAGGAGTTTGATGCCCGAATACTCGGTGTGGTAGCCACCCACCAGTTCCTGCTCCGCCTCGGGGAGATCGAAGGGCAGCCGGGCCGCCTCGGCGAAGCTCGCGACGAGGAACACGACGAACCCGAGGGGCTGGGCGAAGGCGTACCAGACGCCGCTGTCCGCCTGGGCGTTCATGATCGCGTCGAGCTTCAGCGACCCGGCGGCGAGCACCACGCCGAGGAGGCCGAGGCCGAGCGGGATCTCGTAGGCCACGAGCTGGGCACTGGAGCGGAGGCCGCCGAGAAAGCCGTATTTGTTGTTGCTGGCCCAGCCACCGAGCAGGACGCCGTAGACGGCGATGCTCGACAGGGCGAAGACCCAGAGCACGCCCACGTCGAGGCCGGGCGCCACGAGGAACGGCACCGGGTCGGGCAGGCCGGGGATGCCCAAGGGCGGCAAGACGCTGCCGAAGGGGATGGCGGCGAAGATCGCCAGCGACGCCGCGAGGATCACCAGGGGGGCCGCCGTGTAGAGCACCTTGTCGACGTGGCGCGGCGTGAAGTCTTCCTTGAGGATGATCTTCAGGCCGTCGGCCAGCGGCTGACCGAGGCCGAAGAGCCGCACCTTCGTCAGCGGGATGCCGACGCGGTTGGGGCCCTTGCGGTCCTGCACCCAGGCCGCCATCCAGCGCTCGACGAGCACGAGATACGCCGCCGCCGTCATCAGCCCGCCGACGAGCAGGCCGATCTTCACGAGCGCCGCGATGGTTTCCGGGGAGGGCAGCAGGTTCATGTCGATGCAAGCTGTTGGATGCGAAGGTCGATGCCGACCGCCGGGACGTCGCCGGCCAGGGCCGCGAAGGCGGCCGACGACTCGGCGATCTGCCGGCGCACCGCGGTCGGGTCATAGAGGCCGCGGCGGCCGAGCATGTTCCAATACAGCCGGCCTTCCGGCCAGACGCCGGCCGGGGCACGGATCGCGGCCTCGAAGCACTGGGCGCGGTGGGCCACGTTGACCCAGGTGCCGGCCCGCTCGGCGAAGCCGGCCGCGGGCAGCCGCCAGGTGGCGTGGGCCGTGAGCGGAGAGTCGAAGAGATCCTGCACGACGACGGCCTTCAGTGCGGCGAACATTCCGGCGGTGACGTCGTCGAGCCAGGGCGTCGGATAACCGCCGGTGATCCAGGCGGCGTCGGCCTGCCCGGCGGCGACGTGGGCGAGGAGGTCGCCCCACGACCGGCCGCCGGCGTTGAACTGGGCGAGCACCCCTTCCACGCCGCGGCGATTCGGGCACTTTTCCCCGCGGATCGTGAAGCCGCCGGGGAAGGTTTCGTCGTCGCCGGCGACGGGCACGAAGCCGGGCGCGAGGAAGGCCTCGGGGTCGATCGAGCGGGCGATGCCGCACAGCATCCACGCTTCCTCGACGGTGAGGAAGGGAGAGACGGCCACTGCCAGCCGGCCGGCCTGTTTGAGGTCGGACCGCAGCCGGGTCACGACCTCGGCCCATTCCACCGGCTCGAACGCAGCCTTCGACCCGCGGGCATGGTCCGCCCGCCGGCCCGCCTCCAGCACCCGGGCCGGGTCGTGGAGATGATGCCAGCCGTAGCGGCCCTCGTCGCACATCCACCAGGTGTTGACGTGCGGGTTCTCGCGCGGCTTGAGCCGGTAGACCGTGTCCTGGTTGTGCTCGGTGTGGATCGAGCAGCCCGCCGCGCAGCCGCCGCAGACGTTGGCCTCGCGCTTCAGGAACCAGACCCGCTGCTGGTAGAGGAAGTCCTTGTCGCCGAGCGCGCCGACGGGGCACAGATCGACGACGTTGCCCGCGAGCTTGTTGTCGAGCGGATGCCCTGGGAAGACGTCGATCTCCTCCTTCGCGCCACGGGACGTGACCATCAACTCGGCCGTGCCGGCCACCTCGCGGGTGAACCGGACGCACCGCGTGCACATGATGCAGCGATCGACGAACAGCGTGACCGTCGGCCCGACGTCCCGCTTGCGGCTGGAGAAGGGGTGGAGGTCGGCCCGACGCTCGGGCTGGCCATGCTGAAAGTGGTAGTCCTGCAGCAGGCACTCGCCCGCCTTGTCGCAGATCGGGCAGTCGATCGGATGGTCGATGAGCAACGCCTCCTCGACCCGGGCCCGGCTCGCCTTGACGGTCTCGCTCTCGGTGACGATCACCGTGCCGTCCTTGACGGGCGTCTGGCAGCCCGGCACGAGCTTCGGCACCATCGTGATCTTGCCGGTGGCGGCGTCGCGCTGGCCGGTCTCGATGAGGCACATCCGGCAGCTGGCCACCACCGACAGGCCGGGATGCCAGCAGTAGTGCGGGATCTCCTTGCCGGCCCGCCGCGCGGCCTCGATGCAGTTGAGCCGCTCGTCGGCCCCGATCTCGATCTCTTGTCCGTCGACGATGACGACCGGCATCAGTGCGCTCCGACGATCTGCAGGGCGGGAACGGGATCGGTGACCATCCAGCCCGTGGGATTGGTCCGCTTGATGGTGTCCTCGAACTCGCCGCGGAACTTCTTGATCGCATTCTTCATCGGCCAGGCGGCGCCGTCGGCCAGGCCGCAGATCGTGCTGCCCGGCATCATGCCCATGGTCTGCCCGAGTTCGAGGAGGATGTCGAGATCCTTGAGCCGGCCCTGACCGGCCTTGATCCGCTCCAGGATCCGCAGGCTCCAGCTCGTCCCCTCGCGGCAGGGCGTGCACTGTCCGCACGACTCGTGGGCGAAGAACCGGGCCGAGTTGTGCAGGAAGTCGACGATGCTCGTCTGATCGTCGATGACGACGACGGCTGCCGTGCCGAGGCCGAGGCAGCCCACCTTGCCCGGGCCGGCGAAGTCGAGCGGCGTGTCGAGCTCGCTCTCGGTCATCAGGCCCATCGAGATGCCGCCGGGGATCACCGCCTTCGCCCGGCGGCCCTTCCACACGCCGCCCCCGTGGTGTTCGATCAGTTCGCGGGCCGTGATCCCCAGCGGCGCCTCGTAGCAGCCCGGCTTCTCCACGTGGCCGGACAGGCAGTAGAGCTTCGGGCCGTAGGAGCCGGGATCGCGGGGATTGTTCGGATCGGCCGGCACGCCGATCGACTTGAACCAGTCGACGCCGCGGCGGGCGATCTGGGCCACGCAGGCCATCGTCTCGATGTTGTTGACGACCGTCGGCTTGCGGAACAGGCCTTCGATCGCCGGGAATGGCGGCTTGATCCGCGGCCACGCCCGCTTGCCCTCGAGGCTCTCGATCAGCCCGGTCTCCTCGCCGCAGATGTAGGCCGCCGCGCCGCGATGGAGATAGATGTCGAGCGCGAAGCCGGTGCCGCGGATGTTCTTGCCGAGGTAGCCGGCCGCGTAGGCCTCGTCGATCGCCGCCTGCAGGCGGTGCCAGCTCTTCGGGTACTCGTACCGCAGGTACAGGTATGCCGTGGAGGCCCGCGTGGCGAACGACGAGAGGATGATCCCCTCGATCACCTGGTGCGGGTCGTCCTCCATCAGAATCCGGTTGTTGAACGTGCCCGGCTCGCTCTCGTCGGCGTTGATGCACAGGTAGATCGGGCCCGGGTGATCCTTCGGCAGGAACGTCCACTTGAGGCCGGTCGGGAAGCCGGCACCGCCGCGGCCCCGCAGCCCCGACGCCTTCACCATCTCGATCACGTCGGCCGGCTGCCTGCCTGCCAGCGTGGCCTCGAGCGGCGCATAGCCGCCGCGGCTCTTGTAGCTGGTGATCGTGTGGCCGTCGGGCACGCCGACCGCCTCGAGGAGCACGGGCTTGAATGGCTGCATGGTCAGGTGGCCCTCGCCCGCGGCTTCTTGAGTTCGGCCTCGGCCGCCTCGGGAGTCATGTTCTTGAGCAGGTCGTCGTTGGCGAGGATGCACGGCGCGAAGTCGCAGGCCCCCAGACACTCGGCCGGCTCGATCGTCAATTCGCCGTCGGGCGTCGTGCCATAGGGATCGATGCCGTTCCGCTGGCAGAGGTGTTCGAGCAGGTGGTCGCCTCCGCGGAGCGCGCACGACACCGATCGGCAGACGAACGCCCGCACCTTGCCGTGCGGCTTCTCCTGATGGAAGAACTGGTAGAAGGTGAGCGTGTCCTGCACCTCCGCCGGCGCCAGGCCGAGCACGGCGGCGATCTCGACGACGGCCTCGAGCGGCACGTGCCGCAGCTCGGCGTTGACGATGTGCAGGGCGGGTAGCGTGAGGGCGCGGCGGTTTGGGTACCGCGGCGCGAGCGCCTCGATCTTGGCCACCATCTCGTCGGTGAGAAGTTTTCGCGGGGCGATCATGTGATCAATGGCTTCATCAGGTGGTGCCGGACGGGGCTGCCCGTGCCGTCTCGCCGGACGTTCGCCTCGGCCCTCCAGGCCGCGGCTCTCTGCATGTCCGCTTCGCTCCGCCATCCTGGCTGCGCTCGCTCCCATAGCCCGCTCGGCGGCATGGGCAACCCCGTCCTCCCTGCTGCGTGGCTGGCCGGCGACGGCGCGGGCAGGGTGGGCCTTTCTGACGCGAAAGGTGAAGTGGTCATCATCGGTCGAGCTCCGCGGCGATGATGTTCAGGCTGCCGAGCACGGCCACCACGTCGGAGAGCGTGTGGCCGCGGATGAGCTGCGGGAAGAGGGCGAAGTGGAGCACCGACGGCGGCCGGCAGCGGGCCCGGTAGGCCGTCTCACTGCCGTCACCCACGACGTAGAAGCCGAGCTCGCCGTTGGGCGCCTCGATCGCGGCGTACGACTCCGCGCACGGCACCTCGAAGCCGCGGTTGGCCATCGAGAGCTCGAAGTGGGAGATCGTGCCCTCGATCGTCGAGTAGACCTGCTGCTTCGTCGGCCGCGCCACCCGCTGGTCGATGCCCACGTTGACGTCGCCCGCCGGCAGGTTTTCCAGCGCCTGATGCACGATCTTCAGGCTCTCGCGCATCTCCTGCATGCGGACGAGATACCGGGCGTAGCAATCGCCGGCGCTCGCACAGCAGACCTGGAATTGGAAGTCCTCGTAGGCGAGATACGGCTCGTCCTTGCGGAGGTCGCGGGTCACGCCGCTGGCCCGGGCCACGGGGCCGGTGGCGCCGCCGGCGATCGCCTCTTCCTTCGCGAGCACCCCTACGCCCTTGGTGCGGTCGACGAAGATCCGGTTGCGGGTCAGGAGCCGCTCCATGTCGTCGAGGGTCTTGGGGAAGGTCTTGAGGAAGGTGCGGATCTTCTCGATCACCAGCGGCGTGAAATCCTGCGACACACCCCCGACGCGGGTGTAGGAGTTCGTGAACCGCGCGCCGCACAGCGTCTCGAAGATGTCGTAGATCACCTCGCGCTGGTAGAAGCCGTAGAGGAAGAAAGTGAAGGCGCCGGTGTCGAGGCCCACGGCGCCGTTGCACAGCAGGTGATCGCTGATCCGGGCGAGCTCGGCGATGATCGTGCGGATGTACTTGCACCGCGGGGTCAGCTCCAGCCCCAGCAGCGTCTCCACCGCGTGGTGCCAGGCGACGTTGTTGGCCATCGGCGAGATGTAGTTCATCCGGTCCGTCACGGTGACGTATTGGTTGAACGTCAGGTGCTCGCCGATCTTCTCGAAGCCCGAGTGCAGGTAGCCGATCTCGGGCATGGCATCGACCACCCGCTCCCCCTCGAGCTTGAGCACGAGGCGGAGCGTCGTGTGCGTGGCCGGGTGCTGCGGGCCGAAGTTCAGCGTCCACAGGTAGTCCTCGGACCGGGCGCCCGCTTCGGGGCCGCGCTGCGTGACGTCGATTTCCGGGGGGGCGAGTGACATGGGGTCAGCTGTGGTCCCGCGTGATGACGGGGAAGTTGTGGCGTTCGCCGCGGCCCTGCAGCGGATAGTCCTTCCGCAGCGGGTGGGCGGCGAACTCCTCGGGCATCATCAGGCGGCGGAGGTCCGGGTGACCGATGAAGCGGATGCCGAACATGTCCCAGACCTCGCGCTCCAGCCAGTTGGCCGCTGGCCAGATCGGAACGACGCTCTGGACCGCCGGCTCGGGGTCGTCGAGGAACACCCGCACGGTGAGCCGCTGGTTGGTGGCCGTGCTCGCCAGCAGGTAGACCATGCCGTAGCGGCGGCGGGCGCCGCGATACTCGAGGTAGTCGACGCAGGTCACGTCCACCAGCAGGTCGAAGCCGGCGTCGGCGAGATGCCGCAGGACGTCGAAGGCGTCGCGATCGGACACGACGAGCTGGGTCTGGCCGCGATATACGGACGACTCGACGGCACCAAACCGCTCCGTGAGGGCGGCGAGGACGTCGTCGACGGCGGGGGGAACGAAGGGCATGGAGCGAAACGTGGCTGGCGGGTCAGGATTGGGGCCCGGTTGCGGCCGCGGCGAGCTGCCGCTGAAGGACCGGATTCCGGGCGGCGTCGATGGCCAGCGGATCGGCCGCCTCGACGAGGGCCCGCTTGCGGAGCTGGCGGCCGGCCGTGTCGAACTCGCGGCCGGTGATCGTGCCCTCGCGCTGGATCTTGTCCTGCAGGTCGATGATCGCCTGAATCAACTGCTCGGGCCGCGGCGGACAGCCGGGCACGTACATGTCGACGGGGATGAAGCGGTCGATGCCCTGCACGACGGCGTAGGTGTCGAACACGCCTCCCGTGCTCGCGCAGGCACCCATCGAGATGCACCACTTGGGCTCGTGCATCTGCTGCCAGATCCGCTGGAGCACCGGCAGCATCTTCATCACCACGCGGCCCGCCACGATCATCAGGTCGCATTGCCGCGGGCTGAAGCGGAACACCTCGGCGCCGAAGCGGGCCAGGTCGTGCTTGCTGGCACCGGTGGCCATCAGCTCGATGCCGCAGCAGGCGGTGGCGAAGGGCATCGGCCAGAGGCTGTTCTTGCGGCACCAGTTCGCCAGGGAGTCGAGCCGGCTGACGAACACGTTTTCCGGCAGCTGTAGGTCGTTCATCGCCATCGGAACACCCCCTTGCGCCAGTCGTAGGCGAAGCCCACGATCACCAGGGCGATGAACGCCATCGCTCCCGCGAATACCAGGCCCCGCGACGCCACGAGCCCGCCCGCCACGGCGGCATCGACACCGGCCGCCGAGCGGCTCGCCACCGCCCATGGATAGAGGAACAGGAGCTCGACGTCGAAGACGAGGAAGGTGATCGCCACGAGGTGGAACCGGACGTCGAACCGCCGCCGCGTGTCGTGGACCGGATCCATGCCGCTTTCGTAGGGCATCTCCTTGACTGCGCCGCTCCGCCGGGGGCCGATCAACTGAGCAGCGACCACGAGGCCCACCGATACCGCGGCCGCGATGGCGACGAACAGCAGGACGGGAAGGATGGCATCCATGGCGTCGGCGGGGGGCGTCTTGGGCGGCTGAATTGCAAAAATCGGCCGCAGGAACGGACTTCGTGAAATTCGTCACGAAGTCGGCCCCAAAAAAACCGGCACCCCGGGGGGGGCCGGCCAGCCGTCATAACCGCACCAGTTATACAAGGTGGCCTGCGAGTCGGCGAGCCGGGAGGTTTTTCCCGGCCGGGAGTCGCTGTCGGCGGCCGGTCAGCCGCAGCGGGCGAGATGCCCCCGGATCAGTGGCAGGGCTTCGGGATGCCGGCGGCCGAGCGCGGCGATCACGTGACCGAGGTCGAGGCCGTAATGATTGACCCGGAACAGTCCCACCTTCACAAAGGGGACGCCCGCTTCAAGCAGCCGTAACCAGGCCAATTCGCTGGGGTTGTAGGGCATCCGGCGGCCTTTCTTCCACAGCCTCCAAGACCGGCGCGGGGCGGTAAGCGACAGGTGGGGCCGGAGTTCTCCGAACCGCATCGGCCCCTGCGTGCGGGCGTCGTAGAGGCCCGCGATCCGCAGCCCGGCCTGACGACAGGCAACGGAGAGGCCGAGCTCGTAGCGGTCCACGACCTCCTCCTTGTCGGGCACGGACTCGATCCCCTGCCAGAATGCGTCATAGACGGGTGAATCGAGCAGCCGACGCCGCATGCCGAAGAACCAGGATTGGACGTGTGGGCAGCGGCCGCCGCGGCGGCGCGTCGATTGCTCGGACAGCACCATGCCCCACAGGTCCGCGCCGGCCGTGCGCGGATCGTGCAGCGCGGGACAGAGGTCGAAGAGCGGGCCGTAGACGCTGTCGTTGACGCACAGGATCTCGTCGAAGTCGGCGGGGCACAGCGTCGCCAGGCCGGCCTGCCAGCTGCCGAAGTCGTAGCCCACGTTGGCCCGCGGCACGAAGGTGTCGACGAGGCCGCGGAGCGGGGCGGGCAGCCGCGCGGCGGTCGCCGAGACGACCACGAGCCGGGCGGCATGCGGCCGATACCGGCGCAGGGCCTCGACCACATGCGAATCGAAGGCGTCGTGCGGATCGAAGTGGGCGAACACGATCGCCCGGGATGACGCATCCGGCGGCGGGCACGACGAGGCCGCAGCGTGGGGCATGAGCAGGGCTCGCCGGAGGGATGCGTCAGGCGGCGCGGCGGCCGGCACGGGAAATGCGTGCCTGCAGGGCGGCGAGCCGTCGTTGGACGATGTTTGTCGGCGAGTCGGCCGTGATCAGCCGCACAAGTGCGGGGACATGCATGACGGCGTCGGCCGCCTGATCGATCGCGCCATGGGCCAGCAGCCGCTCCGCCGTGCGGAGTGCCGACGCCGCGTGCCAGCGGGCGCTGGCCTCGATCGTTGCGCGGCACGACGCGGGCAGACATGCGGCGTTGATCTCGATCGCCCGCAGGACATCGGGCCAGACGGCGCCGGTCTTGAAGAGCCGCGCGGACTCGTTACCGGGGTGCCGCCGGTAGACGGCCAGACAGCGCGGTTCGTACCACACCGGATAGACCGCGGCGATCCGCACCCACATTTCCCAGTCGACCGTCTGACTGAGTTCGGGGCGGAAGCCACCGAGGGTTTCGTACGTCGAGCGGCGCACGACGGCGGCCGGCGTCTGGATGCGTTGCCGCTCGGCAATCGCGGGCAGCCAGTCGGGAATGAGGCCCGCGCGCCAGCGCAACCGCGACGATGTCTTGATGGGCCGGCCCGTGCCATCGACGATCTGGCTGCGGCAGAAGGCCATGCCGGCGTCGGGGGCCGCCCGGAATCCCCGGTCGATGGCCGCGTAGAAGCCGGGCCGCACGTAGTCGTCTTGATGCAGCAGGTGCACGAGTTCGCCGCGGGCCAGGGCGATGGCGCGGTTCCAGTTCCCGGCGAGGCCGAGCCGCTGCTCGTGCTCCACGACTTCCACCCGCCCGTCGGGATCGGCCGTCCGCACCAGGCTGCGAGTCAGGCCGGGCATCGAGGCATCGTCGACCACCGTGATCTGCATCGCCGCCGGGGGCAACGCCTGGGCGAGCACCGACCGCAGCGCTGCGAGCAGCTTCTCGTCGGGCACGAACGTTGGCAGCATCACGGAGAACCGCGGTGTCGCGCCGGGGGGGCGCGGTGATACGCCTGGGGCAGGGGAGGGCGTGGGAGTGGTGAAAACGCGGAGCATGACTGAACGGCGGTTGGCGAACGAATCTCCCGGCGGGGAAATAACAGTTCCGACAGGTGCGATGCCAGACCATTCCCCGGGCTCCATCGGCAGCGACAGCCCATCGGAAACCCCCGTCTTGCGCACCTTGCCATCATGGAGCGGAAGACCGCCAGGCACAAACGCACGCTGCGATGATGTGACATGGTGAAGCGACGCGTGTTTTCGCAGCGTGCGTTTTTTGCTGTTGCGCGTTCTCCAGTCGTGCGCTTGGCTTGACATGCGCGAACGGCACAAGAAGCCCCCGGCGGGAGCCGGGGAGGATGTTTCACGCGAACCTGCGGCCTCGTGCCGCAGTTCGCTTGGCGGGCCTCCGCCCGCGTGCAGACAACCCGGCCCTCCGGGCCTGGCG
>JAJTED010000142.1 GCA_021300535.1 Planctomycetaceae bacterium | reverse complement strand
GAGGACGTCAGCGTTCAGACGAGAAAGGCCGGCCCGGGCCCTTGGGCGCCCGGGCCGGCCTGATTTTTGGGCCGCACGGCAATAGGATCTCCCGCATGCCGTCCCCCAGCCCCATGCCCCAGGCGTCTCCTCCCGGCGGCTCCGCCGCCCCCCGCGACCGGGGCGAGTTTCTGCTCGCCGCCTGCCAGGGGGGCGCGGAAGAGGAGCTCTGCCGCCGGCAGCAGGCCGTGCTGCCGGAGGTGCGGCGCGGAGCCTGGCGGCGCGGCGCGGTGACGTTCCGCCTCCCCGTCGGCTTCGATCCACCCGACGCCTTCTTTCCCGACCTGGTCTTCGCCCGCGCCATGATCCGCTCGCTGGGCCAGGTCACGGCCGCCACGGTGCCGGACCTCGTCGCCGCAGCGCTGCACCGCGCCGGACCGGCGGCCTGGCGCAACGTCCACGTCTGGCCGCGCGATCCCCGGACCGACGCGGACGTGACCGGCATTCGCGCCGCCCTGCTGACGGCGCTCGGCCTGGCACCCGATACCGCCGCGTCCGCGGCTCCCGGCGACCTCGTGCTCGACTGTGTGATCGACACCGCGGACCGCTGGTGGGTCGGCTGGCATCGGGCCGCGACGCCGGCGAGCTGCTGGCCGGGCGGCGTCTATCCGGTGCCGCTGCCGGCCGACAAGGTGTCGCGGGCCTGGCTGAAGCTCGACGAGGCGATCGCCTCCTTCGGCATCCCGCTGGCGCCGGGAGAGCGGGCGTGCGAACTCGGCGCCGCGCCCGGCGGCTCGTGCCAACGGCTCCTCGAGGCCGGTCTCGAGGTCGTGGGCATCGACCCGGCCGTCATCGATCCCCGGGTGGCGAACCACCCCCGGTTCACGCACTGGCGAAAGCGGTCCCGCGACGTGAAGCTCCGCGAGTTTCGCGGCTTCGACTGGATCGTCTCCGACATGAACATCGACCCCGTGAGCACGCTGGAGGCGATCGGCCGGATCGTCGCGGAAGCCGGCGTGCGGCCGCGGGGCATCATCGCCACGCTCAAGGTGCCGACGTGGCCCCGGGCGGAAGCCCTGCCCGAGTGGCTGACGACGTTTCGCCAGTGGGGCTACGTCCCGCTGGTCCGGCAGCTCTCCACCGGCGGCCGCGAGGTCTGCTGTTATGCCACGCGGGCCGGTCGGGGCGTCAGCCCTCCCCATGCCAGACGTCGGCCGGGTCGGTGAGGCTGCCGGAGGCGAACCGCATCCTCCCGGCCGCCGTGTCGATCACCAGCGCACCATCGGCGGCGATGCCCCGGCAGATGCCGTGATGCCGTACGGCGTCCACGTAGATCGTCACGGGCTCGCCGTCGAGGCCGCAGAGTGGACGATAGCGGCCCGCCAGCAGCGCGGGATCGGCGGCGAGCTCCCGGAGCAGCCGGCGAAACCGCGGCAGGAACTCCACGAGCAGCCGCTCACGGGGCAGCGCCGTGCCCACGAGATCGGGCAGCGTCGCGACGCGGCGGACGAGTGCGGCCGGCGCAGCGGCGGCACTGCCGGTCGTGTTGACGCCGATGCCGAAGATCGTCCGACCGCCCGCCACCGCCTCGACGAGAATGCCGGCGAGCTTGCGACCGGCGACCTCGATGTCGTTGGGCCAACGAACGACCGCCTCCACCGCCGGCTCGACGGCCCGCAGCGTCTCGGCCAGGGCCACGCCGCAGGCGAGTGACCACGCCGGCGGCGGCCCGCCGGCATCGGCCGCGAGCACGATGCTCACCGCGAGGCTGCCGGGTGGCTGCCACCACCGGGCGCCGCGCCGCCCACGGCCGCGGGTCTGCCGATCCGCGATCACGGCCACGGGGAGCGGACAGGATGCATCGGCCGCCAGTTCCCGGGCCCGGATCATCGTCGACTCGGCCTCGGCCAGCACTTCCACCGCCGCGAAGCCGGCGGCATGGAGCGCGGCCGGGTCGATCGGGTCGGGAATGGGTCGGGAAGGCAACATGGGGGATCACGATAACAGGGCCCCGGCAATCTCGGGCGAACCGGGAGCCTGGAGCCTGGCTGGTCGGGGAGTGGCCGGGTCGCGACCTTGACCCTGCCCTTGCTCGCGCGGTACCCCCCTGCCGCCGTCCGCGCGGACGGCCGAAGACAGGTGCTCTCCATGCGGAACTTGACGGCGTCCGCGCCGGTGCTGGCCGCGCTCCTTTGGGGCGCGTCATGGGCCGCCGCGCAGACGGTGCAGCTTCCGCCGCCGGCCGCCTCGTCCCTCGACCGGCTCGCCCAGGCCGGATCGCTCGCCGCACCGCCCCCGACGTGGGACGCCTACGCACCACCCGGCTCGCAGGTCTTCCCGGCAACGCCGCCCCCGTCCACCTGGGCGCCCTCCGCCATCAGCGGCCAGCCGGGCTATCCCGGCTACTCGCCCGCCGCGCCGTCGCTGGTCGCGCCGCCGGGAACACCCCCCGGGCAACCGGCCACGCTGTTCCCCGCCGGCTACCCCGCACAGGGTTCGTCCTTCCAGCAGAGCTATCAGCAGACGATGCACGTCTACCAGGGTGCCCGCGGAAGCTGGGCCTATCTGCTCGGCGATGGACAGGGCACCCGCGTCGGCATCAACGAGCTCGACACCACCGTCACATTCGCGCTGCCGTTCTTCCACAACTCGCCGGCCAACCTCAACCACGCCCCGCTGCTGATCACGCCCGGCTTCGGCCTCCAGCTCTGGGACGGCCCGGAAACGACCGCCACGATGCTCGCCGACCTGCCGCCCAACACGTACGACGTGTTCCTCGACGGCGCGTGGAACCCGCAATTCACGCCGCTGTTCGGCGCCGAGCTCGGTCTTCGGGTCGGCATCTACACCAACTGGGACGTCTTCGTGTGGCAAAGCTGGCGACTGATGGGCCGGGCCATCGGCACGCTGCAGCTCACGCCCACCATGCAGGGCAAGGCGGGCATCGTGTACCTCGACCGCAATCTCGTGAAGCTCCTGCCGGCCGTCGGCCTGACCTGGATTCCCGACGCGAACTCCCGCTACGACATCTTCTTTCCCGCGCCGAAGGCGGCGAAGCGGTTCATCGACACCGGCCGCCATGCCTGGTGGGGCTATGTGTCGGGCGAGTACGGCGGCGGCGCCTGGACGTTCCGCCGCAACTCGCCCGCCTACAACGGCATCTCTCCGTTCGACTACAACGACATCCGCGTCGCCCTCGGCACCGAGTTCGTGCCCAAGACGACGACGGGCCTGTCGGGCAACTTCGAGGTCGGCTACGTCTTTTACCGCCAGCTCTTCTATGTGGACGGCCCCCCGCAATACCAAGACCTGCCCAGCACGATCATGTTTCGGCTGGGGCTGGCGTACTGAATGTCGCGCCTGCGGGGCCATCCATGGCCCCCGCAGGCTTACGCCCGTCGCGGGGAACGCCAACGGTTCCCCGGACGGGACGTCGGCCTTCCTGGCCGACGATCGACCTGGTGCATCCTGCGGGAAACATGGCCCCCGCAGGCTTACGCCCGTCGCGGGGAACGCCAACGGTTCCCCGGACGGGACGTCGGCCTTCCTGGCCGACGATCGACCTGGTACGTCATCCGACAACCCATGGCCCCCGCAGGCTGTTGTGTGGGTGGGTCACTCGTGTTTGCCCAAGAAGCCCCGGGTGGAAACCCGGGGACACCGGGCATGAACACCATCCCATCATCCATGCTGCAAGGCGCCACGTGATGCCCCGGTTCAAACCCGTATCGCATGGCAACCGGGAAGACACGCCACCCGGAGTCCCCCGGCTTCCGCCGGGGGCTTCTTGTGCCGCTCACCCACGTCAACCCACAAGCACGACTCGCGAACGCCCACCAGCAAAACTTCCGCCGCAGGCTCGCCGTTCGTTCCGTGCGGTCTTCGTCGCACTTGCCCTCGCCGGCATGGTCACGGCCGCCGAGCCGCGGCCGCTGCCCCCGGCCGGGCCGCAGCAGGCATGGGAGGTGAAACCGCTGCCTCCGATCGACACCACCTTCTTCGACCGCATCCGCCTGGCCGCCCTCGGCGACCCGCAGGATCTCACCGAGCCGCTCCTCCCCGACGACGTCGCCCCGCCGGGCCAGCCGCGGCAGGAGTTCGCACCCCCCGGCCGCAAGCTCCCGCCCGGCGCGAAGCCCGGCGCACTGCAACAGGCGATCTTCACCGTCACCGAACTCCCGCGGCTGGGAAACAACGGCCTCGGACTCACCACGCTCGAGACGAGCCTCACGATCGGCATGCCGGCCCCCACGGTCGATTCGCCGCTGCTCGTCACGCCCGGATTCGGCACCACGTTCATCGACGAAGTGCCGGGGCCGATGGATCCCGGCCTGCCATCCCAGCTCTACGAGTCGTGGATCCAGGCCCGGTGGATGCGGAAGGTCGGCGACCGGCTCGGCGTCGATCTCGCCGTGGCACCAGGCTGGTACAGCGACTTCGTCAACGACACGCCGCAGGCGCTCCGCATCACGGGCCACGGCTTCGGCGCCTACGAAGCCAACGCGGATCTCCGCATCGTGGCCGGCGTCATCTACCTCGACCGCTACGACGTCAACATCCTCCCCGCCGGCGGCCTCCTGTGGACGCCGGGCGACGACCGGCGGTTCGAGCTCATCTTCCCGCGGCCGCGGCTGGCATGGCGGGTGGCCGAGAGCCGCCACGCCTCCCAGTGGCTCTATCTGGCCGGCGAGTTCGGCGGCAACCAGTGGGCGGTGCGGCGCGACAGCGGCGCCAACGATGTCGTCGTCTACCATGATTATCGGCTCTTGGCGGGCTGGGAGCGGCGACCGGCCGACCTGGGTGCCAGCTGGCGGGCGGAGATCGGCTGGGTCACTGGCCGACTCGTCGAGTACTACATCACCGACACCGCCGACTACCGGCCCGCCGACACGTTCGTCGTGCGCGGCGGCATCTGGTACTGAATGCTGACTTTGGGGGCGGGCGCACGGGTGCCCGCAGCGGTCATGCCCATGCTCCAGCGGCTCTTCATCGCGATCGATCTGCCGCCGCCGGTCCGCTGGCAGCTCGCGACACTCGTGGCCGAGCCGCAGCGGGGCGTGCGGCCGGTGCCGCCGGCACAGCTCCACCTCACGCTGCACTTCCTCGGCGCCGTCGCGGATGAGGCCCGTATGGCGCTCCAGCCCGCGCTGGCGGCCGTGCAGCAGGAGCCATTCACGATCACGGTGCGGGGCACGGGGGTGTTTCCGCCCCATGGCCGGCCGACCGTGCTCTGGGCCGGCGTGGCGGAGTCGGCGGCCCTGGTCGCTCTCCATGCCGCCATCGCCACGGCGATCGCAGCCTGCGGCCTCGCGGTCGAGCGTCGGCCCTACGTGCCGCACGTCACGCTGGCCCGCCTGACGCCGGGGGCGCCGCGGGCCTGGACCAGCCGCCTGCTCGCCGCCACCGCAGACCTGGCGATCGACGCCATCGCCGTCGACCGTTTCCTGCTCTACGAGAGCCGCCGGCTCGATGGCGCGACCGAGCATCTCGTCGCGGCGACGTTCCCCCTGCAGCCCCCCGCCGCGGCTTGTCGGGCCGCCGCGGGGCTGCGATGATCCCGCGACGATCACCCCCGGAGCCAGCCCGTGTCCTTCTGCAACGATTCCTTCCTGCTCTCCTGCGCCACGGCCGCCGATCTCTACCACCGCGTCGCCAAGGTGCAGCCGATCTTCGACTACCACTGCCACCTCTCACCGCAGGACATCGCCGAGGACCGGCGGTTCGAAAACCTGCATGCCGTGTGGCTGGCGGGCGACCATTACAAATGGCGGGCGATGCGGGCCTGCGGCATCGCCGAGGAGCGGATCACGGGCGCCGCCCCGCCGGAAGAGAAGTTCGTGGCCTGGGCGGCGACCGTGCCGCAAACGCTCCGCAATCCGCTCTTCCACTGGACGCACCTCGAGCTGCGCCGGCACTTCGGCATCGAGGAGCTGCTCGAGCCGGCGACGGCAAAGGCCATCTGGACGGAGGCCAATCGCCAACTGGCCACGGGCCCGCTCACCGCCCGCGGCCTGCTCGGCCTCATGAACGTGGAGCTCGTGGGCACGACCGACGATCCCGCCGAC
>JAJTED010000141.1 GCA_021300535.1 Planctomycetaceae bacterium | reverse complement strand
TTTGTGTCTGGGCAGCACGTAGCGGATGCGGGCGATCCGGCCGGCTGGGCCGCGGGTCACGGACAGTCGCTCCAAAGCAAAGGGGGGCCGGGCGCAGTACCGCAGCAGGTGTTCGAGGCTCTGAAAATAGCTCGGCACGTCGCGGTCGATGAGCGCGATCCGGACACTGGCGTCGATGGAAAACCCGCTGTTCTCCCAGGCGATCATGTCGGCAGCAGCAGAAGCGTCGAGCAGGTGAGTGAGCCTGAACCAGCGGATCACGCGGCGCCGTACCCGCTCGGTGACCGTGGCCAGATCAGCCTGGGTGATCGGTCGCGCGGGCAGGGCCGACGATCAGTCAGTGCCTTGGCAAGTTCCGGTGTCAGGCGAGTTACCCCACGAAGCGCTATCGACTGAGAACCGGTTCCAAGCGCGGTTGCTGCCTCCGGCGTCAGCGTCTCGAGGGCCAGAATCTCCCCAGGATCCAACCGTGCATACTCCGCAGCGATCTCAGGCGACATGGTCCGCAGTCGCGCGGTAGTCGATGACTTATGGCCGTCCGAGAAAATCTTTCTGGCGAGTGCGCCAACCGTCTCCGAGCCTATCTGCACGACCTCCCCGTGCTCCGCAATCGCCTTCGCCGATTCGAGCGAGAGCGTCTCGAGATACGGAAAATCCAAGTGATGGGGAAACTCCGCGAGATTGGCGGCGATCTCCAGGGGCAGATCGATCAGCCCGACCGAGATCCCCCACGATCGCCTGCCCTTGGCGAGGGCCCGAGCGGCCGCGGGCGATATCTCTTTGATGCCGTTCAATTCCAGCCGGTCGCCATCGTGCGCGACAAGCGCTGCGGCAACCTCCGGCGTGACCGACTTCAGTCCCCAGAGCCGCAAACGTCCGGGCCGCTGCGCAAGGATTTTCGCCGCTTCTTCATTCAGGGTGGCAAGCGCGGGCAACGTCAGAACCGTGTCTCCCCCGGGAATGACCAGAGCTTCAGCGACTGCTGGCGACACCTCGGTGACATTCACGAGGGTGAGCACCACATGCTCTCGCGCCAGTTCACGCGCCTTGTCCGGGGTGATCGTAGCTTCGGAGTACACAAACCCGGCGGGGACGCGGTAGTCGCCGAAGTAATCACGCTTCTCATTGTCTGCGGAGGCAGAAGCAGTCATGGCCAGCACTACCATGAGACCCACCCGCGTGAGAAGGGGAAGCCCTGCGCGACCACAGATCGGAATTGCTCCGGGGAGCAACTCGCTGAAACGTGCCATCATGCCCGATGCTCCTTCGGGGGCCTGTTGTCAGGAAATCCATACCACGCGGCATCACGATCCGGCACAAACTTCAGGCCAGCAGCACGCATGCCGGCGCGCACGTCCTTGTCGGCCCGGATGCTGAACTCGACATCAAGACCATAGTCATAATTCTCCGGGAATTCCCCCGCCATCCCGGTGCCGCTTGTTGTACCCCGGCGTGCCGCCCAGAGCACCATGCGATGCGTTGTAGACTTCTCTCTTCAACTCGGTCGTCGCCCCGGCAGCGGTGGTGATCCGATTCCCGCGGGCCATCCGCTCGAATGTCCAATTGTCGAGGCCCGTAATTGGGGCAAGCGTCCCGCTTGCCCCAAAGTGAGGCCCGCGTCAGCAACCGGAAAGGTCGCCCCACGCCTCCCCTCCCCCTTGCACGGGCAAAGCCAGTGGCCCCCGGCATCTAACGAGGTGGACCCTTGATGATGAAGGGCGATGTTGGACGAGGCACGGCAAGCGTTTCCTCCCGTTTCAGGCTGCCATCCTCGTTCCAAGAGACTTGCCGCTTGATCTGTTCGCGCTTGGCATTGACGTAGCCAAGGTTTCTCAGATTGCCATTGGGATAGCAGTCGAATCCCATTCTCTCATGTTCGCCGGCAGTCTCGCTCGGCAAAATGATTGCCCCCATCGCCAACGACAGAGGAGGGGAGTTGTCAACCGGGGCCGCGTAATCGAAATACATCGCCACACCGAATCCGGATGCGGTCAGGACCTCGATGCTGCGCACGTACTCGTGGTCCTTGTCGCCCGCGGTGGAGTATTTCAACTCGATGGAAGTGCTGGCAAGATTGCGCTCGAGGAGTTTTTCCAGGACCGGCTTGATTCTCTCGTGCAGCGTCAGGGAATTGCCAACGGCAAGGCACAAACGCTCGATCTCTTGAAACGATTCGAGCGCCAGCCGTTCCGCGGGCAACAGCCCAGCAACGGGCAACATGGGCTTCACTCGAGAATCCTCCATTCCTGGTTGTAGCACCTTACGAGTGTTATCTGCCCGCAACAGCACGGAGGACGCCGCCATTGCGACGATGAGGCAACCGAACGCTACGGTCGCGACGACGGAGTGTCGATTCATAACGTTTGCTCATCAGGTTAACGGACTAGTTGCCACTGGTGCCGCCGCCTGCGCCCGATCCACGCGTGCCACCGTTGGCAATCAAGTCTTCGCCGAGGTCGCCGGGATTGTATCCCTTGAAATGGAAACTACCGCCGATCCAGTGCGTGAGCACGACGTCACGAAAGGTCTTCGGAATGCTCAACCCACCCGACTCCCCGGCGGCGATAGCCATGGTCGTACAGTTGTTCGAGCGCAAGTCGTAGGTACCCGGGGTATCGTTCGTGTTCTTCGTGAACTGGAGAATGCTCTGCAAGACGCTGAACTTCTCGATGACGTAAGGCTTGCTCCTGGCGCTCCAGCCATGGTGATCGTCATTTTGAAGGGTGCCGGGAGCTGAGGTGGCGGTCAGGCTCACGGCCAAAGCGGGATAATAACCCCATTGGTGATTGGCGAAAGACCTCAGGTCCGTGTCCACTTTTGGAAGCACTTCGGTAGAAACCTCTGTCCCCCAGAAGGAATGGCCGACCCCTCCGTCTCCCAAATCGAACCAGTCGAGATCGACGACATCACGGGTTCCGGGGACGGGCTGCGCGGCGTAAACCGTAAAGACTGCCTTGCCAACGACCAGACTCAAATTCTTGGAGCCCTCGTTCGTGTCCAGTTTCCCGTTCCCGTTGGTGTCAGCCCAAGCGGTCATCGTGAACGAGCGATTGGGCGTGCCAGTTGCAGGGGCTGTCCAGGCAAGGGCGACGGCACTCACATCGGAGAAGATCCCCGCGGTGGCCTTCCAGTTGCCGCTGTCGGCGCCATCGATCTTCCATCGCATATCGTCGTGATGCGCGGAATTGCTGGGTGTCCACGCCAAGGTTGCGTCGACGTTCGCCACACCGGCTGCGTTTTGGAGGACGTAAAGTGTGGTGGCGCCAGTCGTATTGGGCGTCGAGACGGTATTCGCCGTGTCAGAAGCCTGAGTGAGCGTAAGCTTACCGTTCTCGATCGTGCCCGTGACCGGTGTCGTGGTGCCGACCGTGTATCCGCTCCCGGACGCCAGCGTCAGGATGACGGTCTCGTCGAACTCAGGCGTCGTGTCGACGGTGGGATCGATCGTGACGGTGGCGGTGGCGGAGCCGGCGGCGAAGGAGATCGTCTTGCCGGTGCCGGGCGTGGCGCCTGAGTAGTCGGCTCCGTCCGCCGTTCCCGTGATGCCGTAGTTCACCGTGAGGGCGCTCGTCGTTGGACCCGTCCGCGTGAACGTGTAGACGAGGTTCGTCGGGCCATCCTCCGTGACGCTCTCGGGCGAGACTGCGAGCGTCACTGCCGGCAGATCGTCATTGAGGATCGTGCCGGTGGCGACGCTCGTGCCAGGTGCATAGCCGGTGCCGTTCTGGAGTGTGATCACGACGGTCTCGTCACGCTCGATCTCCGTGTCGGCCTTGGGGACTATCCTGAGGGTCACCGGCGACGTCGAGCCGGCGGGAATTGTGATCGTCCCGGTGGTCGCTCCCGGTGGCAGCACTGTAGTAAAGTCGCTGCCCGCCGCTGCGGAGCCACCGATCCGGTAGTTGACGGTGATGTCCGCCGTCGGCGCGGGCGACGCAGTGAACTCGTAGGTGAGCGCATTCGGGCCGTCCTCGGTCACGCCGGTTGTTGGCGCGACCGCGACGGTGACGACCGGGAGCGGCATCGGCGCCCAGACGATCTGGTCCTGCTTGGTGGGATGTTGGAGGACGTAGAGCGGGACGGAGCCGCCGGCGCCGGCCGCGGGCGTGCCTTCGTTTTTCAGCCAGGAGGCGGCGCGGGCTACGGCCGGCGCCGTGGCATTGCCGACGTTGAAGCTGCCGCTCTTGAGATCGCGCTGCGTGCCGTCGCTGATGAGCTCCCAGAGGCCGAGCTGAAAGGCGGCGGCGTCGGTTGCGGTGGTGAAGCCCTGATCTCCGGTGGGCCCGTAACGCTGCCAGAACTCGGCGACCAGGTTTGCATGGGCCAGGCCGCTGGTCGCAAGTGACTTGATCTCGGGAAACGAGTGGCGGCCGGGTGAGATCGACTGGCCGATTTCGACGCAGAACGACTTGAACCCGACCGGCACGCCCATGGCCGCGGCGGCACCCGACGCGCCGCGCCAGGAGAACTGGCCCACGAAATTCCCGGCTTGATTCGCGGGCCGCGATGGATGAGATACGGCAATGCGCTGAAACATCGAGGTGTCGTTGGCGAGTTCGGCGTTCGTGGAGAGCATGGCGCGGGATTCGAGCAGTTCGGCGGCCAGGGGCGTCTGGTGCGTGGCCGAAGTCCGGCGGCGGGCGGGGCGCGCGCCGCGCCAGCGGAAGCGGGTGCTGGCGACACGACCGACCGACGAGACGATGCCACGGGGCGACATGGTGTGGATCCTGGGTGCGGGAGGGAGATGAGAGGCGGGGGCCGCGCCGGCAGCGATGAGGATGCCGCGGGCGGGGCGGAGCGTATGGTAAAAGGGGGGGGCGTCAAGTGGCTGCGGGATGAGAAGGTGATGAGCCGCGGTAGCGCGGTGGCGTGACGGAGAGCGCGCGTTCGGGTGGACGCGCTGCACAGCATCGCGTGCAACCATGGGCTCGCGGCGACGCAGGCTTCCGCCCACCGGGCTCGAGGGTGCGAAAACGGAAACGGCGGGCCGGGCGCCCTGACGCCCGACCCGCCGCCGTTGGCTTCCGCGTCACGCCGTCAGGCCGTCAGGCCCGGCGGCGGAGGTGTCAGCAGCCCTTCTTGCAGCCGAGGCCGCAGCCCTTGCGGGCCTTGCCGCAGCCGTTGCCACAGCCGCCGTTGCCGGCACCGAGCTCCGAGGCCGGGACCTGCTCCTCGACGCACTTCTTCACCTTGACGCACACCTGCTTCGTGACCTTCTTGGGCACGCGGACGACGTACGACTCCGTCTTCGTCTCCGGCACCAGGTCACAGGCGCACACGGTCTCGGTGGCCGTCCGCTCTTGCGGGACCATCACCGTGAAGTGCACCTCGCGGGTGCGGGTCTCGGGCACGCAACGGTTCACCGTCACGGTCCGCGACCGCGTCTCGCAGCGCGACTTGTGCAGGCAGACCGTCTTCGTGCGGGTCTCCGGCACCATCTTCGTCACGCAGTAGTTCCGCGTCCGCTCCTCGCAGCGGTGGAGCGTCACGCAGTAGTTCCGCGTCCGCTCCTCGCAGCGGGTCTTCCGCACGCACACCGTGCGGGTCCGGGTCTCGGGCCGGCACTTCCGCACCGTGTAGGTGTAGGGCACCTGCTCGCACTCGGTCTTCCACGTGGTGACCTCGATCTCCTTGGTCTCGCACGTGGGGACCCACTTCCGGCAGCAGACGACCTTCGGGCAGCAGGGATTGCCGGCGGCGTCGTACTGGCCGTTCGCGGAAATCTCCTTCGCCTCGGTCACCCAGTGGCCGCCGCGGCAGGTCACGGTCTTCGTGCCCTTGACGGCGACGCGCTTCGACACCGTGCGGGTGCCGGAGAGCTCCTCGGTCCCTGAGATACTGTGCCCGGCCTCCTTTCGCGCTCGAACGATTGTCCGTGATCCGCGGCCCAGACGGCCGGATCGCCCGCATCCGCTACGTGCTGCCCAGACACAAGGCCGCCAACTGGGTCGGGCCCGGCCGCGGCCGGAAGTCAACGCGGCCAGGGGCCAACGGCGTCGTCGAACTCACGCCGTTTGAGTTTTTGGACCGGCTCGCCGATCTCGTCCCGCCGCCGCGGAAGCACCGGCACCGGTATCACGGAGTGTTTGCACCCAACCACAAGCTCAGGCCCGCCGTCACCGCGCTGGCAATCGGGAATGTCGGCAAGCAACGCGACGCCGGTGCCGGCGGGCATGCGGCCGGCGGTCACGCCACGGGGGGCTGCTGCGACACTCAGGCGAAGCCCCGCTCGCACGACACCTCCCGAATTGCCTGGGCGAAACTCATGGCCCGGGTGGGGGAGGAGTTTCCGCTCGAATGCCCGGGGTGCGGCGGCGACATCAGGCTCATTGCCTTCATCACGGAGCCGGGGCCGATCCGGAAGATCCTGACACATCTCGGCGAACCGCTGGAGCCTCCGCCCGTCTCTCCGGCCCGTGGCCCGCCCACCGACTGGGGCGAACTCATGTGCCGGACGCGACCCGCGCATGTCGGGAAACTGCGAATTGGGACCCGGTCTGCGCAGACGGCAGAAAAACGCCACCGAAGCGGGCGCGGGGCGTTTCGAGAAACCCGCTCCGGACGCCCGGGCCGCTCCTCCCGAGGCTCACGAGTCGCTCATCAGCCGGAAGTCCGTTGAGGAAGTGCCATTGACCGGGCTATCCTTCCGCCGCCCCTCGGGCGACCGTTCGCGTTTCTCCTCCCAGCCCATTTTCGGAAAGGGTGGTCATGCGGTTCGATGTTCTCCTGCGACCGGGCGTCGCCGCCCTGGCGATGCTGTTCGTCCTCCCGGCATTCGCAGAAGAGTGGTTGCTGTGTACAATTTGGACGGGAAGATTCTTATTTTACGGACCGATATTATGATCATCCGCCTGGTGCCATCGAAGTGACGGACTTGAAGCTCTGACCCCACCCAAAGGAGGTTCGTCGTGTCAGCGTCCCCTGCCTCCCGGCCCTCGAGTCAGGCCCACGCTCTGGGCCACCAACTGAGCCGCCGGGCCTTCTTTGGCTCCGCCGGCATGGGCGTTGCCGGACTGGGCCTGCTGCAGTCCCCGGCGATCGCGGAGCAGCTCGCCAAGAACCAAAAGCGGGTGATCATGCTTTTCCTGAGCGGCGGCATGAGCCAGTTCGAGAGCTGGGACCCCAAGCCCGGCCGGCCCACCGGTGGGCCGTTCCAGGCGATCCAGACGTCGGTCCCCGGCTATCACATCTCGGAGCTCATGCCGAAGATGGCTGCCCAGCTCCATAGGCACACGGCCGTGATCCGCTCCCTCGAATCGAAGAACCGCGACCACGTAGACGTTACGCTCTACGCCGGCATGAAGGTCGTCGCCGGACTCAACATGCCAAGCATCGGATCGATGCTCTGCAGGGAACTTGCCAATCCCGAACTCGCCGTGCCGCATCACGTCATGTTTACTGCCAGCGCCTACCGCGGTGGGCACTACACGGAGTCGCCCGGGTTCTACGGGTCCCAATGGGGGCCGATCAACGTCCTGCCCGACCACATACCCCCGCGGCCGCCGTTTACGGGCACGGGCACCTCCGTCCTCAGGCTGTCGCCGAACTCGATGGGGCTGCCGTCGGGCATGACCATCCGGCAGCACGCCGACCGGGAGCAGATGCGGGATCGGCTGTCGCAGGCTTTCCTGGAAGGACGCAACCGCGACGCCGTGCTCATGGGCCACTCGGCCGGCTACTCGCGGGTTCGGGGACTCATGGACTGTTCGCATCTCTACGACATTGAGAAGGAGCCGCGAAAGATCCGCGACGCGTACGGCCTCACGGGATTCGCCCAGCAGACGCTCGTGGCCCGCCGGCTGGTGGAAGCGGGCGTGCCGTTCGTCCGCGTGAACTTCGGCTGGTGGGACACCCACGGACAAAACTTCGAGGCCCACCAGGAGATGGTGCCGGAACTCGATCATGTGATGGTGACGCTGCTCGACGACCTCGCCACCCGCGGCCTGCTCGAGCACACGCTCGTCGTCACCTTCTCGGAGATGGGGCGAACGCCCGGGGTCAACGGGAACATGGGCCGCGACCACTTCTCCCGCTTCAGCGTCTCGCTGTCCGGTTGCGGCATCAAGCCGGGCGTGATCTACGGCGAGACCGACGCCGACGGACAGGAGATTTCGAAGGATCCCGTCACGCTCCACGAGTTGTTCGCCACGATCTTCAAGGCCGTCGGCGTCGACCATCAGAAGGAATACCACTCACCCGACGGCCGGCCCGTGCCGCTCACGGAGTATGGCACGGAGCCGGTGAGCGAAGTGCTGGCCTGAGCGGACTGCCTGGCCGAGGAGAGTTTCACCATGGCCGACACTCCGGCATCGAAAGACCCTGGAACGAAAGAAGCCCCGGCAGCCGCAGCCAAGCCGCCTGCGGTCGAGATCAAGAACGTCAAGACGTTTTTCCCACCCCTCAAGGGCGACCAACCCAAGCCCGACTACTACAGCATCGTCGCGGTCCCGGATTCGGACCTCGTGTTCGTGGGGGGCGACACCGGCAAGATCCTGGCGATCGACATGGCGGCCGAGAAGCCCACGCCGACGGCCTGGGATGCCCATGTCAGTTTCGTGACCGGCCTGGTGCTCACCGACAAGCACCTCGTCTCCTCGGGCTCCGACCACCAGATGATCTGGTGGGACCGGGAGAGCCGTGAGCGGGTGCGGACCATCCCGCAGCCAAAGTGGGTGCGACACCTCACGCTGTCGCCGGACGGCCAGGTGATCGCCAGCGTCTGCGATGACATGGTCTGCCGGCTCTGGGAGGCCGACTCGGGCCGGCCGATCCGCGATTTGGAGGGGCACGCCCAGTTCACCCGTTTCCATCTCCGCTCCAAGTTGTATGCCGCGGCCTTCTCCCGCGACGGCAGTCATCTGGCGACGGTCGACTACGCTGGCCATGCCCTGGTCTGGGAGACGGCGACCGGCCGCCGCCTGGCGGACGTGTTCGCCCCGTTCTTTTTCTATCAAGACATATCCGAGCACGGGTACGGGGGGATCCGTGGCGTCGATTTCTCGCCGGACGGCCGGCTGATCGCCCTGTGCGGCAACCTGTGCGGCGACGGCTCGCAGATCCAGAGAAGCAGTGCGCTCATCCAGGTCTACGATTGGCGGAGCGGAAAACTGGCGTCCGAACTCCGCGGCGATAACTTCTTCTACGAGCGGGTCCGGTTCCACCATCAGGGAAAGTGGCTGCTCGGCATGGGCGGTGCCGGCTCTGGTCAGAAACTCACGCTCATCGACCGCGACGGAAAATCTCCGGTGGCCGAGGCCAAACCCGAGGCCAAACTGGCCCCGATGTTCGATCTGTGGCTCTCGGAAAACGCGGACGTCTGCTTCACGGCGGGCCGCAACAATGTCTCCAAGTGGTCGATCAGCAGCCCATCCTGAACTCGGAAACAGAGACCGCATCATGTCACTGCCGCTGCGCCGACGAACGGCGATGCTCATGCTCCTCGCGATGATGCCCGCCGCGGCGGTCGCGGCGGACCTGTTGCCGCCTGACCGGCCGATCGCCGAGGTGGTCGATCACTACGTCGACGCCAAGCTCCGGGAGGCAGGGGTCGCGGCCGCCCCCCAGGCCGACGACGCCACGCTCGGGCGTCGGCTCACGCTCGACCTCGCCGGCCGCATTCCGACGGCCGCCGAGGCGCGGCAGTTCGTGGCGGCGACCGACCCGGCGAAGCGTCAGCAGCTCATCGACCGGCTCATCGCGTCGCCCTGGTTCGATCGGCATCTGGCCACGGAGCTCAACGCGCTGCTTCGCGGCCACGACGGCAGCGGGCCTGATCTGCGGAAGTACGTGCTGGCCGCGGTGCGGGAGAAGCGGCCGTGGAATCGGATGTTTCGCGAACTCCTCGGCGACGGCAGCGACCCGCTCGGCCCGGAGCAGTTCATCCTCAAGCGTCTGGCCGACGTCGAACGTCTGGCCCGCGACACGAGCGCCATGTTCTTCGGCGTCAACATCTCGTGCTGCCAGTGCCACACGCACCCGTACGTGGACACGCTCACGCAGGACTCGTTCCACGGCATGAAGGCCTTCTTCTCCCGCAGCTATGACTTCCAGGGCAAGCTGCTGGAGACGCGGTTCGGTCCGCTCACGATGGAGTACCAGAATCGTGAGGGCAAGAAGGGGCAGGCCGGAATGATCTTCCTGTCGGGGGAGGCGGTCGCGATGCCTGATCCGGGTGTGCCCGATCTGGCCAAGGCGATGCAAGAGGAAAAGAAGGAGATCGAGTCCTTCAAGAAGGATTTCGGCAAGAGCAAGGCCTATCCCCCCGCGGCCACCTTCAGCCCGCGGGGGCAGCTGCTTGCCATCGCCGAAAAACCGGAGAATCAGACGCTGATGGCCCGGTCGCTCGTGAACCAGACCTGGTATCGGCTGTTCGGCCACGGGCTGGTGATGCGGATCGACCAGATGCAGGCCTCCAACCCGGGCAGCCATCCGGAACTCCTGGAGTGGCTGGCCCGCGACTTGATCGCGCACGACTGGGACCTGCGGCGGCTGATCGGCGGCCTCGTCGCCAGCCAGGCGTACGGCCGGTCGAGCACGTGGACGGGTCAGCCGCCCGCCCCGGAACTGTTCGCGGTGGCCGTCCTCCGTCCGCTCACGCCCATGCAGTTCGGCCTGTCGGTAAACCTCGCGGGTGATCGGCAGCTCGACACCTTGGCGGATGCCGCCCTCGATCAGAAGATCGACGCCCTCGAAGCCGGGGCGCGGGGTTTCGAGAGTCTGCTGGAGCGGCCGCGGTCGGAGGGCTTCGAGATCAGCATCCAGGAGCCGCTGGCCATCAGCAACGATCCCAAATGGATGTCGCAGATCGGGGCGGCGCTCGTTCCGGGGCTCCTCAAGCTGGCGGATCTCCCGCAGCAGATCGACGCCGCGACCTGGGCGATCCTCGGCCGGCCGCCCACGCCCGCGGAGACCGAGATGCTCGGCGCGTTCGTCACCGGCAACTCGGCGCTGTCGACCGAGGAGATCGCCCGCCTGGAGCAGGTGATCGCCGAGCGGAAGCAGCAGGCCGCGCAGGCGGCCGCGCGGGTGGCGGCGATCGACGCCACGGTCACGTCCGCCGGCAGCCCGAGTCTGATCGTGCCGGCCACGAGCCCCGGCTGGAAGTACATCGCGGCCTCCGGGCTCACCGGCGACGCCTGGCTCAAGCCTGAGTTCGACGATGCGGCTTGGAAGTCCGCGAAGGCGCCGGTGGGCCGTGGCTCACCGCTCTTGGCCGACAAAAAGGGGGACACCCTCGACATCGAGAAGGGAGACGTCGCGTTGCGGCTCGCCTTCGAGATCGACGGCACGCAGTGGTTCAACGCCGCCCGAATGATCCTCCAGGTGGCCTCGAGCGAATCGGCGACCGTGTCCCTCAACGGCAAGACGCTCGACGACGACAAGAAAGGTCATCCCGCCGAATACTGGAACCGGACCGTGGACGTGCCGTGCGACATGCTCGTGCCGGGCCGCAACACGGTGGCCGTCCGGCTGAAGAACGCCGCCGGCGACGCCTTCTTCGACATGCAGCTGGCGATCCTCGACGAGCAGCAGGCGCGTGAGCGGGCCCGGCAGTCGGCGACCGCGACGGCTGCCCTGCCGACCGTTCCCAAGGCCAACGAGGTCCGCGGCCAGGCGATCGCCAGCATGGTCTGGGCGCTCACCGCCGGCTCGGAGTTCCGCTTCAACCACTGACGGCCGGGCGCGTCGGCGATTCCTGTTCCTTGCAGCCCGGTCCCGTGGCGTGCGAATCGTGGGTTTGGAACCTTGGACGCCCATGCGCATGCCTGGAGGCATGCGCCACGGAAGAGCCCGAGGCGTGAGCCGCGGGCATGCGGATGGCCTCCGGTGGAGCGCCGCGGATTCCCTCATCTGACGATGCGGGCTTCCCGGCAGCGGAAATTGGCGAAGTCGAGCAGGCGGCGGGCCTCGTCGGAAGGCGGGCCGAAGCGCTCCGTGCTGCGTTATCCTTCACTGCCGCGACTCGTCCTCGATCCGAAGGTAGCGTCCGTCAAGTTGCGCACATTTGAGTTGGGTCAGTGCTGAGTTGTTGGTAGGTGTTCTGTCTTCTGCTTCCTGCCCTGCCCCCATGGGGGCAGCCGGTTGCAAGGATTAGCCCAAGTTACGCACTTGGAAGCCGTTTTTTCGGATTTTTGGGCGCTCCATCGATCGTAAGTGCTGACGCGGCAACGTGTGGCTCCGCGAACGGCCGTGTAGTGAAGACCTTGCC
>JAJTED010000023.1 GCA_021300535.1 Planctomycetaceae bacterium | reverse complement strand
CTCGACTGGTCGCTGCGGGCCCAGATCGCCGCCACGCTCACCGGCGGCACGCTCCTCGTCTGCTCGCTCATCGCCGGCTGGCTGTGGCAGCAGCCCTTCTTCGCGGCCGTGCCCGCCGTGCTCGCCGTGGCCCTTCTCGGCGGGCCGCTCGTGGCGGCGGCGGGCCGCGACCTGCTGCGCGGCCGGGCGGGGCTCGACGCGCTCGTGGCCCTGGCCGTGATCGGCGGCCTCTCCACCGGCCAGTACCTCGAAAGCGCGGCCGTGGCCTTCTTCATGATCGTCTCCTCGCTGATCGAGAAGCGGACCGCCGCCGGCGCCGAGGCGAGCATCGAGTCGCTCGTGCGGCTCGCGCCCACCAAGGCCAGCCGGCTGGTGGAGGCCGGCGGGCAGGTGGATGAGGAGCCGGTGGAGGCCACGGCCCTGCGGCCGGGCGACACGGTCCGCGTGCGGCCGGGCGATACCATCCCCGCCGACGGCCGCGTCGTCCGCGGGGCGAGCACCGTCAACCAGGCGAGCGTCACCGGCGAGTCGGTGCCCGCGGAGAAGGCCCTCGGCGATGATGTATACGGTGGCACGATCAACCTCACCGGCGTCCTCGACGTGGCGGTCACCAAGGCGGGGGCCGACACGCTCCTCGGTCGCGTCAAGGACCTGATCCTCCAGGCCGAGCGGACGCGGACGCCGATCATGCGGCTCATCGATCAGTACGCCGCCTGGTATACGCCGACGATCCTCATGCTCGTGGGCGTGGTGCTGTTCTTCGCGCTAAAGAACCAGCCCGACACGGCCTTCAACCGGGCGATCGCCATGCTCGTGATCGCCTGCCCCAGCGCCCTGATCCTGGCGACGCCCACCGCCATGGTCGCGGGGCTCTCCGCCGCCGCCCGGCTCGGCGTGCTCATCAAGAGCGTGGCCACCCTCGAGGCGGCCCGCGGCCTGACGGCGATCGTGTTCGACAAGACCGGCACGCTGACCACCGGCGTGCTGGCGGTCACCCGGCTCGCGCCGGCGGAGGGAGTGACGGCGGCCGACCTGCTGGCCGCCGCGGCCGCGGCCGAGCAGAACAGCCGCCACCCCGTGGCCCGGGCGGTGACCGAGATGGCCCGCCGGGCCCGCGTGCCGCTGGTCACCCCGGAGCGATTCGAGGAGGTGGCCGGCAAAGGCGTGATCGCCGGCTTTGCCGACGGCACGACCGTGATGGTCGGGCGGGCGAGCTGGCTGGCCGAGGCCGTGCCCGGAGCCGACGCTGCCGCGCTCGAGGCCGTGCAGGCCGCGCCCGATGCCGAGGGCCTTTCAATCCTGCACGTGTTCCGCGACGGCCGACCCCTGGGCTGGATCGGCCTCGAGGACAACGCCCGCCCCGAGGCCGCCGGCGCCGTCGACCGGCTGCGGGGCATGGGCATCGGGCGGCTGGTGCTGCTCACCGGCGACCGCACGAGCGTCGCCCGCCGCGTGGCGGGACAGATGCACTTCGACGAGTTCAAGGCGGAGGTCCTCCCGCACGAGAAGCTGGAGATGGTCGACACGCTCAAGGCGGCCGGTCACCGGGTGGCCGTGATCGGCGACGGCGTCAACGACGCGCCGGCCCTGGCGGCGGGCGACGTGTCGATCGCCATGGGGGCGGCCGGCAGCGACGTGGCAATTCACTCCGCGAGCATCGCCCTGCTCAACAGCAACCTCGACCGGATTCCCTTCCTCGTCGACCTGTCGCGGCGGACGATCGCCGTGATCCGCCAGAACATGGTGATCGGCGGCCTGTTCATCCTCGTCTTCATGTCGCTGGCGGGCGCGGGATACGTGTCGCCCGTCCTGGCCGCGGTCTTGCACGTCGTCAGCGGCCTGGCCGTGGTCTTCAACTCGGCCCGGCTGATCCGCTGCGGCGAGGACATCGAGCAGGCCGAGGCCGCCCGGTCCGCGTCAGCCGACGTCGCGTGACTGGAAGAGCAGCACCGCCAGCGACAGCGCCACGGTGATCAGCGCCGCCGCATAGGCCGCCAGCCAGCCGAGGTGCCACAGCGGAATGGCGTGGCCCTGCGTCAGCGCGTCGGCGGGCCAGAAGAGCTGCAGGTTGGGCACGACCGCGGCCAAGGGAGCGGTGAGCCGGGCGTCGGCCAGCGACAGGAGATACTCGCCCACGAGTCCGAGCAGGAAGGTGCCGCTCGCGACGAGGAGCGTGGCCAGCCGTCCCAGCCGCGTTGAGGCCGCCACCGCCACCGCTGTCAGCACGAGCACGGCCAGGAACACCATCGCGAGGCCGATCACCAGCTGCGGATCCTGATCGGTGGCCGGGTGCTGCAGCCGCCAGGAGCGGCTCACGCACGAGATGAGGAGCCAGGCGGCCGTCGCCGCGCCGGCCGCGACGACGGAGAACGTGGCCGGGAACGGCCGCCGGTAGAGATAGTTGGCCGCGGCGGAGATTGCCAGGGCCAGCACCACGGCCACCACGCCGAAGGCGAGCACCGGGCCGTCGTAGGTGTCCTCGACGCGGACGCTCGTCTGCACCCGGTGCCGCACGGTGATCAGGAAGGTGACCGCGAGCAGCCAGTAGGCGAGGCCAATCGCGGCGGCCACGCCGAGAAACTTCCCCACCACCAGTTCCCAGCGCGGCACCGGCTTACTCACGACCACGAGCACGGTCTTCGTCTCGATCTCCCGCGCGAGCGTGGCGGTGGCGGTGAAGGCCGCCAGCAGCATGCCCACGAGGAGGAGCGTGCTCAGCCCCATGTCGACGAGGAGCTTGTTGTCGTCCTCGAGGGTGTAGGCAGCGACGTTGACGTTGAGCAGCAGGGCCAAGAGGCCGGCCACGATCAGCACGGCATGCACCGGCTGGCGGATCGCTTCGCGGAAGGCGTTGGCGGCGATGGGAAACGTCGGCATTTTCCGCATCCTACCCCGGGAATTGTGAGAATCATGTGTGCGGCCGCGGCGGCCTCCGGCGCTGCGTACACTGACGCAGGTTGGAACGTCTCCGCCCCGTCCGGCGGTCTCCCGCATGTCCGCGACCTCCCGCCCCGCCGTCGCCCCGCCATCCACCGCGACCGACCCCCGCGCCTACCAGCGGGCCACGGCCGCGGCCATCTCCGGCCTGTCGATCCAGGTCGTGCTCGTGCTCGCCACGGGCCTGGTGGCCCTGTGGACCGACAGCCAGGCGGTGTATGCCGCCGGCTGGCACATGCTCGGCGGGCTGCCGATCTGGATCGTGCTGGCCCTCGTCTATCACCAGCACGAGACCGAGCGGGGCCAGCGGCTCGCCGCCGACAAGCTGGCCGCCGATCCCGCCGCCTCGGCCGCCATCTTCGGCAACCTCGGGGATGACCTCGACGCCGCCCGCCGCCGGCTCGACGCGCTCTACCGCTACGCCCTGCCGGCGGTGAGCCTCCTGGTCGCGGCCTACCTGCTCGTGGCCGGAGGCGTGCTCGCCTCGGTGCAGGTGCGGTCCGGCGCGGCCGGGGCGGTCGCGGAGCGGGCCAGCCCCGTCGGCCTGCTCTTCGCCCTCGCCGGCATCGCCTTCGTCGCCTTCGTCGGCGGCCGCTGGCTCGCCGGCTACGCCCGGCAGTGCGACTGGCAGCTGCTCCGCGGCGGCGCGAGCTACCTGATGAGCTGCTTCCTCGTCACCACCCTCGTGCTCGCCGGCGCGGTGGCGCTCGCCGTGGCCGGCGTCGACTGGCCCCTGCGGGCGCTGGCCGGCGTGATCCCGGGCGTGATGGTGGCCATCGGCCTCGAAATCCTGCTCACGGCGCTACTCGAATCCTACCGACCGCGGGTGCCGGGCGAGATTCCGCGACCGGCCTTCGACAGCCGCGTCCTCGGCCTGCTCACGGCGCCCGAGTCGCTCGGCAGCGTGCTGGCTGACCTGATCAGTTATCAGTTCGGCGTCGAGGTCTCAGGCAGCTGGCTGTACCGTCTGCTCGGCAGTGCGATCACGCCGCTGACGCTCTTCGGCGGCGGCTTTCTGCTGGCCTTGAGCTGCCTGACGATCGTGGGCCCCGACGAGCGGGGCGTGCGGCTCCGGGGGGGCGAGATGGCCGGCGACCCGCTGCCCCCGGGTCTGCATCTGAAGCGGCCCTGGCCCCTGGAAACGGTCGAGATGCACCCGGTCGGGCAGGTGCAGCAACTGGTGGTCACGAGCGACCTCACCGGCCGCTCCCAGCAGGCCCCCGCCAACCTGTGGACCAACGACAGCGACCGCGACTCCCAGCTCGGTCAGGAGGACTTCGTGGCGGCGCCCGCCGCCGACGGCGCGGGCGTGTCGCTCGTCTCTGCCGACGTCAGCGTGCAATACACCGTGGCCGACCTGCGGACATTTCTCCTGGGCTCGGCCGATCCTGGGCGGACGCTGCTCGCCATCGCCCAGCGGGAGGTGTCGCGGTTCTTCGCCGGCCACGACATCGACACGCTCCTGGCGACCGGTCGCACCGCCGGCGGCCCCGCGCTGCGGACCGCGATCCAGGCGGAGGCCGACCGGGCCGGCCTCGGCATCGCCGTCGTCGGCGTCGCGGTCACGTCGCTCCACCCGCCGATCGGCAGCGTGTCGCGGGCCTTCCACGCCCAGATCGGCGCCATGCAGGAGCGTGAGACACGGATCCAGCGGGCCCGCAAAGAGGCGGTGGAGAAGCTCGCCCGCGTGGCCGGATCCGTCGCCCTCAGCCAGAAGATCGACGCCGAGATCCGCGGCCTCGACGCCCTGCGGACGGCCGGCAACGCCGACGCCACGACGGTGGCCGCGGCCGAGGTGCGGATCGACCAACTGTTGTCCGAGGCCCGGGGCGAGGCGGCCGAGATGCTCCACGCCGCCCGCGCCTACCGCTGGCGGCGGGCGGTGGGCGAGCGGGCCGACGGCGAACGGTTCGCCGGCGAGCTGCTCGCCTTCCAGGCCGCGCCCGACTACTACCGCACCCGCCGGTTCCTCGAGGTGCTCGCCGCGGGCCTCTCCAGCCGCCGCAAGTACGTGATCACCGGCGACGCCGGCGACACGCCGGTGTTCCGCATGGACTTCAGCGACCCCGCATCCGCCATCGACACGCTCCTCACCGAGTGATGGTTCCCCTCGTGTTCCGCCCCCGTGGCGGCCGATTCCCATGAAAAACTCGTTCGTCCTCCTCGTCGGCCTCGCGATCGTCAGCGTGCTGCTGTCGCACATGTTCCTCTACCAGGTCCGCTACGACCAGGTCGCGGTGCGGACCACCTTCGACAAGGCCGATGCTCCCAGCGTGCAGGACGACCCGGGGCTCAAGTGGCGCTGGCCGTGGCCGATCAACAAGGTCACGCTCTACCCGCGCCGACTCCAGCTCCTGGAGGACAAGATCGAGGAGCTGCAGACGGCCGACGGGAAGAGCGTGATCGTGCGGACCTACCTCACCTGGCGGATCGTCGATCCGCTCAAGTTCTACGTCAAGCTCAAGGAGCCCGCCGAGGCGGCCAAGCAGCTTTCGTCGTCGCTCCGCGAGGTCCGCGGCCTGATCAGCAACCATCGCTTCGACGAGCTCGTGAACCTCGACCGCTCCAAGCTCAAGCTCGGCCAGATCGAGGCCGACGCCGCCCGGATGCTCGACGCCGCGCTCGAGCAGGCCGACTACGGCATCCGCGTGGAGAGCGTGGGCATCCACAAGATCATCCTCCCCGAATCGACCACCTCGAAGGTCTTCGAGACGATGATCGCCTCGCGGGAGCGGCTGGCGGAGAACGCGCTCCAGGAGGGGCAGGCCCAGGCCTCGGCCATCCGCAGCGAGGCCGAGAGCGCCCGCGAGCGGATCCTGGCCTTCGCCGAGCGGCGGGCCCAGGCGATCCGCGCCCAGGGGGACCGCGAGGCTTCGACGCAGTACCAGAGCTTCGCCAAGAACGAGGAGTTCGCGATCTTCCTGCGAAAGGTCGACGCGCTCAAGAAGATGCTCGACCACAACACCACCTTCGTGCTCTCCGCGGAGAGCCTGGGGATCCTCGACTGGTTCAACAAGGCCCCGGGGCAGCCGGCCGGCGGCCGGCCCGCACCCGCCCCCTGACGCACCCATGACCGAATCCACCTCCCCGGCCTCTCGGCCCTTCGCGTCCCCCGTCGACCCGGCCCAGCAGTCGCTGGCCGAGGCGCTCAAGGTGAGCTTCGCGATCCTCAAGCTGGCGATGGCCGCCCTGCTCGTGGCCTACGCCTTCAGCGGCACCTTCAGCGTCGGCTCCAACGAGGTCGCCCTGCGGCTGCGGTTCGGCGACTACGTGGGTGATCCCGGCCGCCGGGTGCTCGAGCGGGGCACCTACCTGGCGGCACCGTTTCCCATCGAGGAGATCGTGAAGGTCGACACCCGGCCGACGACGCTCACGCTCGACAAGGAGTTTTGGTTCGAGACGACGGCCGACGAGAGCGGCATGACCCGGGCGCAGATGCAGGCCCGGAAGGCCATGCCGCTGCACCCGCTGCGGGACGGCTCGCTGATCACCGGCGACTCGAACATCGCCCACGCCAAGTGGACGATCACCTGGCGGGTGGCCGACCCGGTCGCCTACCTGACCAACGTCGGCAGCCGGCCGCTGGCCACGGAACTCGTGCGGCTCGTGGCCCAGCAGGGGATCGTGCAGGCCGCCGCCGGGATCGCCGCCGAGGAGCTCCTCCGCGGCGTGGTCGACCGCGAACTGGCCATGGGCACGATGCAGCGGCGGCTCGACGCCATGCGGTCGGGGCTCGTCGTCGACCAGCTGGCCCTCGACAAGGTCTCGGCCCCGATGCGGGTGGCTGCCAGTTTCGACGCCGTGACCAGCGCCGAAAGCGACCGGGCCGGGCGGATCGTGGCGGCGCAGCAGGACCGCTCACGGATCCTCGGCGAGACGGCGGGCGAGGCGAGCACAGCCCTGCTCGGCCTGATCACGGCCCACGAGCAGGCCGCCGAGCGGGGCGACGCGGCGGCTGCAGCCGCCGCCGAGGCGATGATCGAAAAGTCGCTCGCCGACCTCGCCGTGGACGGCATCCCCGTCGGCGGCACGGTGGCCCGGGTCATCAACGCCGCCACCACCTACCGCTCGCAGATCGTGGAGAAGGTGGCAGGGGAGGCCGGGGCCTTCGAGCAGCTCCTGCCGCAGTATGAAAAGAACCCGCGGCTGGTGCTCACCAAGATCTGGGAGGACGCCCGCGAGCAGATCCTCACCGGCGACGACATCGAGACCTTCTACATGGTGCCGGGCCAGCTCGAGCTGCAGATCAACCGCGACCCGAACCTGATGAAGGAGCGGCAGAAGGAGCAGTTGAGCACACGGAAGCGGGAGCAGAAGCGGTTCGAGCAGAACCGCTGAGGGCGGTCGGGAGCAGCGGGCAGGGAGGAGCACATGGTGGCCACGGTCGCAGGGAACGAGGCGGTCGACATCGCCTGCGTCGGCGTCACGAAGACGTTCAAGGACTTCTGGATGCGGCCGCGGGTCCGGGCCGTGGACGGCGTCACGCTGGAGGTCCGCCGCGGCCAGGTCTACGGCCTGCTCGGACCCAACGGCTCGGGCAAGAGCACCACGATCAAGATGCTCCTCGGGCTCCTCCAGCCCACGGCCGGCCGGATCGCGATCCTGGGCAAGCGGCCCACCGACGTGGCGACGAAGCGGCACATCGGCTACCTGCCGGAGGAGTCGTACCTGTACCGCTTCCTCACGGGCCGGGAGACGCTCGACTACTTCGGCCGCCTGTTCCGCCTCGACGCCCGTGCCCGCCGGGAGCGGATCGACATGCTCCTCGACATGGTGGGCCTGGAGGCGGTCCAGCACCGGCCCGTGGGTGAATACTCCAAGGGCATGCAGCGGCGGATCGGGCTGGCCCAGAGCCTGATCAACGACCCGCAGCTCTTGATCCTCGACGAGCCGACCAGCGGCATGGACCCGGTCGGCTCGCGGCAGATCAAGGACCTGATCGCGACTCTCGCCCGGCGCGGCAAGACCGTGCTCCTCTGCTCCCATCTGCTCGGCGACGTGGAGGATCTCTGCGACCGCGTGGCGATCATGTATGGCGGCAGGATCCGCTCCGAGGGAACCTGTGCCGAACTGCTCACCCAGGAGCACGCCACGATCCTCGAGACCGCCGACATGCCCGACGACGTCGTCGCTGAGGTCCGCGCCGTGCTCGCCCGGCATGCACTCGCGGTGAAGCGGATCGAGCATCCGCGGCGGTCGCTCGAGAGCCTGTTTCTCGAGATCGTGGAGCGGGCGAAGGCCGAAGGGGCGCGGACGGCCGGCGCCGCGGCCGGCGGCCCGGTGGCCGGGTTTCTCGCCGCCGGCGAGGCCCCGCCCGCCACGGCAACCGACGGGCCGGCCGCGGTCGACGCCGGACTGCTCGACAGCCTGACTCGTCGCTAGGCCCAGCCATGGACACTGCGAACGGCCTGCCTGTTCCACGTCGCCACCGGGCAGTCCTGCGGCTGCGCCGCCCCGGGCTGTGGGCGCTTGCCGCGGCCGCGGTGGTTCTGACCGCGCTGCTCCACCTCGCCGGCCGCGACGAACTGGCCGTGATCGCGGCCGTGTCGGCCGGACTGGCCGCCGGATTCCAGGTCGGCGTCGCCGGCCTGCACCGGCTGCTCTTCGCGGGTGACGGCGTCGTGGGTGTCGCCCGGGCGGTGATCGACGAGGCGGTGGGCACGCGGCTGCCGGTGCTCCTCGTGATCCTCGTGGTCGTAGGCCTGCCCGTCCTGCCGCTGCTCCTCGATCCCGGCGAGCGGCTCGAGTACCGCCTGCAGTTCTTTCTCACCTGGGCCCTTTCGGCGGGGGGCTTCTTGCTGGCGCTGGTCACGATCTTCCTCGGCTGCGGCAGCGTGTGCGGCGACATCGACACGCAGCGGATCCACATGGCGCTCGTCAAGCCGCTCGGCCGCTGGCAATACCTGCTGGGAAAATGGCTGGGCATCGTGCTCCTCGACGGACTGCTCGTGGCGCTCGTCGGCGGCGGCGTGTTCACCGTGGCGGAGGCGGTCCGCCGGCTGCCGGCTGCCGACGCCGCCGACCGCCGGGCCGTCGACGAGGAGGTGTTCACGGCCCGCTCGGTCACCCGGCCGGAGCATCCCCGCGGGGACGACTTCGCGGCCGACGTGGCCGCCGCGATCGCCCAGCTGGAGAAGGACGATCCGCGGGCCTTCGCCGCCGACCCAGCCGGCGCCCGGAAGCGGATCCTCGCCCAGCGGGTGCTCGAATGGCACACGGTGCCGCCCGACACGGTTGCCGGCTACCTGTTCACCGGCCTCGCGGAGGCACGGGGCGCGGCGCCCGTGGTGCAGCTGCGGCTCAAGCCGTTCGCCGACGCCGTAGCCATCGACCGGGCCCCGGTCCGCTTCGCCCTGTGGCTCAACGACCGCCCCTTTCCCTCCAAGAATGGCACGCACGAGGAGCTCACGCTCGCCGGCGGTTCGTTCCACACGATCGAAATCCCCACGAGTGCGATCGACTCCGCCGGCCGGCTGCGGCTCTCGATCGCCAACCGCAACCTCGTGCCGCCCGGCCAGGCGCGGCCGGCGACGATCTCGTTCGCGCCCGGCAAAGGCCTGGAGATCCTCCATCGCACCGGGTCGTTTCGCGGCAACTTCCTCCGCTGCCTGGCCGTGATGTGGGCGAAACTCGCCATGCTGGCGGCGGCGGCCGTCGCCGCGGCGAGCTGGCTGGGGTTCCCGACCGCGGTGCTCACGGCGGTCATGGTCTACGTGGCGGCGGTGGCCCGCGGGTTTCTCGCCGATGCGATCGACATCTACACCGGCGCCGACCGGGCTGGCGCCGGACTCGTCGACATGGTGCGGCTGCGAGCCACCGTGCTCTTCGAGCGGCTCGACCGGCTCGAGCTCTGGGACGCCTGCAAGACGCTCACCTCGTTCGCGGCGGAGGGTTTCCTCGCCCTGGTGCCCTCGTTCGGCGCCCACGACGGCGTCACCGAGGTGGCGACCGGCCGGCTCCTGACCGCGGCCCAGGCGGCCGCGAGCGTCGCCGAGTTGGGGCTCGCCTATCCGCTGGTGCTGCTGGCCTGCGGCTGGGCGCTGTTGTGCCGGCGGGATCTGGTCAACGTGTCGGGCTTCTAGGACTGCGCAGGGGTCTTCCGTGGCCGGAAATCGCACCGTGACTTCGATCGCCGCCGGGCTGCTCGTGCTCGCCCTTGGCGCCGCGGGCTGGCTGGCCGCCGGCATCACCCGTCAGCGGCGGGAGCTCGATCTCGTGATCCCCGCGGCGCGGACCGAGGGCATGCCACCGCACGTGGCGGTGGTGACGGCGGCGCTGGGCACCTTCCGCGGCCTCGCCGTCGACATGCTGTGGGCCCGGGCCGACCACCTGCAGTCGGAAGGCGAGTATTTCGAGGCCCAAACCCTGAGCCAGTGGATCACGGCCCTGCAGCCGCGATTCCAGAAAGTGTGGGCCTTCCAGGCCTGGAACCTCGCCTACAACATCGCCGCCGCCACCCAGGTGCCCGCCGAACGCTGGGGCTGGGTGCAGCGGGGCGTGGGGCTCCTTCGTGACCAGGGCATCCCGCTCAACCCACGGTCGCCGCAGCTGCAGATGGAGCTCGGCTGGATCTTTCACAACAAGATCGCCGGCAAGGGCGACAAGGAGCACTGGTATTACAAGGCGAGCCTGGCCCGGGAGATGCAGGAGTTTCTCGGGGACATGACCGGCGGCCGGACCACGGCCTCCACCCTCGAACTCTTCGGCCGCGTCGCGGCGGCCCCGGCGACGCTCGACGAGCTCCGCGCGAAGGTGCCCGCCGTCAACCGCGGCCTGGCCCTGCTCGCGGAGCACGGCGCCAAGCCCGACGAGGCCTTCCTGCGGATGCTGGGCCGGTCCCTGATGCAGGCCAACTCCCGAGACGCGAAAATCCTCGGGGCCGGGCAGCTGCCCGCCGATTCCAATCCCCGACTGCTCGCCGCGATCCGCGCCGACCGCGAGGTGGCCGCGGCGATCCTCGACCACCTGGTGCCGCACCTCCAGCGGCGGGTGCTCGAAGACCGCTATCGGATGGATCCGGCTGCGATGCGGGCCGTGATGGAGCGGTATGGACCGCTCGACTGGCGACACCCCGAGGCCCACGGCATCTACTGGACGGAGCAGGGGATCGCGATCGGCCGCGGGCTCAAGCGCCGGGAGCAGACCAACGAGCTGCTCATCCTCCGCAGCCGACTGCACATGCTCGCCGAGCTCATGCGGACCGGCCGCGTCGACTACGACGCCGCCACGCACCGGGCCGACCTCCTGCCCGACCCCCGGTTCGCGGCCGCCTACGAGCGGGCCCTCGAGGAGGCGCTTGAGCTCATCAACTCGGAGGCGGGCGTCTCGGCGGGCGAGTTCGGCCCGGCCGAGGAGGCCGACCTGCTCGACGGCTACGAAACCTTCCTCAATCTGGCCGTGATCCTCGAATACCTGTACGGCGACAGGGCCGATGCCGAAAGCCATTTTCTGAAGCTCCGCCTGCTCGCCGAGCGGCTCGGCCGCGGCGCCGAACCCATGTATGCCGACACGATCGAGACCTTCGTCGCCCTGCGGATCGCCGAGGTGCTGGCGATCGACGTCTCGAACCTGCGGCAGTTCCTCGACGCCATGATCCGCCGCGGGCTCCGCGAGGGGCTCGCCAAGGGCAACCTCGCCGCCTTCAACCGCTACCTGTCGATCGCCGAGGCGGCCTACGAGAAGCGGTACTCCGCCGCGAATCCGCACGCGAAGTTCGTGCTCGAGGAGGCGAAACTCCCGCCGTTCCCCGAGGTGGTGGCCAACTCGTTCGCGGGTCTCATGGGCCAGGAGGGAATGCCCGTGATGGAGCGGGCCCGGATCTGGGCCTGGGCGCCGGAGCCGCTGCGCATGACCCTGCCGCCGCGGGTCGGCGACCAGCTCCGCGCCGCCGCCACCACCGCGGGCCTCGACGTCGAACGGGCATTTCCCGGGGCCCCGGCCGCGGACGCGATGCCCGCCGACTGAATGCCCCGTGCTCACGATTTTTTCACACGGCCTTCACGGAACGCTCACATCCGACCGGAATATTCTTTTCCGGTTTCGCTGCACCTGGATGCTGCATTCATGAAACGGTTCCCCTTTGCACCGCGGCTGACGTGGCGGTGCCTCACAGCCGTGCTGGCACTGGTTGCCACGTGCCCGTCGGTTTGGGCGGCGAACCTGATCGGGAGCTACGATCTGGCCGCGGGTTCGTACGCCAACTCGATCTCGGGTTCCGGTTCCCTCGGTTCCCTGTCTCCCATCTCCACGAGCGGCACCTACGGCTTCGTCACCTCCGGTTCGAACCCGGGCTGGTCCTGGAGCGGAGCCACTGCGCCCGGCACGGGCCTCACCCTCTCCGGCCTGCCGGCGAATGACTTTGGATCGACCTTCGGCAGTTACTCGATCGGCATGCGGTTTTCCTCGGGGCAGGTGTCGGGCTACCGGCGGCTGATCCAATTCAAGGACGCCGACATCGGCCAGTACGTCTTCGATGGGGCGTTTCGGTTCTATGACAACGGCAATAATCCCTCGGGCGGCTCGATCACCGCCAACACGACCGTCGATTTTGTGCTGACGAGAACCACCACGGGGACGGTGACCGGATATGTCAACGGCTCGTCCATACCGGTGCTGTCGTTCCTCGATGGCAGCGACGCCCGCACGGACGCGAATCGGACGCTGCAATTTTTTCGTGACAACACCGGGGGCAGCGATTTCAGCACGTCCGGCAACGTGAGCCTGCTCCACGTCTGGAACGGCCCGCTGACGGCCGCCGAGATTCCCACGGCCATGACGATCGTTCCCGAGCCCACGACCGCCGTACTGGTGACCGTGGGAGCGGCGGGAGTGGTGCTGCGGAGATCGCGGCGGCACACGCGGGTCCGATGATCCCCCGAGCAGCCGCGACCGTGCCAGCCGCCTGCGGGGCCATCGCCATCGCCGCCGCGGCCGCCGCATCGGCGGGGCTGTTTCTCCTCGAACTGCTCGCCGGCAAGATGCTCCTGCCCCGGTTCGGCGGCGCGCCGGCCGTCTGGGTCTCATGCCTCGCGTTCTTCCAGACCGCCCTCGTGGCGGCGGCGCTTTACGCTGACCGGCTGATCCGCCGATGGCCGCCGCGGCGTCAGCTCATCGCCCAGGGGGTGGTGTTCGCCGTGGCGGCGATGGCGACGCCCGTCGGCCTGGCCGCCGCACTCGCCACGGCCCGGCCCGACGCCGCCCTCCCGGTGCCGCTGATCATCGTGGCGGCCCTCACGGCCGGCGTCGGCCCGGCGTTCTTCGCCATCGCCACCCTCTCCCCGCTCTTCGGCCATTGGCGGAGCCTGTGGCCCGACGCCCGGGTGGACAGCCGCGTGGGCGGCCAGGCAGCCTACGGTCTCTACGCCGCCGGCAACGCCGGCAGCTTCGCGATGCTGGCCGCCTACCCGACAGTCATCGAGCCACTGGCCGGCATCGACCGCCAGATCGACCTGGCAGTGCGACTGTTCCTCGCCGTGGCCGCCTTGATGCTCGTCGTTGGCGGCCTCACCATGCTGCTGGCGGGGAGGCAAGCCCACCGTCCTCCGGCAGCCGCGGCCGATACCGGCGGTGGCTGGTGGCCGTGGCTGCGCTGGGCCGCACTGGCAGCCGTGCCAGCCTCGTGGCTGGCCGCCGTGACCACCCACGCCACCGTCGAGGTGGCGCCCGTCCCGCTGCTGTGGGTCGTACCGCTGGCGGTCTACCTGGCGAGTTTCGTGCTCGTCTTCATGCCGGCCGGGCGGCGGCTGCGGCGGTTCGAGGGACCCGCACTGCTCGCGACCACGGCCCTCGCCTGCTGGCTGATCGCCGCCGACGTCGACGAGCCGGCGGCGCTGGTGCTCATGCTGCACGTAGCGGCCTTCGGCGTCGTCTGCGTCTGCATCCACGGCATGCTCGTCGACGAGCGGCCACCGCCGGAGCGACTCTCGTCCTTCTACCTCGCGCTGGCCGTCGGGGGTGCCTGCGGCGGCCTGTGGAACGCCCTGGCGGCGCCGGCGGTGTTCGACGCGCACCACGAGTTCCCGCTGGCGATCGCCGCTGCGGCCGGCCTCGCGCCGGCCGGCCTCCGCTGGCGGTGGGCCGCCCGGCTGGCGGCCGTCGCGACGGTCGCCGCCATCCTGGGCGGCCTCCTGGCCGCGGCGCCGTGGCTGCCGTTGTCCCGCACGGGCTGGCTCGCCGTGGTGGCCGCGGCGGTCGCCGTGACCGCCGCGACGCTTTCGGGTCGCGAGCGGGCGGCGGCGCTGTTCGCCCTCGCCTGCGGCATGTTTTTCGTCGGTGAAACCGCCCGGCAGGTGCTGCACCGCGAGCGGACGTTCTTCGGCGTGCTCCGGGTGTGCGCCTCGGCCAACGGACCGTCACACGTCCTCATGCACGGCGGCATCCGCCATGGAGTGCAGCTGCTGGCTGACGATCCCGACCGGCGGCGGATACCGCTGGCCTACTACAACGAAGCGGGGCCCCTGGGCAGCGTGTTCGCCGGCCTCGACGCCCGGGGCCGGCGGAGCCGGGTGGCGGTGGCCGGCCTCGGCGTCGGCACGCTCGCCGCCTATGCCCGGCCCGGCGACGAGTTCGTGTTCTTCGAGATCGATCCGCAGGTCGTGCGAATCGCCGGCGACACCCGCTGGTTCTCCTTTCTCGCCGACTGCCGCGGCGCCACCCGCGTCGTCGTCGATGATGCACGCCGGGCGCTCGACCGCGAGCCCGACGGGAGCATGGACCTGCTCGTCATCGACGCCTTCACCGGCGACTCGGTGCCCACACATCTTCTGACCCGCGAGGCCTTCGCCCTCTACGGCCGGAAGCTCCACCCCGACGGCGTGCTCGCCCTGCACGTGTCGAACAAGTACCTCGATTTCGTGCCCGTGGTCGAGGCGGTCGCCGCCGCCGGCGGCTGGATGGGCGTCTACGCCCGCGACGTCGACGTCGGGGCCGACGCCGCCCGCATTCCCTCGGAGTGGATGGCTCTGTCGCGGTCTCTCGACACGATCAAGGAAGTCTACGCCCGGCCCACGAGCGATCGCTGGCAGTGGCGGCCGTGTGCAGAAGCGCCCGCCGCGGCACCGTGGACCGACGACCGCACCGCGGTCATCGAGGCCCTTTGGCACCGTCGGGCCTTGGGGTCGGCACCCTGACCCACCGCAGCGACCGGCCCGCGATCAGTCTGCCGATCGGCGCAGGGTCACCTCGACCTCGCCGTCGTTGTCGCCCAGCTGTGTCCAGTCATCGGCGCACCGCAGCACCAACCGGCCGGCGGCCGGCGCCGAGAACGTCCCTTTCTCCCCGAGGACGAACGGGGCAGAGAGCGTGAAGCCGCCGTCGGTCTCCGCGAGCACCGCCCCCTCGAGCCGGCCGCGGCCCGCCGCGTCACCGGCCGCCGAGCACGGCGCGCCGGCGGCCGCCGTCTGCCAGGTGCCCGTCGCCTCGCAGGCATAGCGGGCCGCCTGGTCCACCTCCAGGCCGCTCGCCTGCCAGCCGGCCTTCGCCTTGACCGTCGCCTTGAGGCTCGCCTCGCCCTGCGGCTTGCGAAACCGGGCCTTCCAGGGCCAGGCCGCCAGATCGGCCCGGTAGCCATTGCCCACGTGCCGCAGGAACTGGTCGTACTCGAACGACACCTGCTTGGCCACCGGCCCGTAGACCGACTCGAACGACACGCCCGGCTGCTCCTCCATCAGAGCGATCGCCAGCGGCTTGAAACGGTCGGCGTAGTTGGGATTGAAGGCCAGCATGTGACACAGCGCCCACCGCCAGGCGTAGTCCTGCCAGGTGCCCGACGGCGTCCGCCCCGGCACCGCGATCTCCAGCAGGCCGCGCTTGGGCTGGGCCTTCTGCAGATACCCCATCACGCCCGGCTCGACGTCGACGGCCGCCTCCCCTTCCTTCCAGTAGTTGCCCAGTTCGGCGACGCCCTCGGCCAGCCAGGTCGGCCCGGTCGAGCCGAAGGTCATGTGGCAGAAGCCGTGGGTGCACTCGTGCTGGATGACGCCGTGATCGGCGCAGGAGTAGAGCGTCGCCTTGCGCTGGTTGCCGAGCCGGAGATTGAAGCACACCCCGGCCTCCTCGCGGATCTTGGCGACGCCGGCGGCCTCGGTGAGCGTGCCCGGCGGAAACACCGCCAGATCGCGAACAATAAAACCCTCGATCGGCCCGGCCGGCCCGCGGCCGAAGTACTTCTCCAACAGCCCCGCCATCCGTTCGAGCTTGTCGATGATGATCTTCGCCTCGCGGTCGGAGACGTCGGTGAGGAAGGCGAAGTGGGCCGAGCGGACAAGCCGAGGTTCCTGCTTCGGCTCGTCGGACAGGGCCCGGTACTTGTTGGCAAGCTTCTCGTCGCCCTTCTCTTTGACAGCCGCGGCCGCGGCCGTCTCCACCACGAGCGTCTTGGCCACGATGTCGCCGCTGCTGAGCCGCACGGCCTCCAGCCGCGTGACCGTAGCGCCCGGCTCGATCCGCTTGAGATCGCCGCTTTCCAGTCGGGTGGTGGCATCTTCAGCCACCTTGAAGGGGAGCACCGTCTTGCGATGGAAAGCCTTGTCCTGCGGGAGTTCGACGACGATCCGGCCCTTGCCGGCCGTCTTCACCGCCGCGGTGACCGTGCAGGCGGCGAACTCCGCCGCCTTCTCGGGCTCGGTCGGCATCGTCACGCCGATCGTGGCGCCGGCCGCGTCGATGAGCGTGATCGCGGCCAGCTCGCCGTCGGACTTGCCGAGCCGGTTCAGCCGCCCGGCGAAGGTCACCACCTGCCCCGGCTTGAGCTTGGCGACATCGAACCCACCGGTCACCCGCACGTCGGCCGGAAACTCGAGCAAGCGCCCGTCGGCGAGCGGCACACCGCGCTCCCCCTGGGGCTGCACGCGAACCTCATGCCGCTTGCCGGCCGCGTCGCGAACCGTCACCCGCCCACCGGCGACCGACTCGACGGTGCCCTCGATGGCGAGCCGTTCCACGATCGACACTTGGCCCCGGGCCGTGCCGCCAAGCCCCGCGAGCACACCGGCCACGAAAGCAGCCCGCAGCAAGAAGGACGGACGATGGACGAGCGATATCATGCTGGGTGACCCAATGCACACTGGTTCCAACCCGGAAAATGCATCATGCACTACTGGCTGATCAAGAGCGAGCCCGACGTGTTCTCGATCCAGGACCTGGCCCGTGCCAAGGGCCGAACGACGGGCTGGGAAGGCGTCCGCAACTACCAGGCCCGCAACTTCCTCCGCGCGATGCGGAGCGGAGACCGGGCGCTCTTCTATCACTCCAATGCCACGCCATCGGCGGTCGCCGGCATCGTGGAGGTGGTCCGCGAGGCCTATCCCGACGCCACCGCCTGGGATCCCAAAAGCGACTACCACGACCCCAAGGCCGGGCCCGACAACCCGATCTGGTCGCGGGTCGACGTGCGGCTGGTGGAGATTTTCCCGCGGGAGCTTTCCCTCGACGAGCTCCGGGGCATCAAGGCCCTGGCTGGCATGGAATTGCTGCGCCGCGGCAGCCGGCTCTCGGTGCAGCCGGTGACGGCCGCCGAGTTCCGCACGATCGAAAAGCTCGCCCACTCGGCTCCGCGACGGTAGCAGGGGAGGCTGACGCGGGCCGCCGCCCGCTCGCAGTCAACCCAGCCCTCTGGGCCTGCCACTCACACAAAAAGCCCCCGGCGGAAGCCGGGGGACTCCGGGTCGCATGCCTTCCCGCGTGCCATGCGATGCGGGTTTGAACCAGGAAATTGCCTGCCGTCATCCGGCATGGACGGCGGAGTGGTGTTCACACCCGGTGTCCCCGGGCTCCCGCCCGGGGCTTCTGGGACGGGTGACGAGGCCAATTCCCCAATCAAAGCATCTGCAAAACAACGTTCGCAACCGGATTCCTGCAGCGGCGATGCTCTGTCGAGCCACTCGGCCCGCCATCGAAAAACGTCAGCTCAGTCCAGGGTGCCGAAGAGTCGGTCCCAGACCGTGGAGTAGAAGCCGAAGTTCGTCGCCGGCGACCGGTGATGGGCCGCATGGAACGAACTGCTGCCGACGTCACGGAGCAGCGGCAGCCGGCTCCAAGCCGGCGGAAACGGCTCGACGCCCGCATGGCCCAGCGTGCCGAAGAGCACGTTGAGCGTGAGATACGCCAGCACCGCGATGCCGGAAAGTGGCAGCAGCACGAGCACGGTGATCATCAGCCCACCGAAACCCAGCACCTCGAACGGATGGAGCACGAAGAGACTGATCGGGTTTACCGACTCGTGGGTGTGGTGGCGGGCGTGGACCCGTGCATAGAACCACGGATGGTGCGCGAGCCGGTGCGACAGATACATCCCCAGATCCATCGTGCCGACGAAGACCAGCAGGTCCAGGAGCGTCCGCCACCATGCCGGATGCGTGATCTTGATCCAGCCTGTCTTCCAAAGCAGCCAGCCGACGACGGCGACGGCCGAGTTGAGCACCACCGCCAGGCATGCCAGCCCGAGATCGCCCCGGGTCACCGTCTGGGGCCGATCGAAGAGTGGCCGGTCGCGGAACAGAAATCCGAGTAGCCAGCACAGGCCGATGGACAACAGAAAGATCGCCACATTGCCCGCCAAACTGAACGCGATCCAGCCCGGCAAAGAACATCGGGAGAACCAGTCAAAAATCGCCTGGGCTGCGGTGGACATCGGCACTCGTCGAGCCTCCAGGTCGTGGGTCTGCAACCTTGGCATGATAGGCCGCGCCGCGGAATTGGCCGATCGGCGGCCCGCCACGTCATCACGGGCAACGACCATGAATCGCGGCGGCGGCGATCGGTCGTTCATCGGCCATAATGCCCCCATGACCTGCCGCCTCGAATCGCCTGCGCCCGCCCCACCCTCGACCGCCGGACCACTGCCCGCGCCGCTCGCCTGGATCGGGGAATCGTTCGCCGCCGTCCGGCGGGCGGGCCTCGAGCGGCCGCAGCGTGTCCGCAGCGGACGCCAGGGCCGCGAGGTCGAGCTCGACGGCCGGCGGCTGGTGAACTTCGGCTCCAACGACTACCTCGGCTATTGCGGCGACGTGCGGCTCACGAAGGCCGCTTCCAAGGCCGCCTGCGCCGAGGGCTTTGGCGCCGGCGCGAGCCCGCTGGTGAGTGGCCACTCGCAGGCCCACGAGCGGCTCGAGGCCGCGATCGCAAACCTCCTCGCCGTGCCCGCGGCCGTCACGTTTCCCAGTGGATTCGCCGCCAACGCCGCCACGATCGCGGCGCTCGTCGGCCCCGGCGACCTCATCGCCAGCGACGAACGCAACCACGCGAGCATCATCGACGGCTGCCGGCTGGCGCGGGCCGAGGTGGCGATCTACCCGCACCGCGACGTGGCGGCCCTCGACCGCATGCTCGCGGCCGCAGGTCCCGCCCGGCGCACGCTCGTCGTCACCGACTCCCTGTTCTCGATGGACGGCACGATCGCTCCCCTGGCCGATCTCGCCGCCGTCGCGGACCGGCACGGGGCGATGCTCATGGTCGACGAGGCGCATGCCACGGGCGTCTTCGGGGACCGCGGCAGCGGTCTGGTCGAGGCGGCCGGCTGCGCCGCCGGCGTGCATGTCCGCGTGGGCACGCTCTCGAAGGCCCTCGGTGCGGCCGGCGGATTCGTGGCCGGGCACGCGGAGCTCGTCCGCTGGCTGCGGCATGCCGCGCGGGCCTGGATCTTCTCCACCGCCCATCCGCCGGCCGTGGCCGCGGCCGCCGGCCGGGCGATCGAACTCCTCGGCGTCGAGCCCGAGCGGCGGCGCGAGCTGCTCGCCCGGGCCGCCGCCTTCCGTGACCGGCTTGTCGCGGAGGGCCTCGAAGTCGCCGCCTGCGGCGGGCAGATCGTGCCGGTCGTGGGGGGCGGCGCCGAGCAGGCCGTCGCCGTCGCGGGGGAGCTCGCGGCCGAGGGCTTCTTCGTGCCGGCCATCCGCCCGCCGAGCGTGCCGCCAGGCAAGAGCCTCGTGCGGGCGAGCCTCTCGTGGCACCACACCCCCGACGACCTCACGCGGCTCGCCGCCGCACTGGTGCGCCATGCCCGCCGCTGACACCGCAGGCCGCTGGTGCGTGATCGGTGCCGGCCCGTCGGGGCTCACGGCGCTCAAGAACCTCCGCGCGGCGGGCATCGACGCCGAGGCCCTCGAACGGGAGGACGACGTCGGCGGCAACTGGTACTTCGGCAGCCCGACATCGCGGGTCTTCGCCTCCACACGGCTCATCAGTTCCCGGCGACTCACCGAATACGTCGACTACCCGATGCCGCGGCACTGGCCCGCCTATCCCGATCACCGCCGCTGCCTCGACTACCTGCGGGCCTACGCCCGGCACTTCGACCTCCTGCCCCACATCCGCACGCACGCGACGGTCGAGTCGGTCACGCCGCGCGGCGGTCCCGGTGCCGGCTGGCGTGTGCGGACCGCCGATGGGACCGATCGCGACTACGCCGGCGTCGTCATCGCCTCGGGCCACAACCATGTGCCGCGGCTGCCCGACGTGCCGGGCCAGTTTAGGGGCGTACTCATCCATGCGGCCGACTACAAGTCGCCCACGCATCCGGTTGCCCTGGCCGGGAAGCGCGTCCTCGTGATCGGCGGCGGCAACTCGGGCTGTGACATCGCCGTCGAATGCTCGCACCACGCGGCGGCGACCACGCTCTCCCTGCGGCGCGGCTATTACATCGTGCCCCGGGAGATCATGGGCCGGCCGGCCGACCTGCGGAATGAACGGCTCCTGCGGCTCGGGGTTCCGGTCTGGCTCCGCCGCCTGGTGAGCCTGCGGGCGATCGACCGCACCATCGGCCTCCCCTGGCGGCACGGCCTGCCGCGACCCGACCATCGCCTCTGGGAGACGCACCCGATCGTCAACTCGGACCTGCTCGCCCTGATTGCCGCCGGCCGCATCGAACCGGCGGCCGACGTGACGGCCTTCGACGGCGATGCGGTCGTGTTTCGGGACGGCCGCCGCGCGACCTACGACATCATCATCTGCGCGACCGGCTACCGCACCGCGCTCCCCTTCATCGACGCCCGGCTGCTCGGCGCCGACTCGGCCGCCGGCCTGCCGCGGCTCCACCTGCATCTGCTCCATCCGACCCGCGACGACATCGCCGTCGTCGGCCTGATTCAGCCCGACAGCGGCCAGTGGGGCCTCACCGATTTGCAGGCGCGGCTCGTGGCCCGGATGGCCGTCGCCGCCCGGCGCAGCCCCCGGGCCGCCGCCTGGCTCTACGCCGCGCGGCAGCGGCCGCTGCGGTCTCCGATCCACTACGTCACCTCCCCGCGGCACGCGCTGGAGGTCGAGCATTTTTCGTATCGCCGCCGGCTCGAACGGCTCATCGCCGGCATGGACCGCCGCCTCCGGCGGCCAGCGGTGCCGACCCACGGCTGAGGGCGCGTCATTGACAACTACATATACGCCCGCCTACTTGCTTATCCATTCGGAGCGGGCGGATTCTTTTCGGGTGAGGTGACCCGATGACAACCATCAGCATGATCACGACGGCCGAGCAACTGTTTCAGGAGGCAGTGAGCCTCGGACGTTGCGAACTCGTCCGCGGGGAATTGCTCATGATGTCGCCGGCAGGTTCGCGGCATGGCGCCGTGACGCTCCGCGTCGCCACGTTGCTGGCGAACCATGTCGATGCCCATGGGCTCGGCCAGGTGTTCGCCGCTGAAACCGGGTTCATCCTGACCAGGAGTCCCGACACCGTGCGGGCCCCCGATGCCGCCTTCGTCAGTCGCAGTCGCCTCGAGGCCGGCCTGCCGACGGGTTATTTCCCGGGCCCGCCCGACCTGGCCGTGGAAGTGCTTTCGCCGGACGACCGGCCTGCGGCTGTCGCGGCGAAGACGGCCGACTGGCTCGCTGCCGGCACGCGGCTCGTGTGGGTCGTCGATCCGGCGACGCGGTCACTCGCCGCCCATGCTGCGGATGGAACGATCGCTCGACTGACGGCTCCCGCCGCGGTTCCAGCGGGTGAAGTGGTTCCTGGTTTCACGCTCAACCTCGAGCGCGTCTTTTGATGTTGCGCGTTCCCTAGTCTTGCTCTCAGTTTGACACGCGCGAACGGCCCAAGAAGCCCCCGGCGGAAGCCGGGGGACTCCGGGTCGCATGCCTTCCCAGGTGCCATGCGACGTGGGTTTCAACCCGAGAAATTGCGTGTCGTCGTCCGGCATGGACGGCGGGGTGGTTTTCATGCCCGGAGTCCCCGGGTTTCCACCCGGGGCTTCTTGTGTGAGCACCAGGCCCGGAGGGCCGGGTTGATTCCAAGCGGGCGCAGGCCCGCCAAGCGAACCGCGGCACGAGGCCGCGGGTTCGCGTGCAGCATGCCCCCGATTTTCCACCCGGGGCTTCTCGGACCACACGCGCCATAGACACACAAAAAGCCCCCGGCGGAAGCCGGGGGACTCCGGGTCGCATGCCTTCCCAGGTGCCATGCGACGTGGGTTTGAGTGACGCCTATCAGATTCCAAGTTCCGCCCCAGGGTCAGGGAGGGGTTGCCCACGCCCCGGGAGCCGGCGTGGCTGACCAGCGCAGGCATGGATGCCGAAGCGCAGGCAGCCTCGAGAGAGCGGAGGCCAGGAAGGCCGAAGCGAACGTCCGGCGATGGGGCGTGGGCAGCCCCGACCAGCGTCACGCGTGAGTGTCATGCGTGATGCGTACCAGAGGACAGCTCCCGCCGGCCACAAATCGCCCCGCAACGGCATCCGCTTGTCGCACTCACCGGCCGCCGGGAAACGTGAGCGGCGGCGGGGTCGGCGCGGGCTGTGGCTGCGGCGGCGGGTTGCCGAACAGCGTTTCCAGCGACTCGAGCCCGCGGACCACGCCGTCCTGGATCACCGCCTG
>JAJTED010000140.1 GCA_021300535.1 Planctomycetaceae bacterium | reverse complement strand
CATGTCGATCGCAGCCTGCTCATCGGCCGGGCGCTGGTGATCTTCTGGCCGCACGCCATTCCCGCGAAATGGGGCATTCCGGTGAAGTTGGGAGGCTGGGAAGTGCGGTTGCCCTGCTGGCCCAACTTCGGGAGGATGGGTTTCGTGCGATAGGCGGACCGCGGAGCAGGTCCGCCCGGCCCCAGGGAAGGATTCGATGCCGCTGCTCTCGGTCGAAGGGCTCGTGAAAAATTACGGCCGCCGGCGGGTCGTGGACGGCGTGGACTTCCACGTCGAGACCGGCGAGATCGTGGGCCTGCTCGGGCCCAACGGCGCGGGCAAGACGACCAGCTTTCGCATGACCTGCGGGATGGTGATCCCCGACTCGGGCCGTCCCAAGGAGCGGCGGCGGCGGTGTGAGGAGCTGCTCGAGCAGTTCGACATCGTGAAGATCCGCCGCTCGCGGGCCCACTACATCTCGGGGGGTGAGAAGCGGCGGCTGGAGATCGCCCGCTGCCTGGTCACGGAGCCGCGGATCATCCTCCTCGACGAGCCGTTCACGGGCATCGACCCGGTCACGATCCACTCCATCCAGAAGATCATCAAGGGCCTGCGGGACGACGGGATTTCGATCCTGATCACCGACCACCGCGAGCGGGAAACGCTGGCGATCACCGACCGCAGCTACGTGATCCGGGCCGGCAAGGTGCTCTGCCACGGCACCGCCCAGGAGGTGCTCTCCAACCCCGACGCCAAGAAATACTACTTCGGAGAGAGCCCGGGAGTGGAGGCGGCGTGAAGGTGGCACCGCAGGATGCGGTGCCCGCGTTCCGGCAAGCCGCCGTGCTTTCCGCGAACGCGGAGCATGAACAGGCCATGGATGGCTGTTCATGCGGGAAAGCTGGCGGAGAGAGCCCGGGAGTGGAGGCGGCGTGAAGGTGGCACCGCAGGATGCGGCGTGAGTGATACGCGTCACACGTGAACCGCGTTAGTGACGCTGGTCGGGGCTGCCCACGCCCCATCGCCGGACGTTCGCGGAGGGCATCGTGCCCTCCGCTCTCTCGGATGCAGACTTCGCTCCGCAATCCTTGCTTCGCTTGTCTGCATACGCCGGCTCCTGGGGCATGGGCAACCCCTCCCTGACGGTTGTTGCCCAGGAAAGGTTCGTACGCGAGGCTCACGTGTGAGCCAGATGAGGCACCGCAGGATGCGGTGCCCGCGTTCCGGCAAGCCGCCGTGCTTTCCGCGAACGCGGAGCATGAACAGGCCATGGATGGCTGTTCATGCGGGAGAGCAGGATGCGGTGCCCGCGTTCCGGCAAGCCGCCGTGCTTTCCGCGAACGCGGAGCATGAACAGGCCATGGATGGCTGTTCATGCGGGAAAGCTGGCTGCGGTGCCGGTGTGTCGGGCAGCCGTCAGGCGTGGCCGCCGCGCACCGACAGCCCCTTGGCGGTGAGCACCGCGCCGACGGACATCAGGGCCAGCCCCAGCCACCGGGGCGGCTCGACCACCTTCCGCAGCGGCATGCCCTGCCAGGCCACCGCCTGGCGTTGCCCGCCGTTGCCGAGCTGGGCCGCGACGAACCGGCTCGACCGCTCGTTGAGCGTGAACGACTCGACGAGCCGGAACTGCATGCCCAGCAGAAACAGCAGCAGACCGGCGAGAAGAAGGTGCTGGCGGTTGGGGACCATGGGCAGACTCCGTGGTCGGGGCAACGTCCGACCTGCCTGATCTTCGAACGAGCACCGCAGGCTTCTTCACCCGCCGGTCGATCCGGCCGGTTGGTGCGGGCGTGCGGGAAATCATGACCGCCGCGGTTGTGGCAGGCTGGGCAAGGAAGGGGTGAAGGAATCGAAAATTCCTGGGGAACCGATCGTAGGGATGACGATGGACTTTCCGGATGCGCGTGACCGGACCGTTCCGCGCCCGTGACCTCAGGATGGGTTCTATCGTGAACAACTTCGCCAGACGTCGGGCCGGCTGTGATTGGGCATGGGCAGCGTGCGTCGCCGCGGCGGCGTGGGTCTGCTGCGGGAGTGCCCGGGCCGCAGAGCCGGGACTCGAACTGCGCGACCAGGTCGCCCGCGGAGCGGTGATCGGCGAGAGCGAGGACATCATTCTCGGGCCGGGCACCAACCTGCTGCCCGAGGTCGAGGTCGTGCCCGAGGGTTCCATCGTGGGTGAGTCGGTGCTGGCTGACAGGCCGATCGTGTCGGCGGATGCCCCCGGCATCCTCGACGTCTCCTCGCGCGGCGCCGATGGCATGCTGCTGGAGGACTTCCGGCTCGACGAGATGCCCTTCGAGGCCAGTTCCGGCGACTGGTTCTGGAACGGCGGCTGGTACGTGGCGGGGGAATCGCTGTGGATGGATCGCAGCCGCAACAACCGCCGCGTGATCGCCGAGCAGGCGTACCTCGACCCGTTCGGGAGCGTGCGGACGCTCAAGTTCACCTCCGCGGCGCAGCCCTTCAACGTGGCGCCCGGGGCGCGGGTCACGATCGGCAAGTCGCTGGGCCGCGACTATCTGGATCGCGACCGGGCCTTGGAGTTCATCTACTATGGCGGCATGTCCTACGAGGACGTCGACGGCCGCAACGCGGTCAATAACGGCTTCCTCGTCAGCCCGCTGGCCCCGGTGGCGCCCGGCTTCAACGGCGCGACCGCCTATGCCACGAAGTTCAACTCCGACTTCAACAGCTGGGAGTGGAACTACAAGCTCCGCCGTCGGCTGGGACGGGATCAATTGGTGATGTCGCCCGGTGGCAACTGGACCCGTCACGCCGAGCGGGGCTGGCTGCCCGCCTTGATCGTGGGCACGCGGCTCGCGAACGTCAACGAGCAGTTTTCGCTCTCCTCGAGTCGCGCGGGCGCCACCCAGGACCAGTTCAGCGGCCGCTACCACGTCGATGCGGGCAACTGGCTGTTGGGCCTGAACGTAGGCGGCGAACTGATCAGCCAAAACGAGTTCTATTACTGGGGGCTGCGGGGCCGGGCAGCGCCCGCGCTGACCTTCGCCAGCACCGCGCAGCAGGCCGCGGGGATCGACACCGTGCTGTCGCCGCCCGGCCGGCAGACGGTGGCGTTCAGCGACGAGGCCACGCGGACCGGCCCCGGCTTTATCGGCGACCTGACGCTCATGGCCGGCTGGAACATCACGCCCAACTTCGCCCTCCAGGTCGGCTACGACTTCCTGTGGGTGGCCGGAATGGCGACGGCGACCAGGCAGCTGAACCTCGACAACCGCGATGTGAACGCGATCGACGTCGGCGGACAGACCTTCTACAACGGCGTGTCGTTCGGCTTCTACGGCTCGTGGTGACCGGATGACCGGGAGGCCGGTCAGTCGGCCGCGATGGCGACGGCCGCGGCCTGGCCGGTGGAGCAGAGGTTCACGGCGACCGCCGTGCCGGGACGGCCGGCGAGCGGGCCGCCGGCCACGACATTGACCGGGCAGGTCGGATCGGGCGTCTCGTAGTTGAGCGTGGCCGGCACGAGGCCGCGTTCCAAGCCGAGGACGCTGGCGGCCAGTTCGACGACGCCGCCGGCGGCGCCGAGGTGGCCGAAGGCGCTCTTCGGCGCCGTCACCGGAACGTCTCCCAGCTCGGCGCGGATGGCGGCCGCCTCGGCCCGGTCCATCTCGATCGTGCTCACCCCATGCGCGTTCACGTGTCCGACGCCGGCTGGCTCGAGTCCGGCGGCCGCACAGGCGGCGCGGATGGCGGCCCGCAGCGACGAGCCGGTCACGCCGTGGCGGCGGGCGGTGGGCTCGCAGCGAGCCGCCGCGGCGAGCAGTCGGCCGCGGATCCGGCCGTCGCGGCGCTGGGCGTGGGCCCGCGACTCGAGCAGCAGCGCTCCGGCGCCCTCGCCGTTGACCAGCCCGTCGCGATCCCGGTCAAAGGGCCGCGCGGCCCGACGGCAGTCGTCGGCTCGGTGGGAGAGCAGGGCGTCGCCGCGGGCGACGAGGGCGGTGGGATGCAGCCGACAGCCGGTGCCGCCGACGAGCATCACGTCGGCCCAGCCGCGACGGATCACGCTGGCCGCCTCGGCGATCGCCAGCAGTCCCGACACGTCACCGAGCACGATGGAGTTATTGGGGCCGCGGGCGTCGTGGGCGATCGCCACGTGTGAGGCGGCCATGTTCGGCAGGTGCTTGAGCAGCCAGAGCGGATGCAACTCCTCGTGGATCGCCTCGGCCCAGGCCGGGAACGAGAAGCGGCCGTCGACGGCCGCGCGGCGGTAGGTGCGTTCCAGGTCCTCGAGGTCGGCATAGATCATGTCGCCGCCGAAGACCACGCCGAAGCGTTCGGGGTCGACCTGACCCGCGGTCAGCCCGGCGTCGCCCATCGCCAGGTCGGCGGCGGCGAACCCCATCTGGATTTCACGGCTCATGACCTTGAGGCTCTTGCGCGGGCGGACGAAGAGCTTGGGGTCGAAGTCCGGGATCTGGCCGCCGAAGCGGACCCGCAGGGAGCTGGAGTCGAACAGGTCGATCGGGCGGATGCCGCTCACACCAGCGGCCAGGGAATCCCAGAACGGCTCGCAGCCGATGCCGATCGGGCTGACGACTCCCACGCCCGTGATCACGATGTCTTGCGGCTGCTGCATGGGCTGAATATACGCGGAACCCCGGCCGGGCATGCCCCGAGCATCGCGTTTTGCAGCCGGCGGCGCGTCAGCGGTGCGGGGGATGGGTGGCCCGCCAGTCGGACGGTGCGATCGGGCGTGGGTCGGACCACAGCCCGCGCCGCTGCCGCCGGGCAGCGGCCTCGGCCGCGAGCAGGTCTTCGTCGGGCGCGAAGCCGCCGAACACCCAGGCCAGCCCGTCGGACACCATTTCCCGGTTGATGTCGCGGTCACCGACCCACAGCGTGCCCAAGAGCCTGCCGTGCTGGTCACGGGCATCGCCGCGCACCTGCACGCCCCCGCCGGCGAGCTTGGACGCCAGGGCGGCGCGGGATGCGTCGCCGTAGGGCTGATGATGCTCCGGGGCGTCGATGCCGCGGAGGCGGATTTTGTGCGCGGTGCCGTCGGGGGCGATGCAGGTGACCGTGTCGCCGTCGTGCACGGTCTGCACCCGCCAGGCCGGTCGGCCGGCGGCATCGCGGTCGGGGCACATCGGCGCCACGGCCGCGGTGACGGCGGAGATCACCGCCGCGGTGACGATGTACCAGCCGCGGAGCCGGGGTGGCAGCCCGCGGGGCGGTGGCGGGAGTTTCACGGGACGCATCCCGACTATTGCATCCGGCCGCGCCGGCCGCGGTCAAGCCGCGGGCCAGTGCCGGCCACGGGCAGAAGTCCGCCTCCTCGGGATCGCACAGCAGCGAGAGGAGCGAGTTCTTTTCGCTCTCGGAGATTTCCGCCAGCCGGAAGCTGCGCAGGATCTCGGGCACCGGATCGACGGCTCGGCCACGGAACTCGACGGTCACCCGGCCCGCACTGGCCTGGTGTCGATGGCCGGCGTGGCTGCACAGCGAGAACAGATCGTCGCGATCCATGGCTCCCTCCCGGATCTCGCCGGGCCTCCCTTTCTCGATCGCGGTGCCAGCGGACCGTGTTCGGACCTGGAGTGTCCGCCGCGATCGTCAGGGTTGCATACGCAACGCGTGAGAAAATGGTTCACATCGGCCGGGGCCGAGCGTCGGCCAGAAATCGGAAATGGGCGATATAGGACTCGAACCTATGACCCCTAGCTTGTCGAGCTAGTGCTCTAACCAACTGAGCTAATCGCCCGCAAAGACCACGGACAGAGTCTTGCGCGTGATCGGGCGCCAGTCAAGCGATTTTCGCCCGGCGGCGAGCCCGCGGGCACTTCGCCTTGCTGCCCCCGCGCCGCGGCGGATACGCTGCGGTTTTCGGCGGAAAATGGCCCCGGCTGCCGTCCGCGTTCCCTCGCCTTCGCATTCCAGCACCACCATGCCCACCGTCCGCTTTGCCGATGGTTCCGTCCGCGACTATCCCGCCGCCACCCGTCTGGCCGAGGTCGTCGCCACAGCCCCCGCGCCGCAGCCCGCACCGCGGAAGCAGTCCCGGCCGATCGCGGCCCTCCTCGACGGCCGGGCGGTGGGCCTCGACATGCCGCTGCCCGCCGCGGACACCGTGACCGTCGAGCCGCTCTTCGCCGGCGACGTCCGGGCCCTGCCGGTGATGCGGCATTCCGCGGCCCACATCATGGCCCGGGCCGTGATGCGGCTCTTCGCGGGCGTCGAGCTGGCCTTCGGCCCCACCACGGGCGACGGCTTCTACTACGACATGCGGGCCACGCGGCCGATCACCGACGACGACCTGCCGGCCATCGAGGAGGAGATGCGGCGGATCATCGCAGCCGACGAGGCCTTCGAGCGGGTGGAGGTGCCGCGGGCGCAGGCCGTCGAGATCGTCCGCGGGCTCAACCAGCCGCTCAAGGCCGAGCACATCGAGACGGGCCTCGCCGCCCACTCCACGCTCTCCTTCTACCGGCAGGGCGAGTTCGTCGATCTCTGCCGCGGGCCCCACGTGGCCAGCCCCGGCTGCATCGGCGCCTTCAAGCTCACGAACATCGCCGGGGCCTACTGGAAGGGGGACGCGAACAACGCCCAGCTACAGCGGCTCTACGGCACCGCCTGGTTCACCCAGGAGGAGCTCGACGCGCATCTGGCGGCGCTGGAAGAAGCCCGCCGCCGCGACCATCGCGTGCTCGGCAAGCAGCTCGACCTGTTCACCACCAGCCCGCTCGTCGGCTCGGGGCTCGTGCTCTGGATGCCCAAGGGGGCGATCCTGCGCGGCACGCTCGAGTCGTTCGTCCGCGAGGAGCTTATTACTCCGACAGCCAGTTCAAGCCGATCGCCATGAGCGACGACGAGCAGTACCTGCTCAAGCCGATGAACTGCCCGCACCACACGATGATCTACAAGGCCCGGCCGCACAGCTACAAGGACCTGCCCCTGCGGCTGGCAGAGTTCGGCACGGTCTACCGCTACGAGCAGTCGGGCGAGCTCGGCGGCATGACGCGGGTCCGCGGCTTCACCCAGGACGACGCCCACATTTTCTGCACCCCCGAGCAGGTGGAGCAGGAGGTGGAGGGCTGCATCGACTTCACGCTCAAGGTCCTCTCCAGTCTGGCCTTCGACGACTTCCGCGTCCGGCTCGGGTTCCGCGATCCGACGAGCGACAAATACGTCGGCCCGCCCGAGCGCTGGGCCGAGGCCGAGGCGGCGATCGAGCGGGTGGCCCGGCGGATGAACCTGCCCGGCTGCGAGCCCGAGCCGGGAGAGGCCGCCTTCTACGGTCCGAAGATCGACTTCGTGATCCACGACTCGCTGGGCCGCGAGTGGCAGCTCGGCACGGTCCAGCTCGACTACAACCTGCCGAGCGCCGAGCGGTTCGACTGCGAATACATCGGCGCCGACAACGCCAAGCACCGCCCCGTGATGATCCACCGGGCGCCCCTGGGAAGCCTGGAGCGGTTCGTGGGCGTGCTCATCGAGCACTTCGCCGGCGCGTTCCCCTTGTGGCTGGCGCCCGAGCAGGTGCGGGTGATTCCGGTGAGCGAGAAGAGCGAAGCGTATGCGAAGCAGGTGCAGGGCCGGCTCGCGGCCGCGGGGCTGCGGACGGGCATCGACCTCGCCGCGGAGAAACTCGGCGCCAAGATCCGCACGGCGCAGCTCGAGCTCATCCCGATGATGGTCGTCTGCGGCCCGCGGGACGAGGCGGCCGGCACGGTGAGCCTCCGCGACCGTGTGGACGGCGACCTGGGGGCGATGAGCCTCGAGGCCGCGGTGGAGCGGCTCCGTGACGAGAACGCCCGCCGCGCCGTGCGGCACAAGCCGAAGCCGCTGGCGGTGGCGACGGCACCCGCCGCCGCCGGCGACGACTACTGACAGCCCGCCCGGATTTGTCCGCGGTGGATTTGCCTGCCGCGGCCGTGGCGATATCCTCCTGGGGCACACGCTGGCGGCCCGGAACCCGGGGGATGGCGTGGAATCTCCAGGAGCAGGCGATGCCTTCGTCGATCGACCCGGCCGATACCGCGTGGATGATCGTGGCCACGGCGCTGGTGCTGTTCATGACCCTGCCGGGCCTGGCACTGTTCTACGGCGGCCTCGTGCGTGCCAAGAACGTGCTCTCCGTGTTCGTGCAGTGCTTCGCACTGGCGGGCCTGATGACGCTCCTCTGGATCGGTTTCGGCTACAGCCTCGCCTTCGGCGACGGCGGCCGGTGGCAGGCCGTCATCGGCAACCTCGACAAGGCGCTGCTCGCGGGCGTCAGGCCGACGGCCGTCTCCGGCACCATCCCGGAGTCGCTGTTCGTCGCCTTCCAGATGACGTTCGCGATCATCACGCCGGCCCTGATCGTGGGCGCCTTCGCCGAGCGAACGCGGTTTTTGGGCATGCTCCTGTTCTCGGCTCTGTGGTTCACGTTCTCCTATCTCCCGATCTGCCACATGGCCTGGGCTGGCCCGGGTTCGCTGTTCCACGGGTGGGGCGTGCTCGACTTCGCCGGCGGCACCGTGGTGCACGTCAACGCCGGGATCGCCGGCCTCGTGACCTGCCTGATGGTGGGCCGCCGCAGCGGGTATCCCCGCGAGGTGATGCGGCCGCACAACCTGCCGTTCGCGGTGATGGGCGCCGGCATGCTGTGGGTGGGCTGGTTCGGCTTCAACGCCGGCAGTGCGCTCAAGGCCGACGGCACGGCGGCCATGGCGCTGCTGGTGACCCACGTCGCCGCAGCCACCGCCACGGTCGTGTGGATGGCGATCGAACTCGGCACGCACGGCAAGGCGTCGGCGCTCGGCGTGGCCACCGGCGCGGTGGCCGGGCTGGTGGCGATCACGCCGGCCAGCGGCACGGCGGGCCCGCTGGGGGCTGTGGCGATCGGGGCGGCCTCCGCGCTGGCCTGCTACTCCTTCGCGACGACGATCAAGCAGCGGTTCGGCTACGACGACACGCTCGACGTGTTCGGCGTCCATGGCGTCGGCGGCATCGTCGGCGCGGTGCTCACCGGCGTGTTCGCCGCCGCCGAATGCGGTGGGGTGGGGCTGGCCGAAGGGGTGACGATCGGCGGCCAGGTGTGGGCGCAGGCAAAGAGCATCCTGGTGACCGCCGTCTGGAGCGGCGTCGTATCCGCGATCGCCTTCGCGATCATCGATCGCTTCGTCGGCATGCGGGTGGCGGTCGAGGTCGAGCGCGGCGGCCTCGACCTCGCCGAGCATCATGAACAGGCCTACGAGATCGTGTGATCCGGGGTGAATCCCCGGCCAGAGCCATGCCGCGGTTCGCGATCCTCGAGCACACCGGCGCCCCCGACGATCCGGCGGGCATCCACTACGATCTCCTGATCGAGTCCGGCGCGGTGTGTCGCACCTGGCGGCTCGCCGCGGTCCCGCGGCCCGGCGGTCCGCCCGTGCCGGCGGTCGAACTGCCGGCTCACCGCCGCGCCTGGCTCGAGCACGAGGCGGGAGAGGTCTCTGGCGGTCGCGGCTTCGCGCGGCGGATCGATGCGGGGCGGTATGAATCGGCACCGACCACGGCTGTCGCCACCGGCCCCGGCGGCACGATCGACGTGGCCCTGCACGGTGCTCGCGTCGTCGGCCGGCTCGTGCTGTGCCGCCACGACGACGGCTGGACGGCGGCGCTGACCGGGCACGCCCCGCAAACCCCGGCGTAGCACGGCGTCGCGGGTATCATGGGGCATCCCCGGAGAGAGCCTCATGAAGCCCCGCGAAGTGCTCGCCCTGTGCCGCGAGAAGGAAGTCAAGGCGATCGACCTGCGGTTCACCGACTTTCTCGGAGCCTGGCAGCACTTCACGATCCCCGTCGCCAAGCTCGAGGAGGACACCTTCGAGGACGGCCTCGGCTTCGACGGCTCGAGCATCCGCGGCTGGCAGGCGATCAACGAGAGCGACATGCTGCTCGTGCCGGTGCCGACGACCGCCTTCGTCGACCCGTTCGCGTCGATCCCCACCTTGGTCATGATCTGCATGGTGCAGGATCCGATCACGCGGGAGGATTATTCCCGCGATCCGCGGAACATCGCCCGCAAGGCCGTCAACTATCTGAAGAGCACCGGCATCGCCGACACCTGCTTCATCGGACCGGAGGCCGAGTTCTTCGTGTTCGACGACGTGCGGTTCGACCAGAACGCCCACGAGGGCTACTTCCACATCGACTCCGCGGAGGCCGAGTGGAACCGCGGCCGCGCGGAAGGGCCGAACCTCGGCTACAAGCTGCGGCACAAGGAGGGCTACTTCCCCTGCCCGCCCGCCGACCAGCTCATGGACCTGCGCAACGAGATGATGCAGACCATGATCCAGTGTGGCATCGACGTCGAGGCCCAGCACCACGAGGTGGCCACGGCGGGGCAGTGCGAGATCGACATGCGGTTTCAGGAGCTCGTCCGCATGGCTGACCAGGTGTGCCTCTACAAGTACATCGTGCGGAACGTGGCCCGGCGGCACGGCAAGACCGCGACCTTCATGCCCAAGCCGATCTACGGCGACAACGGTTCGGGGATGCACACCCACATCTCGCTGTGGAAGGACGGCCAGCCGCTGTTCGCGGGCACGGGCTACGGCGGCCTCTCCGAGATGGGCCTGCATGCCATCGGCGGCATCCTCCGCCACGCCCCGGCCATCCTGGCGATCTCCAATCCGACGACCAACAGCTACAAGCGGCTCGTGCCGGGCTACGAGGCGCCCGTCAATCTGGCCTACTCGCAGCGGAACCGATCGGCGAGCTGCCGGATCCCGATGTACTCGGCGAGCCCGAAGACGAAGCGGGTCGAGTTCCGCTGCCCGGATCCCACGTGCAATCCCTACCTGACGTTCGCCGCGATCCTGCTGGCGGCGATCGACGGCATCCAGAACAAGCTCCATCCTGGCGAGCCCCTGGATCGCGACATCTATGACATGCCGCCGGAGGAGCTGGCCGGCGTGCCCAAGGCCCCGGGCTCCCTCGACGAGGCCCTCGACGCCCTGGAGCGGGACGGCGACTTCCTCCTCCGTGGCGACGTGTTCACCGACGACGTGATCGCCACCTGGCTGAAATGGAAGCGGGAGCGGGAGATCGCGCCCATGCGGCTCCGTCCGCACCCCTACGAGTTTTGCCTGTATTTTGACGCGTGAACGGTGGCCCCGATCCGTCGCGGAGTGGCGGCCACGGCGGGCGCATGGCTCGTGCACCGCAGCGCCGCGGACGACGGTTTGACGCCGGCGTCCAGCCGTGCTTGACGCCCTTGCCGCTGTGGTTCAACGTTACGGCATGGCCACCGATCCGCCCCGCGTCGTCATCGACCTCGAGAAACTCCGGCACATCAACTGCGGGCTCGGCCGGTTCTCGCTGCACCTCGCCGCGGAATTGCTCCAGGTCGCCCCGGGGCGGTTTCGTCCGGTGTTCTTCCTCCCGGCCGGCGCCGAGCGGCATCTGCCGCCGTCGGGCTACGACCGGCTCGATGTCGCCTTCTGGAAGAAGGAGGGGCTCGCACGGCTGGTGCGGCCCGTGGCCCGCCACCTCATGCCGCCGGCGGACGTCGCCCTGTGGCATGTCACGAATCAGACCTCGAAGTACCTGCCGCTCGACCCGCGGGTCCCGGTCGTGCTCACGATCCACGACCTGAGTTTCCTGCACGAGGCTCCGCGGGAGGGGCGGGAACGGGAGATCGACCGCAAACTGGCCGCGATCCGGTGCAAGGCGGACCGGGCGACGGCGATCGTGACCGACTCCGAATGGGTGGCCGACGACGTCCGGCGGCACGTGCCGCTCGGTGACCGACCGGTGCACGTGGTGCCACTGGGCATCGCGCCGCCGCCGGCCCCGGCCGAGCGCCGGCCCGCCTGCGTGCCGGAGGGCGGCTTTCTGCTCACGGTCGGCAACAGCCTGCCCCACAAGAACTTCCACGTGCTCTTCGATCTCCTCGAGCAGTTGCCCGGCGAGCGGCTGGTGATCGCCGGCAAGAAGGCGACGCCCTACGGCCAGTTCCTCGATCGGGAGGTGGCCCGCCGCGGGCTGGGCGAGCGGGTCGTGCTGACCGGTGAGGTTGCGGACGGCGATCGCCAGTGGCTGTACGAGCACTGCGAGGCGTTCCTGTTTCCCTCGCTCACCGAGGGCTTCGGGCTGCCGGTGCTGGAGGCCATGCAGTGCGGCCGGCCGGTGTTTCTCTCGCGGAGCACGAGCCTGCCGGAGATCGCCGGCCCGCATGGCTTCTACTTCGACTCCTACGCGGCCGACGCGATGGCCGCCGTGCTCCGCGACGGCCTGCGGCGGTTCCGCGCGGATCCCGCGGCCGGAGACCGCTATCGCCGCCATGCCGCCGGGTTCTCCTGGCGGGCGACCGCGGAAGGCTATGCGCGGGTGTACGAGCAGGTGATGCGGCGAAAGTAGGGGTTTTGGCGATGCGAAATGGCATTCCGCCGCCCTGGGCATCCTGCTAATCTCCCCCCAATCGTGGTGATCGGCCGCCGCCGTCCATTGAAGGTCGGCCGGCGCGGCGCCTGCGGAGAAGCCGAGATGAAGAGCCTGTTGCGCCGCTTGGTCGCCCGTTCGTCATCCTGCTCACGCCCGGTGACGCCGCCGCCGATCCGGGCCCATCTGTTCTCGCGCCGCTTTCCGGAGCTCTTCCACCAGCCGACCGCCGCGGGCCGGACGGAGGGCACCGGGATGCTCTCCCAGCTCTGCCGCTACGGCACGCTCGACTCGCGGCCGTTTCGCGACTGGATCGCGCGGCTGCACGACACCTGGGACGCCCACCGCAAGAAGTGGGAGTTGGCCTACATCTGCCAGGCGCTTCAGGAACGGGGCCTGCTCGCGGCGGGCACGCGGGGTCTTGGCTTCGCGGTGGGCGCGGAAAAGCTGCCGTCGGGGTATCGGCCGGTCGACATGAACCACATTCCCGACGACCTCCGGGGCTATGACTTCACCTGGTCGACCTGCTCCTTCGAGCACTGCGGCAGCATCGACCTGGGGCTGCGGTTCCTGGAACGGCAGATGGAGTGTCTGCGGCCGGGGGGCGTGGCGGTGCACACGACGGAGTTCAATCTCTCGTCGAACGACGACACGCTCGCCGAGGGGCCGTGCGTGATCTTCCGGCTCCGCGACATCGAGGACGTCTGCCGGCGGCTGACCGCCCAGGGGCATCACGTCGAGCCGCTCGATCTCGATCCGGGCAGCGACGAGCTCGACCGGTTCGTCGATCCGCCGCCGTACTACGAGTCGGCCAAGGAGCCCTACGGACGGATCAAACACCTGCGGCTCAGCCTCGCCGGCTACGCGTCGACTTCGATCGGCCTCATCATCCGGAAGGCCGCATGATCTCCTACGCGCAGAACTTCGAGGACGTCGTCCTCAACCGGGTGTTCCACGACGTCGAGCACGGCCGGTACATCGACATCGGGGCCTACGACCCCGACATCGACTCCGTCACGAAGCACTTTTACGACCGGGGCTGGTCGGGCGTGAACGTCGAGCCGATCGCACGGTTTCACGAGAAGTTCGTCGCCGCACGCCCGCGGGACTGGAACATCAACTCGGCCGTCGGCGCCGCCGTGGGAGTGGTGCCGTTCCACGAATGGGGCGACTCGGGGCTGTCGACCTGTTGCGACACCCTCGATGAGACCCGCGTGAACCAAATGGGCTTCGAGCGGTCAACGTACACCGTTCCCATGACTACGCTCGCCGCGATCACCGCCCAGCTCGGCGACGTGCCCGTGGACTTTCTCAAGATCGACGTCGAGGGAGCCGAGCGGGACGTGCTCCTGGGGGGTGAATGGCGGGCCTTCCGGCCGCGGGTGATCCTTTTGGAGGCCGTGAAGCCCAAGCTCCCCGGATGCGACGTCTATGGATATGAACCGACCTGGTTCGAGTGGGAAGGGCTGCTGTTCGCCAATGGCTACGAGTTCGGCCTGTTCGACGGTCTCAACCGCTACTACTACCGGCGCGAGGAACCCGCCCTACGGCCACTGCTCTCCTATCCGGCCAACATCACCGATGGCTTCAGGCTCGTACCCAGTCATCACCTCTGCAGCCTCGCCAACGCCGGCTGACGACGTTCCCACGTCCCCTCTCGAGCAAGGCAGATCGTGAGCATCTGGTTTGACGTCAGCGATATCATCGGCTGGCAGTTGCCGCATCTCACCGGCATCCAGCGGGTCAGTGTCGGCATCCTCGACGGCCTGACTGCCCAGGGCTTCCCGTGCTGGCTGGTGCGTTACGATGATCGGCGGCGGGCATTCGTCGTCGTGGAAGTTCAGGAACTGCCCGAGACGATCCGGCGGCATCTGCCGCGGCTCGTGCCCGCGCGGTCATCGGCGCCCGACGAGGTCGGAGCCGTCGGGAATCCCGGCGTCCTCCAGGCTTCGATCGCGGCCGTCCAGCCGGCGGCTGGCAAACCGAGTGCGGCTGCGGAACGGCGGCGGGTTTCCGACCCGGCCACGCAGCGGCTGCGGCACTCGTTCCGGGCGTTCCGGGCGGCGGCGCGGGAACTCCACCACGAGGCGCGGGGCTGGGTCAAGACGCGGCTCCGGCCGCCGGCCGCTGCGGCGGGCCAGCCCGACCCGCTCCCCGCGGTGAAGCTCAGCGTCACCCGTCCTCTGCTGACGAGGAACTGCGGAGCCGACATGCCGTTTGCGGCCGGTGACGTGCTGCTTTCGCTGGGCGCCACCTGGGCACCAGGCGGCCATGCCGAGGCGGCGTCGCAGCTCCGGCAGCGGGGCGTTCGCGTGCTGCGGATGATTTACGACCTGATTCCCGTACTCAAAGCACACTGGGTCTTGCCGGGCTGTGTCGAACCGATCACCGCCTGGGTGCGGCAGCTGCTGACCGAGTCGGATCATGTGTTCACGATCTCCGAGTTCTCGCGGCAGGAGATTCTGCGGTACTGCGCCGAGTGTGGATTGCGCCAGCCCGACATGTCGGTCGTCCGCCTGGGCGACGTGATGGCGGCAGCGGCCGGCGACGAGCCGCCGCCCTTGCCGCGGTTCGTGCCGCGGCGGCCGTTCTTCGTCTGCGTCTCGACCCTCGATGTCCGCAAGAATCACCGGCTGCTCTACGATGCCTGGCGGCAGCTCGCGTCGCGCGACCCGGATGCCTGTCCCGACCTGCTCTGCATCGGAACGCCCCATCTCTACGTGGCGGACCTGCTCCGTGAGATGACGCGCGATCGGCTCGTCAATGGCCGGATCCACCTGCTGCACGGCATCGACGACCGTGAGCTTGCCTGGTATTACCGCCACTGCATGGCCACCATCTATCCGTCGTGGTACGAGGGCTGGGGGCTGCCGGTCGCGGAGAGCCTGGGCCATGGCAAGATCTGCCTGGCATCGAACACCACGAGCATCCCCGAGATCAGTGCCGATCTGCCCGAGTTTTTCGAGCCGCACGACACACGGCGGCTTG
>JAJTED010000139.1 GCA_021300535.1 Planctomycetaceae bacterium | reverse complement strand
ATCCACACCGAGATCGCCGACACCGCCGCCGCGCACGACCTCGTCGAGCCGCCGCGACTCACGATGCGGGCCAGCGACTTCGCAGCCGCCCCGCCGCTGGTGCTCGCGGCGGTGACGCCTCCCGACGACACGCGATTCGCCCCGGCGGCGGTCGATCCGCGGGATCGCTATGCGACAGGCGAAAGCGGCTTCGACCGCACCGTCAGCTCCGCGACGCCCGCCGCCGAGCCGCCCCCCCCGCGTCACGATCCGTTGGTCGCCCCGGCCTCCTTCGACCAGACTGCCGCGTCGCCGTCCTCATTCATTCCGGTCGATCCGCCCGCGGCGGCCGGTCGCGTGGACGACGCACATCCGCCGTTCCCCCTGGATGCCGAGGTCTCGAGCGGGCCACCGCCGGCCTCCCTGGCTGGTGGCCACGTCACCCAGCCTGGCGACACGTGGTGGTCGCTCGCCGAGCGGGCCTACGGCGACGGCCGCCTGTATCGCGCGGTCTACGCCTGGAATCGCGTCCGTGACCCCCGCATCACGCTCGCCCCGGGCACGCCGCTCCAGCTGCCGTCACTCGCCGACCTGACCGCCGCCTGGCCCCAGCTCATGCCGCCTGCGATGCCGGCAAGTCGGTGAACCGCATTCGCACGCCTGGAGGCGTGCGCCACGGAAGCACGCCACACGCACCCGCGCGGCAGCAACCAGCCTCTGCGCCCCGTGGCGCATGCCTCCAGGCATGCGAATCCGCGCCCGCGCACCATCGGCCGCATTCGCACGCCCCGAGGCGTGCGTTGCCCGCTCGGCCTTACTTGCTGAACTTGTAGGCCGTGTTCTTCGGGTCGAAGTCGGCGTCGGTGAAGCCGTTGTTCACCTTCACGTTCATGTAGGTGTATTCCTCCATGAGCACCGCCTGACCACCCGCCTCCTGCGGCCAATCGTAGGCCTCATACCGCACGGGGATCGTGTACTCGTCGTCGATGAACACGCGGGCCAGGTGGAAGCGGAAGTTGCGCCGCGGTACGGGGTGCACCACCTGGATGCAGGTGCATATCCGACCGTTCACCTTGGCGTTGGGAAAGAAGTTCACCTCGCATTCGCCAAACTGCTTGTCGTGCTCGGCGACCTCGACGAGCCGCTTGGCGAGGTTCTCGACGCCGATCTCGGTGATCGCGTAGCGGTTGCCCTGCATGGCGATCATGCTCTGCGGCTTGAGGGCCACCGTGCCCATCATCGCCCGCACGCCGCTGCCCGCGTGGGCCAGCATGTTGCCGTCGTTCTTCCCGTCCACGTAGATCACTTCCTGGCCCTTCACGGTGTCCGGGGCGAGGAAGTAGAGATACACGCTGAACGGCTCGTGCCGGATCTTGGCGAACATGTATTCGTGATCGCCGAGCTTGCCGTCGATCCGTTCCCGCTTCACGACCGTGCAGGAGTAGTCCTTGATCGTGCCGCGCAGGCCTGCCAGGCCCTTCTGAGCGAGTTCCAGCGCGGGCTGCAGCGGATGGGCGCCAACGGTCGCGACGGTGGCATCTCCAGCACCCGCGTTGCCCTTGGCGGCATCGCCGTTCGGAACCAGTCCGGGCCCCTGGGGCGGGACGGCAGGTGCCTGCCCGCGGGCGACGGTCCCCGCAGCGAGCGCAAGCACTGCGACCAGCGGCAGGCTCACCGTCAGCCGAATCAAGCGTGCACGACCGACCATTGATCCCTCCCTGGATCTATTTCCGGAAGACCTTCGGCAGCGGAATCTCCATCCACCATGCCGAAGCCGACCGGCCAAACGTATGGATCTATCGCCCGAGTCGCCCCGGGCCATGAACGAACACGGCGGCACCGGCATGGCCGGCAGATCCATGAGGACCCGACCCCGCCGCTGCCCCGCGGACCGCACCCATGTGTCGACCGCGGAAGGGCGGGAGTGTAGCGGCCCTCGCCTGCCCCTCGCCATCCCAGTTCGGACATGCAAAGTGGGCTTTTTCCCGGAGGAAAGACGCTTCCTTGCCGCCTCCGCAGCCGCGAGCCATGCTGCCCCTGAAGCCGACACGGCCGCCAAACCTCAATTCCCACCATGGCCCAGACCGACCTCCTGCCCGCCCCGCCCGGCCTCCGCCTGGCACGGATCGAGTCCTTGCCGTTCGGTGAGAACAGCTATGTGCTGTCCCGAGACACGGGCAGCGAATGCCTGGTCGTCGACCCGGGTTTCGAGCCGGAGGCGATCATCGAATGGATCGAGGCTCGCGGCCTCGTGCCGGCTGCGATCCTCGTCACCCACGGACATTCCGACCACATCGCCGGCAACGCCGGCCTGCGCGATCGCTGGCCCGGCCTGCCGATCGTCATCGGCCGTCACGATGCCCCGAAGCTCACCGACCCCGTGGCCAATCTCTCCGCACCCTTCGGCCTGCCGCTGACGAGCCCGCCGGCCGACCAACTCCTCGACGACGGCGAGACGTGTTCCCTCGGCGGCTTCACCTTCGTCGCCCACGAGATCCCCGGGCACTCGCGCGGCCATGTCGTCCTGCGGCTGCTCGAATGCACGCCCGGACTGGTCTTCGGCGGCGACGTGCTCTTCCAGGGCAGCATCGGCCGGACGGACTTCCCTGACGGCGACTTCGCCGCCCTGGCCGCCGGCATCCGCCGTCATCTCTACACGCTGCCCGACGACACGATCATCCTCCCCGGCCACGGCGACCCCACCACCGTGGGTCGCGAACGGCGGCACAATCCGTTCGTCGCCGACGCCTCCCCCGATTGACCGCCGCGCCGTTCCGGACCGACACTTGGCCCATGCTCTCGCCCGCCGACATCGCCGCGCCCCCGACCGCCCGGCCCGCCGCCGGCCGCTCCGCATTCTGCCGGGCCGCGGGGCTGTCGCTCGCCGCGCTGGCGCGGCTGCTTTCCGGCGCGAGCGTGCGTTGGATCGCCAGCCAGCCCGACACCTGCCAGCGGGTCTACTTCGCCAACCACACCAGCCATCTCGACGCCCTGGTGATCTGGTCGTCGCTGCCGCAGACGGTCCGCGAGGTGACCCGGCCCGTGGCGGCGAAGGACTATTGGTCACGGGGCATCGTCCGCCGCTGGCTGGCCCAGGAGGTGTTCGACGCGATCCTCATCGACCGCACCGACATCAAGGTCCACCAGAGCCCGGTGGACCTGATGCTCCGCGAGGCGGGCGCGACCCACTCGCTGATCGTCTTCCCCGAGGGCAGCCGGAGCGTCACCGGCGAGGTGGGGGAGTTCAAGAGCGGGCTCTACTACCTCGCCAAGAAGCGGCCCGAGATCGAGCTCATCCCGGTGCACATCGACAACCTCAACCGCGTCCTGCCGCGGGGCGAGTTCCTGCCGGTGCCGCTGCTGTCCTGCATCAGTTTTGGCCCGCCCTTGTGGCTGGAGCGGGGCGAGGCGAAACTCGACTTCCTCGCCCGGGCCCGTCGCGCCGTGCTCGCGCTCAAGGAGTAGCGGCAGCGGCATGAACGATCCCCGGACCATCGCCTTGATCACCGGCGTGCTCGCGCTGCTCACCGCCGCCACGGGCGTGGGCCAGTTTCTCAAGCGTCATCCGGACCGCGGGCTCGACCCGGCGGCGGTCCGCACCTTCAACTCGCGGCTCCGGGGCTGGTGGATCCTGTGCACGGTGCTCGCCGCCGCGTTTTGGCTGGGCACGACGGCCACGGTCGTGCTCTTCGGCCTCGTCTCCTTCTGGGCCTTGCGCGAGTTCATCACGCTCACGCCGACCCGCAAGGGCGACCACCGGGCCCTGTTCTGGGTGTTCTTCCTGTTCACGCCGCTGCACTACGTGCTCGTCGGCATGAACCGCTACGACATCTTCAGCGTCTTTCTCCCCGTCTACGCCACGCTCTTCGTGCTCACCCGCGTGGCCGTGGCGGGCGACTACAAACGCTTCCTGGAGCGGACCGCCAAGATCCAGGCCGGTCTCGTGGTTTGCGTCTACTGCCTTTCCTTCGCCCCCGCGTTGCTGCAGGTGCCGATCCCGGCCGCGGCCACGGGCCGCAGCGGCAACTTCCGGCTCTTGTTCTTCCTCATCCTGCTCGTGCAGTTCGCCGACTGCATGCAGTACGTGTGGAGCCGGATGCTGGGCCGGCGGCTGGTGGCGGCGGCGGTGAGTTCCAACCGCACCTGGGAGGGGCTGCTCGGCAGCGCCACGAGCACGGCCCTGCTGGCGGCCGTTCTCTGGTGGGCCGCCCCGCCCTTCCAGCCGTGGCAGGCGGCCCTGGCGGGGCTGATCGTGGCGGTGATGGGCTTCGCCGGCGGGATGACGATGAGCGCGATCAAGCGCGACCGCGGCGTCAAGGACTATGGCACGCTGGTGGTCGGTCATGGCGGCGTGCTCGACCGCATCGACTCGATGTGTTTCGCGGCCCCGGTCTTCTACCACATCACGCTGCTGGTGACGGGCGCCAAGCCGTGAAGCCGGCCCGGAACAACTCGAGCCGGGGGCATCGGGTCGGGACGGCCGTTACCCGGGCTCTGGTTCGCGTTGGTGTGCATGGTGGACAGCCACGGAACTCCTCCAAAGCGACCCTCTCGCCGCCGGGCAGGAATATGCACAGGCGTTCACATCCCGTCAAGTGGCGGCCCGACCGTGCCGCGTCGCCGTGTCCGCATGGCGTTTCGTTCGCGTCCGCCCGAAACGCCTTACGAATGGCAGCCTAATTCTGCCGGCAGCAATCGAATCGAGACGAATGCGTTTCGCCGGAATCCGTTGACACCAAAAAACTTGCTGTGGTTTATTGCCTGGATTCGCCTTCCTGCTGCGTGCGGAATTAGGCGGAATCCGTGGCCGTATTATCCGGCCAGCAGGCCGGATTTAGGGCGGCGAGGATTCCGGCTAATATTTGTTAGGCACTGTTGAAGCATCGCAATGACTACCGTGAAACAGATACTGCTAGTCATTGGCTCGACGACAGTAGTGGCAGCTCTCGCGTGCGCGTGCTTCGTCGCAATGTTCTATTTCAGCATGGTCTCGACTGTCATGACCAAGCGCAGCCCAGATCGGCTGCACACTGCCAAGCTCACTCGCTGTGATGGGATCGACCTCATCTTCAGCGTCACGGTCGACGGTATGCGAGTTTATGACTCACCGGACTTTGCACCTCGCACTGTGGATTTTCGCGAGCAGTTGATCTGGGACGCCGATAGCACAGCGGTTATCCTTGAGGTCGCCGGACAACGCATCTTTGGCTATCACGTCGGCGAGAAGCGATCGCTGAGAGATTCAGAACTCTACTCACTTCGGCTTACCCCTTTCCACGAGTTGGGTTTCGAGGGCGAGTTGCCCAAACAATTGGCGACCGAATGACCACGCGGCCTAACCACCCGATGCAATGGACTCGCGATGAAACCCGGCGGCATGGATAATCTTGTGGCCGCGAGCCATTGATCGGGGCCGTTCGGCCAAAGGAGAAAACGCATGTCGGCATCCCGCGTATCCGTCGTTTTGCTGCTGAGCGCCAGCCTCACTGGCGCTGATACCGCTGATCTCCGGAAATCTGCTTATGCAAATCCACCCTCTGTTCGCGCAGACGGGCAGGGCACGGACGGCGCGGCAAGCAAAGACGAGTTCACCACCATTTTTATGGAAGCCCTGAAGAAGGAAGACATCGAACAACTTGCGCGACTTCACTGCTGGGACGGAGTTGACGATGAAGTAAAGGCAGACAAGATGGCCCAGTTGAAAAGTTTGTGCCGGAATAAAGACGCAATTAAAGCCGCAAGTTTTATTCCTTTGTCGCAGGAGCCATCACTGCAGGCAAAACGCACGATCAAGGCTAAGGGAAAGCTGTACGCATTCAATCTCGAAACTAGTGAACTTTTTAAGGTCGACAGCTCGCATGACGGCGTGCCGACCTCGCTAACGTTTCGGGTTGGCAAGAAGAACGGTCGGTACTTCTTCCCGGTGATTGCACCGCAATGACCATGGAAATAAGTTGTTCGAAGCGAAGACGGCAGAGCGGTTGTGCGCGGTCGGTCCAAGACTCATTTCTGCATTCAAATCAATGACGGATAGCGAGTGCGACTTTGTGTTTGTCGCAGCCGAACAAGGCGATGCAGCAGACTCGCGATGAAGTCCGGTGGCATGGATAATCGTTTGGTCGCGAGCCGCTGATCGCCGACGTTCGGCCGACAAAAACCCGGTTGGAAACTTATTCCAGACCATCGACATCTAAGGGGCGGTAGAAGGCCAGGCGCTCGCCCCAAAGGAGAACTGGCCTGCCTTGGAAATCCTGATCCAGGCGATATGAAGGTCTACTGCCCATTGGGCAAGGAGACTTTCGATGACGACGAGACGACGGAAGAAGCACCGTCCCGAGGAGATCGT
>JAJTED010000138.1 GCA_021300535.1 Planctomycetaceae bacterium | reverse complement strand
GAATGCCTGAGCAATCTGCCGGCCATTCCGGCTGCCGGCCAGCCCGAGCCCGTGCCGCCCTCGACGGTCTGGCCCGCCGGACGGGGCGTCAGCCGGGCGAAGACGGGGTTGGCCGTCCGCGGCGGTGGCACGAGGTCGGCCAGGCGGTCGAGAAACTCGCAGGGCGAGAGGTCGATGACGCCGTGCTGACCGGGGCCGGCGGCCTTGCGCCTGCGGCCCGGTCCGACCCACGGGCCGCGGTTGTGGCGGGGCAGCGCGAGCGCGGGCGAAGCCAAAGCAGAGGATGCCGCAGCGGAGATACTCCCACAACTCCGCCTCGACGTGCGTCGGGACCGGCCTCTCGCCGAGGCTGCGAGCGGCGAGCCGGCTTTCCAGCCCGGTCGTGCCAGCGGGGATCTTCGACCGCGTCTTCACGGCGGGTGCGACGGCCGGCCTGGCCGTGGCGGGCGTCTCCTCTCGGATGGGCGTCGACCTGGAATGACGGGCGCGAGTGGAGGCGACGGCCGGGGCGGGACCGACGTCCGGACGCCGTTGGAGGGCTGCGTTGCGTCAGCGCAGTCGTTTCAGCGGACTGTACCGGCGACTACGGTGTTTCCAGAAACGCTCTGGCGAAGTCGGCGCGGGTCACCGGACCCGGCTTGCGGTCGCCGGAGGCGAGGGGTTGCGGCAGCTTGCTCTCGCGGATGTCGGTCCAGATGAGAGGAAGGTCGCCGTGGAACCAGTTGCGGTGATCGACGGCCATCCAGCCTTTCTCGATGGCTGCTGTGACGGCGGCGTCGCGGTCGGATTTCTCACCGTACCAGGCGGCGAGGGCCGCGGCGGCTTCGGCGCGCGTGATGGGGGCGTCGGGTGAGGCGTGAAGATCCTGACCGAGCGGGTAGGCTCCCCGGATGGCGGCCAGGTGAATGGCGGCGAAGGCCGGGTGGTCGATGCGGAGATCGTCGAACCAGACGAGGGGGACGCCGTTGCGGGCGAGGTCCCTCTGGATTTCTGGGGTCTCGGGAAGGCTGCCTTTGGCGATGGCGAGCGAGGCGACCGTGCCGGCTGCTTCGCCGACCATCCACTCGATCGGGTGCAGGCGGAAGGCTCCGTTGGTCAGGTGTGTGACGCCGATGTTCTTGCCGGCGGGCAGGAAGTTGATGGTGTGCTTCGGCAGGAGCGTCGCGAGGGGGATTTGAAATGGCTTCGGCATCATCATGCGGCCGCGCTCGTTCGCGCCACAGGGGTGAATGTCCACCATGTAGAAGCCGATGCCGACAGAATCCGGGAACCAGCGGGCGCGGGGGCCGGGCTGGTACTGGTCGACAATGTCCTGTTCCACGACGCGGCCGCGGGCGAGGAGGCGGCGGGATTCGCGGACGTAGGGATACTTGGACAGGCCGTCGGCGGTGTCCATGATGTCAGGACGGAGTTTGACTTCCGGGTGGCCGAGTTCGGTGTGGATCCAGTGAAGGAAGGCCACGGACGTGCGCTTTGCGTCCTGCAGAACCCGCGCGAGGTCCTGCGGGGTACGGTCGAGGATGGACTCGGCGTCATAATCCTGGCGGGGCCAGTTCATGAGTGCGATCTCGGGTTTGGCGGCCCGGAGCCTGCGCCACGAGAAGAACGGACCGGGCGACATGTTGTTGGGGATCGGCGGGTCATCGCCGTAGAAGCTGTACTCAAACGCTCCGCGCCATCCGTGCTCGACGGGGTAGTTCATGCGCAGCGAGAAGCCCTGCCGTTTGACGATGGATTCGTAGTCGGCGGGTTTGGGGGTGGTGTGGTTCTCCCCATCGCGCCGCTCGATGGCGAACGGGTAGGTCAGGCTCTGGACGCAGGCGGGATTCGGCTGCTCGGCTGCATGGGTCTCCCCGGTCTCGGCTTTTGCTTCGGAGCCAACGACGTAGGGGAGTTTCGCGAGCGGCAGGAGGTCGCCGGTTTCCGTGGCGTCGAGAACGTACTTCGCGCGGAACCGGAGTGCCGTCTTCTTGTCGAACTGCCAGGCTGTGGCAGTGGTGATCTGTCCGTTCGTTTGGTGCAGGTCGACGATTTGCGTGCGGAGAAATATGCGGATGCGCTTCTCCGGAGCGAGCATGGCTTCGAGGGCCTGCACGCCGATCTTCGGTTCGAAGCAGAGGGCCGATACATAGCCGCCGCCGGGGTTGAACGTGCCGTTGGAAGCGGCTCGGATGCGGTTGCGGAATTCGTAGTAACGCCGCGTGCCACCGGAGATCTCGATGAACTTGTTTTCATCGAGCGCGGAAACACCTCCGGCCGTCGCCTGACCACCGATCCAGTCGGTTTCTTCGGTCAAGCAAACGGAGAGGTCGTGGCGGGCGACGGCGAGCGCGGCTCCGATGCCTCCCATACCGGCTCCGGCGACGAGCACGTCGCAGGTGATCTCGGGGACGGAGTCGGGGATGACGGCTTTGACAACGGCGACGGACGGGTCGCCGTTGACGGGGACCTTCTGCACGTCGACGGTGGTGTACTCGGCGGCCCAGGCGGTGTTCAGCACGGCCAGGAGCAGCAGAGCGCGAGTGGGGGCGTGTCGATCCATGGTCCTGCTTTCATTCCGGCGCGCAGCATTTTGTTGCCGAGGTGAGGAAGGATAGCCCGCTCAATGGCACGTTCGCAACGGCCTGGCGGCTGACGGACGGCGGGTGAGCAGCGAGATCGGGCGGCTGGACCGTCCGGTGCCGCCACGGAGGCACGAGATCCGAGACCCGGTCGAGAAACTCAAACGGCGCAAGGTCGACTTGAGTGATTGGACGATCCGGCAACGATGGCGGATCAGGCCACGATCTCGGTGAACTCGCCGGCGCTGTCGGCGAACTTCTCCACGGGAATGTCGAACCTGTGGAGCAGCGTCAGGAACAGGTCGCCCAGCGGCCGCTCGGCCGGCTGCCGCAGGAAACGGCCGTGCTTCAGGCCGAACGACTTCCCGCCCGCCAGCACCAGCGGATAGTTCCGCGCGTTGTGCACCGTGCTCGTCCCGCTGCCATACAGATTGATCGTGTTGTCGAGCATCCGTTCGTCGCCCTCACGCAGGTTGGCCAGCCGGTCCAGGAAATAGGCGTACTGCTCGGACAGGAAGCGGTCGTACTTCGCCAGGTTGCCGATGTCGTGGTGCGACAGCCAGTGGTGCCCTTTCCCCAGGCCCATGATGGCCGGAAAACGCTCGCAGACGCCGACGCCATCCTCGGCGCTGATCTGGTAGGTCGCCACCCGGGTCGTGTCCGTCTCGAACGCCAGCAGGATGAGGTCGAACATCGTGCGGATGAAATCCGCCGGCCCCTCGGGCGAGACCTCCAGGTTGAGGCGGTCGGCGTCGACCTGGGGCAGCGGCTTGTCGATCCACGTTTCGGCCCGCGCGAGCCGGCTCTCCACCTCCGACAGCGATTGCAGAAACTCGTCGAGCCGCCGTTGGTCGGGCCTCCCCAGGCGACGGCGGAGCGATGCAGCGTCTTCGAGCAGCACATCGACCTGACGGCGGCCGCGGGTGAGCGCCTGCCGGCGGACCGCCTTGTCGCCATCCGCCCCCTGGGTGAAAAGCCGTTCGAAGATCTGCCGCGGCTTCGACGCCGCCGGGATCGCCCGCCCCTCGCCGTCGAACGAGATCGTGGTCGCCCGCGTCTGCGGACCGACGCCGCCGTGGCTCGACATCACCAGCGACGGCACCCGGGTGTGGTGCCCGACGGAACGGGCGATCATCTGGTCGAGTGAAATGGAGTTGGTCAGGCTGTATCGCACGTCGGCCCCGGTCAGCCAGAGGTCGCCCGTGGCATGGCCGACCATCTCCCGGCTGGAGGGATGCGACAGGTCGCCGAGGATCGTGATGTCGGCCCGATGGGGGGCGAGCGGCTCGAGCGGCTTGTTGAACTCGTAGTCGGCCCCGGCGGTGTACGGAAACCAATGCCAATCCCGCAATTCGGGCTTGTCATTCCCGGGCAGGCCCACGCCGTTGGCGAAAAAGACGCCGCAGAACCGCCGCGGACGCGTGGGCGCATCCGCCCCGGCCGCCGCCGCCGGCCCCATCGCCTCGAGCCACGGCAGCGCGATGCCACAGCCCAGGCCGCGGAGCACCGTCCGCCGATTCAACCGCCATGCTGAATTGAACATCGTCGCTCTCCACTTATCCTCGCACCGGTCAAGCCACGATCCCCGCCGACACTCGTCACCGCGCCTGAAAAACCTCGCTCTGCACGACCATCGCCACCAGATCACCAAGGCCGTCCCCGTCGTCGCGGAGCCGGGCGGCCAAGGCATCCGCCGCCTCGACGTCCGCGATGTTCAACCTGCGGCCCAAGGCGTAGGCCAGCAATTTGCGGGAGACGGCCCGGCGGATCGCGTCGGCCTTCGATCGCACGAGTTCGGCCTTGAGCTCCCGCAGGCCGTCGATCTTCACCCCGGTCGGCAGTTCCGCCACGGCGTCCACCGGCTGCTTCGTCCGCCCTCGCCGTCTCTCGGCGCCCGCCCCATCCCGCTGCCAACCGCCCACGGCGTCGTACTCCTCGAAGGCCAGGCCCCAGGGATCGATCTGCCGGTGGCAGCCGGCACAGGCCTTCGAATCGCGGTGCTGCGCCAGCATCTGCCGCACGGTCAGCCCCTTGTTCCTGGGGTCTTTCCGCTCGAGCTCCGGCACGTTCGGGGGGGGCGGCGGCGGCGGCTCATCCAGCAGATTCTTCACCAGCCACATGCCTCGCTTGATCGGATGGCCTTCCACGCCGTCCGAGTTGCCCGTCAGGATGGAGGCATGCGTGAGCACGCCGCCGCGACGATGCTCGGGCGCGAGGGCCACACGGCGAAACTCCGGACCGCGAACGCCCTCGATGCCGTAGTGGTCCGCCAGCATCTCGTTGAGGAACGTGTCCGGAGAATCGACGAGCTGGAACAGGCTGCGGTTTTCGCGAACCAGCGCCGCGACGAAGTGCACCGTCTCCTGCCGCATCGCCGCGGCCAGCTCGTCGCCGAAGCCCTTGTACTGGCGACTGTCGACGACGACCCGCTGCAGCCGGTCGAGCTCCAGCCATTGCTCCGTGAACTGCTCGATGAAGTGCCAGGACCGCGGATCGGCCAGCATCCGCCGCGTCTGCTCGGCCAAGGTCTGCGGCGTGCGGAGCTGTCCGGACCGGGCGAGCGCCATGAGCGGCTCGTCGGGCATGGTGCTCCAGAGAAAATATGAGAGCCGGGCGGCCAACTGGAAGTCATCGAACCGCTGCGGTGTGGCGGATCCTGAGGCGGTCGCCGCCGTCGCACCGCCGGAACTGGCCTCGTCACGGGGAGCGGGCAGGGCGAGAAACTGGGGCGAGGCGAGCACGACCGCCAACGGCTCTCGCAGGCTCGCCTCGAAGCTCGGCGCGTCGGCCCGGGCCATCCTCCAGAGCCCGCACAGCCGGTCGAGTTCGGCCGGCTCCGCCGGCCGGCGGAACGCGCGGGTCGCGAACCGCTCGATCACCCGCCGGGCTCGGGCGGCCTCGTCGGCGCCGCCTTCATCCTCCACGATCGCACGATGGGGCGGCGGCGGCCACTGCTCGAGGAACGGCGTCTCCAGTTCGATCCAATCGATACGCAGCCGCGGCGGTCGGGGCTCGTTCTTCACCACCCGGGCCGAGTTCCACGCCGCGATCAAGGTGCCGACGCGGGCATTGCCGGGCAAGCTGTTTAGGCCCCCTTCGACCCCGACGGGGGCCGGGACATTTTCCATCCGCACGCGAAACTCGTACACGCGGGGCTCGTCGTGGTCGATGGGGAGCGACTGCCCAAGCGGCTTGAACTCCACACCCTTGAGATTGTTGGCGCCGATCACCACGGTCAGGCAAGGCGGACGCGCTGGATCGCCACCGCCGTCGTCCTCGGCCACCCTGGCCGCCCGCACGCGAATCAGCGCTTCTCCTTGGCGCAACGTCTCCCCGAAGAGCCCGACGGCGAACCAATGCGCCGGCTCGTTGAAGCCGGGAATGTTTCCCTTGCGTGCGACGACGTCGGGCGGAAGCAGCCGGTCGCCCCGCGACAGGTTCGAGATGCCGAACCCGGTGAGCTGGGCTTTCTTGCCGATTTTCGGAGCATAGTCCCGCGACTCGCCCGGCCGGCCATCCGGCCGCGGCAGCACCGCGACCAACAGACTGTCGGGAGCGACGAGCGCCGGAGTGATTCGATAGCGGTGCACGGCAGGAGGCGGGCCCTCGACGATCACCCGGTCGAGCGCCTCCGCGGCGGTCTGCAGGTAGAGTTCGACCTGCTCGGGCGACATCCGCAGCATGTCGCCGTCGTTGCGAAACCCGCTCTTTGCACGGCCGTCTTCCGGCAGCCGGCTGCCGAACGCCAGCGGCAGGCCGAGCAGGTCCTGCATCGTCCGCTCGTACTCCAGCCGCGTCAGCCGACGGAAGTGAGCCGGCGGATTGCGG
>JAJTED010000137.1 GCA_021300535.1 Planctomycetaceae bacterium | reverse complement strand
GGGGCCTTCCTTGTGGGTGTAGCCGCGGCCGAGGAAGGGCAGCAGCGCCATCGCCGTCGCGGCGCAGCGGTCCCCGCGTTTCTGCTCACCGCCATGCGAGCACTTCCCCTGGCAACTGGGGCAGGCCTTGAGATCGAACGACCAGCCGCCATCGGGCAGCTGGTGGGCGATGAACCACTTGAGCGCACGATCGACGGCTCCTTCCGTGCCTTCGCGGCGCTCGATCGTCTTCACGTTTGCCGGCTGGCGCAGGCTCAACGCACCCGCGGGGCCGCTACCCAGACGGCCGGGCCCGTAGCCGCCGCCGCCTTGGGGCATGGGAAGTTCGCCGAGCCACACGTCGCCGCTGCTTGGCGGCTGCGGTTCGATGGCCGTCGGGGCAAGAACATCTGGCGGGGGCTCGGGGGCGAGATCGACCGTGTCCGCAGCATCGACCGTTTCCGTCGGCACGGGATCCGCGACGGCCGGCAGCGGCGGGAGGGCCGTGTCGAAATCGGGCATCTCCTCGTCGCTGACGGCGGGGGCGACGACGATCGACAACGGGGTCGGCCGGCGGGGCGGATCGCTGACCACCAGCGCCATCGCCACCAGCGCCACGACGTGGATCACGAGGCTGGCAGCCCAGCCGGGAAGCTGCCGGAGCAGGCCCGGGTTCTCGTTCGAGATGATTGCGTGCGTCATGGCCTTTCCCACCAGGGCATCGCTGGTGAACGATCCACCGTTCCCGGAGCATCCTTCGCCGTCGCGGCCAGCGGTTATTCCCTTGCTATTCCCTTGCCCGGAGGCCTCCTGCCGGCCGGGGCCGTTTTCCGGCCGCGGCCGGGTGGTTCTGGTAAGGCCGATTCCCGGCGGGTAGGATCTCCCGCCCGGCCGCCGCGGTGGCGTCCGGTTCCGGTTTGGTGCCGTTCGAACAGCGGCGTGATGAAGGGCTGCGGCTCCCGCAGGCACACCTCCCCATGGCCAAGGGCAAGAGAAAACTCGAAGTGGTTCACCTCGTCTGCGAGGAGACCGGTGATCAGAACTACACGCTGCGGCGCAAGACCGGAGGCGAGAAGCTGAAGGTGAAGAAGTATTCGCCGCGGCTCCGCAAGCACACCGTTCACAACGAGAAGCGGAAGTAGCCTCAGCCCGCGTCGGCGAGCACGGCCTCCAGTGCCGCCGCGTCGCCGGAAGGCACGCACGCCACGCGGTCGGCACGCCGCCGCACCGTCGGCTCGGCACGAGCCGCGTCTTCGATGATCAGCAGGCGGCACTCGGCCTCGCGGTGGAAGATGCCGCCGCCGGGACGGACGACGAGTTCGATCTCACATGGCTCATGGGCCGCGGCCCGCGGACAGCCCGCCAGCAGTCGCGCGGCCGTCCGGCCCAGGGGCGTGGCGGCGAGGTCGTCGGGCAGCCCCCAGCGCAGGCTCGCGGCCGGGCGTGCGACGAGCCCGCGGCGGCAGGCGGTGAGACGGCCACGACGCTCGAAGTAGGCGACGTTCGGCCCGTCCCGCCAGCGGACGGCGGCCGAAGGATCGGTCGGATGCCAGACGTGCAGGGAGCAGGTGGCGTCGAGGATCGATTCCAGCCGCACGCCCGCCGACCTCAGCCGCAGGCCGAGGTCGTCGTCCTCCTGGCCCCAGCCGACGAACCGTTCGTCGAACCCGTTGACCCGCGCGAAGTCATGCCGCCAGACGCCGAAGTCGCCGCCGGCCAGCCGGGGCTTCGTGGGGTGCCGCAGGGCCGCGTGCCACCAGGCCTTGCGCCACCGGCGGGCGAGCGCCCGCTGCTCGGCATGGGGCACGAGGGCCGCGAGATCGGCGTGCGGCAGGTTCTCCGGCACGAGCAACTCGCTCCGCGCGCGGGAGAGCCGCGCGCAGTAGCCGAGCAGCGCCGTGCCGTGCCGACGCCGCGCCAGGTGCGCCGCGACGTGGTGCGGCGGCGCGACGCAGTCGCCGTCGAGAAACAGCAGATAGTCGCCGCGGGCGAGGCGGGCGGCCGCGTTGCGGACCCGCGCCAGCCGGAAGCCGTCGTGCGGCTGCGTGGTGAACCGCACGGGGAAGGGCGCGTGCGCGGCGCAGGCGGCGACGACCGCGGCCGTGTCGGCGGTCGAGCCGTCGTCGGACACGACCACCTCCAGCCGGCAGTCGGCCCGCTGCAACGCGATCGACTCCAGCACGAGGGCCAAGTGCCGCGGCTTCTCGAACGTGTTGACGAGGATCGAGACGTCGATCGGGTCGGTCGCGGTCATGGCAGCAGCCTCCGCACGATCTCGTCGGCCGCCGCCGTGCGGCCGACCGTCGCGGCGTGGGCCGCTGCGGTGGCGCGGTAGTGGTCGGCATGCCGCACGACCTCGCGGATCGCGGCGGGGGCGTCGGCGGGCGCGTCGATCACGAGGCCGACGGCCGAGGCGGGCACCGGTGTGCCGGTGGAAAGTTCGCGCACCGTGACCGCCTTCGGCACGGCGGCGTCGGCGCCGCAGGCCGGCGTGATTTCGAGCCGCAGGCCCGGTCCGGCGGTCAGCGGCATGATGGCGGTGGAAACACCGGCGGCTGCACCGGCCGCCAGCACGGTCGCCGGCCCCGCCGGTCCGCCGGTCACGGCCAGGCGAACCGGCGGCAACGCGAGCCGCGTGTCCGCGGTGTCTTCCCAGGTGACCTCCACGGCGACGGCCGCGGCGCCACCGGCGAGCGGTGCGAGCGATCCGAGATCGAGCGTCAGCGGCTGGCGGCCGATCCGTGGCCGTTCGAGCCGCCGGGCCGCGAGCACCCGCGATCGCGCCATGACGGCGGCGGCGTGCGTCTCGACCGCCGCCGCGATCTGTCTCGCCATCCAGCCACCTCCGGTCATGATCGGCACCGCGCCGGCAGCCAGCGACTCGAGCACCACGCCCGAGCAGCGGCTGCGATACCGCCCCTGATCGTACGGCAACAAGACCACGTCCGCCGCGGCGAGTTCGCGGGCGTAGGCGGCCGCGTCGAGCGGGCCGGCCAGGAGTTCCAGCGGCGCTCCGGCGGCGGCGGCCCGCGCCAGCGCGGCGAGTGAGCGCGTCACGGCCACGTGCTCCCGTTTGCGGGACGTCGCGGGATAGCCGATGTTCGTCTGCACGGCGAACCGCACGCGGCCCGCGACCGCGGGATCGGCGGCGATCTCTCGCACCACATCGGCCAGGCACTCCGAATGCTTCTCGGGCCGCGCGTCTCCGAGGCAGACGACGCGGAGCGGCCCGGGCGTCGGCCGCTCCACGGACGGCGGCGCCTGCACCGGATACGGCAGCACGCCCACGGGGGCCGGGACCAGCCGCTCGTATTCGGCCGCCAGGTCGGCCGTCGTGGCGTGGTAGGTGATCGCATGCGGCGCGGCGGCGCTCGCCGCCTCCTGCAGCGCGGGGCGGGCCGCTGCGAGCCGCGGCTCCTGGCGGGGAAAGTCGGCGGCGAAGCCGCGGAAGATCGGGAAGTGAAACTGCACGTGCCAGCCGACGCCCTGCGGCGGCCGGGCCGCGGCGATCGCCCGCGTCAGGCCGATGGGCTCCAGTTCCGACGCCGTCGCCACGAGCACGGCATCGCCGGCCGCGAGGCCGGCGAGGGCCGGCAGCACGTCCCGCGCGAAGGCGGTGATCCGCTCTTCGCGCCGCTGCCGGGCATGCGCCATCGCCCAGGGCATGTCGGGCAGCCACGGGCCGCGGCCCCGGTCGTCGAGCCGATCGAGGCCGCCACAGAGCGTGTATTTGGAATACGCCGTGTGTGTGCAGGCGGGCAGCACGTGCCAGTCGGCCGGAGCGGCGGTGAAATCGCGATGCGTCACGAGCAGCACGTCGTGCCCGCGGCGCCGCGCCGCCGCGCGGACGGCCGCCGCGTAGTGATACGGATGCGAGCCCAGGCCCGTGAGGCAGGGATCGATGAGCACGAGCCGTCGCGGGCGGCCGGTTCCCTTCACGGCCCCGCTCCGACCGCGGCCCGGCCCGCGACGGCCCTGAGGACGAGGCGTTCCACGGCCTCAGCGCCTCCCATGATGTCGATCGCGATCTCCAGGGCGGCCAGCGGCAGGCCGTCGAGCGTCGGGCGGCGAATCTTGACGAGGTCCTTGAGCGTGGTGACGGCAAGCTCGGCGCGGGCGGCAGCGGCTTCGCGGGCGAGCGACTCCAGATCGGCCGCCGTGTAGGCATGGTGATCGGGGAGCGGACGGAAGGCGACCACCTCGGCCCCGAGCGCGGCGAGGCTGCCGCGGAACGCGGCCGGGTTGCCGATCCCGGCGAAGGCGAACACACGACGACCACGGAGATCGGCGAGCGGCCGCGTCGCACCGCCGGCATCGCGCAGACCCACGGGGCGGTGATCGGCCTCGGCCCACGCCAGCGCTGCACCGCGGCTGGCGGCGGAGAGCGCGTCGTGGATCGCGACCCGGTCTGCGATCTCGATGGACGACGCCCGCGTGAGCACGACGGCCCGCGCCCGGGCGATGCCGCGGAGCGGCTCGCGGAGCAGGCCGCGGGGAAACAAGCGGCCACGGCCGAAGGGATCGGTGGCATCGACGGCCACGATGTCGAGATCCCGCGCCAGGCGGCGGTGCTGAAAGCCGTCGTCGAGCACCACGGCGTCGGCACCGAGGGCCGTCGCCCGCGCTACGGCCGCCACGCGGTCGCGGTCGGCAACGTGCGGCACGCCGGGCAAGAGGATCGCGAGTTCCGCCGCCTCGTCGCTGCGCTCACCGGGAGCGGCACCATAGCCCCGGCTCACGATTGCGGGCCGGCGGCCGTGGCGGGCGAGCAGGGCGGCGGTCCAGGCGACCAGCGGCGTTTTGCCCGTGCCGCCGAGCGTGAGGTTGCCGATCGAGATCACGGGCACCGCCGCCCGCGACACCGGCAGCAGGCCGCAGTCGTAGGCCGCGTTGCGGCAGGCGACAGCCAGACCGTATGGGGCCGCGAGACAGCTCAGGGCGAGCCGCGCGAGGCTCGGCCCGGGGCCGCGGGTGGTGCCATCGACGAGCCGCTTGAACGACTCCGCGTCGGGCACCAGCGTCATGGCTCCAATCCTCCCGGCCGTCAGCACGCCGCGTGCCGGACGCTGGCGCACGGTCACGAACGGCGCAGCATCCGCGAAATCAGCCGATTTTCCAAGGGCGAACCTGCGGGCGGCTGTGACGGCCGCGGATTTTCGGCGCGAACCCGGGAGCATCGGAGACCGATATACTGAAGGACGTGCTGCGGCGCGACCGCCCCCGGCCGCCATTTTTTCCCACCGCCGTGACGGTGCCACCGGAGGGTGTTTCGCGATGGCGACCGCAACTCCAGACGCGACCGGTCGTGACGACCCGCTGTCCGTCGCCGTGTGGCGGGATGACGGCGCGGCCGACTCGAAGTCGGAGCGGTACATCGCCCGGCGGCTCGCGGCGGCGACGGCCGACTTCAAGGGCGTGGCGCTGACCACGTTCGTGCTCGCGGCCTGCGTGGCCGCGATGCTGTGGCTGGCCGCCGGCGTGGTGATCGAGCACTGGATCATGCCCGGCGGCCTGCCGCGCTGGGCCCGCTGGACGTGGCTCGCGGTCGGGCTCACGGCCCTGGTCGCGGCGACGGTCCGCTGGATCGTGCCGCTGGTCCGCTACCGCGTGAACCTCGTCTACGCTGCGCGGGCGATCGAGCGGGACAATCCCGAGCTGCACAACGATCTCGTCAACGCCGTGCTCGTGCAGGCCCGGCCCGAAGCCGCGGCCCCGCGGGTGGCGCGGTCGATCGAACGTCGGGCGGCCAAGCGGCTGGCGGAGGTGCCGGCGGAGGGCGTAATCGATCGCACGGCCGCGGTGCGGCTGGCCTATGCGCTGGCCGGACTGGTCGGGTTGGCGTGCCTCTATGAGTTGGCGGCTCCCAAGAGTCTGATGACGACCGCGGCGCGGCTGGTGGCGCCGTGGGTGACGATGGCCGCCCCGGCGCGGGTCCGCATCGACGCGCCGCGGCTCGCCTGGCGGATGCCGGGTGAGGAGCAGCCGGCCGGGGGCGGAGAAGACGAGCCGCGGAGCGTGCACGTCGCCGGCGGCACGGCCACGCTGGTCCGCGGCCGCCAGCTCGTCGTCGCGGCGACGATCCGGGGATTGCGGCGGGACGAGCGGCCGGTGCTGCTCGTGACGCCGCTCCGCGAGGATGGCGGCGTGGATGCCGCCGCGGCGCCGTGGCAGGCAGAGCTGACGCGGGCTCGCTGCTCGTCCGCAAGGTGACCTACGACTATCCCGACTACACGAAACTCGCCGACGAGACGGTGGCCTGGCAGGGCGACCTGCGCGGCGTCGAGGGAACGAAGGTTACGCTGGAGGCGGAGAGCAACCAGCCGCTGGAGGCGGCCTGGATCGATCTCGATTGCGAGGGCAAGCGGGATATCCGCCTGCGGGTCGGCGCCAGCGACCTGGCGCGGGCGACCGGAGGACTCGTGCTCCGGCTCAACCGCGACCGCAACGGACCCGAGCATGCGAGCTACCGGCTGCTGTTTCAGCCCCGCGGCGCGACGGCGGCCCACCGGGAGCAGGTGATTGCGGAAAAGATGGAGCATCGCATCGAGGTGCAGCCCGACCTCGCGCCCGAGGTGACGATCGAGGCTCCCGAGGAGGCGACGCTGGGAGTGCCTCCCGGTGCACCGGTGCCGATTCGCGTGCGGGCGTTGGATCCCGACTTCGGGCTGGCCCGGGTCGGCCTCGAGGCCCGCATGCAGGGTGGCGCGGCCGCTGCCGAGACGATCATCTTCCGAGGCGATCACCAGGGGCCATTCCGCGGCGTCGGCCGGATCGATCTCGACAAGCTCAACGCGGTTCCGGGCAGCGTCGTCGAATATCGGGCGCTGGCGGTGGACAACCGGCCCGAGACGCCCAACGTGGCGTACTCCGAATGGAAGACGCTGCGGATCGACGCCAGCGCACCGCCTGTTCCGCAGCCGCGCGGTGAGTCGTCCGGGAAGGCGGGCGGCCGGGGGGACGATCGGCAGGGGCAGGATGGCGGTGGCAAGAACTCGGAAGCCGGTGGCGGCGGTGCGCAGGGGAACGATTCGCAGCCGGGGGGCGGCGGAGGTGAGTCGCGGGCCGACGACGGCAAGTCTGACCGGGGCGCGGATAGCAGCCAGGGCGGCGCCGGCGGCAAGACGGATGCCGGGGATTCCCAGCCTGCTGGGGGCGCGGGCAGTGAGTCGCAGCGGGGGGGCGCGGGTGCCAACGATGACGGCGCGGGTGCCAAGCCGAAGCCGGAGCCGAACCAGGGAGACGGCAAGCAGGGCGAGCCGCAGCAGGGCGATCAGCAAGGCGCTGCCGAGGGCGACCAGTCGAAGGACGGTGATCAGGGGCGGGCCGGCAACCAGGCGGGATCCCAGCAGCGGCCCGGCGCGCAAGACGGCACGGGCAATCAGCAAAACGGCAGCGGCGGGCAGGGGGGCGCGAATGCCGGTGAGCAGGCGGGCGGTGGGCAGCAGGGGGGGCAAGCAGGCGGGGGGTGGCGCAGGCGCGCAGGGCGCGCGGCAGCCGGGGGGCGATGCGAGCGGCGACGGCGCAGGGAAGCAGGCGGGGGCAGAATCGCAAGCAGGCGGTCGTGAGGGGCAGGCTGGCACGCAGGGCAGCGGGACGGGCACCGGGAAGCAGGCGGGGAACGGATCGCAGGCAGGAGGTCGCGCGGGGCAGGCCGGCACATCGCCACCGCAGAACACCGTCGCATCCGATGGCACGAACGATGGCGAGGCGATGGAGCGGATTCTGGAGCATCGCCAGCAGAGTCAGGGAGAAGGGAAGTCACGGCCGCAGGACCGCGCCGGCTCGCAGCAGCCAGGGCAGGCGCAGACGGGTCAATCCGGTCAGCCAGGCCAGGGGACACAAGACCAAGGGCAGCCTGGGCAGCAAGGTCAACCCGCTGCTGGCCAGGGGAAGCAACCCGGACAGGCATCGCCGCAGGGCGGCAGCCAGCCGGGGCAGGGAAGTGAAGCGGGGGCCGAAGGTGCGCCCTCCGACGGTGCAGGTGGTCAGCAAGGTGCAGGTGGTCAGCAAGGTGCAGGTGGTCAGCAAGGCGCCGGCGGTCAGCAAGGTGCAGGCGGTCAGCAAGGTGCAGGCGGTCAGCAAGGTGCAGGCGGTCAGCAAGGTGCAGGCGGTCAGCAAGGTGCAGGCGGTCAGCAAGGTGCA
>JAJTED010000022.1 GCA_021300535.1 Planctomycetaceae bacterium | reverse complement strand
GTCGCCGTGAAGGCGCCGGGCTACGGCGATCGCCGCAAGGCCATGCTCGGCGACATCGCCACGCTGACCGGCGGCCAGGCGATCTTCAAGGACCTGGGCATCGCCCTCGACGCCGTGAAGCTCACCGACCTGGGCCGGGCCAAGAAGGTGATCATCGAGGCGGAAAACACCACGATCGTCAGCGGCGCGGGCACCAAGGCGGCGATCGACGGCCGCGTCGCTCAAATCCGCGATGAGATCGCGAAGACCACCAGCGACTACGACCGCGAAAAGCTCCAGGAGCGGCTCGCGAAGCTGGCCGGCGGCGTCGCCCAGATCAATGTCGGGGCCGCCACGGAGACCGAGATGAAGGAGCGGAAGGCCCTCATCGACGACGCCAAGAGTGCCGTTCAGGCCGCGTTGGCCGAGGGCATCGTGCCGGGGGGTGGCGTGGCCCTGCTGCGGAGCGAGAAGGCGCTCGAGAAGCTCGATCTCGAGGGAGACGAGAAGATGGGGGCCGCGATCGTGAAGCACAGCCTCCGGTATCCGCTCGAGGCGATCGCCAACAACGCCGGCCTCGACGGCTCGGTGGTGGTCAACCGCGTGCGGCAGTTGAAGGGCAAGAATGACGGCTTCGACGCCGACAAGGGCGAGTATTGCGACCTTGTCAGTGCGGGCGTCATCGATCCCGCCAAGGTGGTGCGCACGGCCCTGCAGAACGCCGCCAGCGTGGCCGCCCTGCTGCTCACGACCGACTCCCTCATCACGGAGATCCCCAAGGAGGAGGAAGAGGCCGGCGGCGACCATCACGACCACCACGGCATGGGCGGTGGCATGGGCGGGATGGGAGGCATGGGTGGCATGCCCGGCATGATGTGACGCCAGCATTGCTCACCGTTCGACCCGATTCCCATTTTCATTCCCTGTTTCCGGAGACCTGACCATGGCAGCCAAGAACCTGAAGATTCGTCCCCTCGATGATCGTGTGGTGGTCGAGCCCGTCGAGGCCGAGGAGCGGACCGCCGGCGGCATCGTTTTGCCCGATTCCGCCAAGGAAAAGCCGCAGCGCGGCCACGTGGTGGCGGTCGGCGTCGGCAAACTGCTCGAGAACGGCCAGCGGGCCCCGCTGTCGGTTTCGATCGGCGACGAGGTCATCTATGGCAAGTACTCGGGCAGCGACATCGAGGTCGACGGCCACGACGTGAAGATCCTTCGCGAGAGCGACATCCTCGCGAAGGTGCTGGCTTGAGCTGTTCCTGTCCCCTCTCCCTCCGGGAGAGGGGCGGGGTGAGGGTGGCAATTGATGTTCGACGACAACGCCCGTGCCAAGCTGCTCAAGGGCGTGGAGAAGCTCGCCGGTGCCGTGGCCGTGACCATGGGCCCGACCGGGCGGAACGTCATCATCGACAAATCCTTCGGCGGCCCCACGGTCACGAAGGACGGCGTCACGGTGAGCAAGGAGGTGGACCTGGAAGACCCCTTCGAGAACATGGGCGCGAAGCTCGTCAACGAGGTGGCCTCCAAGACGTCGGACCTGGCCGGTGACGGCACGACGACGGCCACGGTTCTCGCGGCCCTGCAGAAGGTGGGCAAGGACGGCGTGATCACCGTCGAGGAGGGCAAGACCACCGAGACCACGGTCCGGTTCGTCGATGGCATGCAGTTCGACAAGGGCTTCGTCTCGCCGTACTTCGTCAACCGCCCGGCCGAGATGGAGTGCCAGCTCGACGACGCACTGATTCTGATCCATGAGAAGAAGATCTCGAACCTCCGCGAGCTGGTGCCGCTGCTGGAAAAGGTGGCCCAGTCGGGCAAGCCGCTCCTGATCATCGCCGAGGACGTCGATGGCGACGCCCTCACGGCGCTGGTGGTCAACAAGCTTCGCGGTGTGCTCAACATCTGCGCCTCGAAGGCCCCCGGCTTCGGCGACCGCCGCAAGGCGATGCTCGGTGACATCGCCACGCTCACCGGCGGCACGCTGATCAGCGAGGACCTCGGCCTCAAGCTCGAGAACCTCGACCTCTCGCATCTCGGCAAGGCCAAGAGCGTGACCGTCGACAAGAACGAGACCACGATCGTGCAGGGGGCGGGCAAGCAGGCCGATGTACAGGCCCGCGTGCAGCAGATCCGCACGCAGATCGAGGGCACCGAGAGCGAGTACGACCGCGAGAAGCTCCAGGAGCGGCTCGCGAAGCTGACCGGCGGCGTGGCGATCGTCTCCGTCGGCGCCGGCACCGAGGCCGAGATGAAGCAGAAGAAGGCCCGTGTCGAGGATGCCCTGCACGCCACGCGGGCGGCCGTCGAGGAAGGGATCGTCCCCGGCGGCGGCGTGGCCCTGCTCCGCTGCCGTGAGGCGGTGGAGAAGGCCAGGTCCCAGGCCAAAGGCGACGAGAAGATCGGCGTGGACATCATCCTTCACGCGCTCGAGGCGCCGATCCGGCAGATCGCCGAGAACGGCGGCATCGACGGCGGCGTGGTCGCCGACGAGGTGGCCGGCAAGGATCTCAACGTCGGCTACGACGCCAACAAGGGCGAGTACGTCGACATGCTCAAGGCCGGGATCATCGATCCGGTGAAGGTGGTCCGTGTCGCCCTCACGAACGCGGCCAGCATCTCGGGCCTGCTGCTCACGACCGAGGCACTGGTCACGAATCTCGACAAGGATGACGCCAAGAAGCGGAAGGCGGAAGGCTCCGTCCGGTGACCTTGCATGGTTGATCAGCGCGACTATTACGAGGTGCTCGGCGTGGAACGCCGGGCCACCTCGGCGCAGATTACCGACGCCTACCGCAAGCTGGCGATTCGCTACCATCCCGACAAGAATCCGGGCGACCAGGAAGCGGCGAGCCGCTTCAAGGAGGCCGCCCGGGCGTTCGAAGTGCTCTCCGACGAGGGGCTCCGGGCCCGCTACGACCGCTACGGTCACGCCGGCGTCCAGGGGGGCGGGCGGCACGAGTTCAACGACATCACCGACGTCTTCGAGGCGTTCGGCGACCTGTTCGGCGGGGGCATCTTCGGCGAAGCTTTCGGCGGCCGGAGACGCGGGAATCGCCCCCGCAAGGGCCGCGACGTCTTCTGTCAGACCACGCTCACGCTCGTCGAGGCGGCCCGCGGCGCGACCAAGACCGTCGAGTTCACGCGGCACGAGACGTGCGCGGAGTGCGACGGGAGCGGGGCCAGGAAAGGGACCAAGCCGCAGGCATGCGATTACTGCGGCGGCCAGGGGCAGGTGATCCAGACGGCCGGCGTGTTCCGGATGCAGACGACCTGTCCGGCCTGCCGCGGGGCCGGGAGTGTGATCCGCGACAAATGCCCCGCCTGCGGCGGTGACGGAGTGACGGCGGAGCGGGTCGAGCGCCGGGTGACGATCCCGGCCGGCGTCGACAGCGACGTGCGCGTGCGGCTGGCGGGAGAGGGCGAGCCGGGGGGCAACGGCGGCCCGCCGGGCGACTGCTACTGCGTCATCGAGATCGAGGACCATCCCTTCCTCGCACGCGAAGGCCGCGACCTCCATTGCGAGGTCCCGATCACGTTCACGCAGGCCGCCCTGGGGGCGACCGTCGAGGTGCCCACGCTCGACGGCCCGAAGCCGCTCCAGGTGGCCCGCGGCACCCAGTCCGGAGACGTGGTCCGCGTGCGCGGCCTGGGCATGCCCGAGGTCCGCGGGCGGGGCATCGGCGACCTGCACGTGCATCTGCATGTCGAGGTGCCGAAGACCCTGTCGCCGCGGGCCGAGGAACTGCTCCGCGAACTCGCCGCGGAGGAACACGCGGCCGTGAGCCCGAAGCGGTCGTCTTTCTTCAGCCGCCTGACCGAGTATTTTCAGGGCAAGGAATCCCCCGAGCACCGTGAGGACGAGTCATGACGACCGACATGCCGGCAGAGCCTGACGACGCGGGTCCCGACGCCGGCGGCATCGAAGCCTTGCGGGCCGAGCTCGCGGAGGCGAACGACCGCACCCTGCGCACCCAGGCCGAACTCGAAAACTTCCGCAAGCGGTCGCGCCGCGAGTACGAGGAGGCACAGCGGTATCGGGAGATCGACCTGCTCCGCGACCTCCTCCCGGTGCTCGACAACGTGCTGCGGGCGGTCGAGGCCGCCGACAAGTCCACCGACGTCGAGAGCCTGCGGTCCGGCTTCCGCATGACCGCCCAGCAGATCGAGAAGCTGCTCGGCAGCCACGGCTGCCAGACCATCGAGACGGACGGCACGGCGTTCGATCCCACCGTGCACGACGCCATTCTCCAGCAGGACGTTCCCGGCGTCGCGGCCGGAACGGTTGTGGGCACGGCGAGCCGCGGCTACCGGCTCCACGACCGCGTGGTTCGGCCGGCCCAGGTCATCGTGGCGAAGGGAGGTTGAGACGATGCCGACGTACGACTACGTCTGTGACGGATGCGGGCACGCGTTCGAGCTGTTCCAGTCGATGACCGACAGCGTGAAGAAGACCTGCCCGCAGTGCGGCAAGAAGAAGCTCCGGCGGCTGATCGGCGCCGGCGGCGCGATCATGTTCAAGGGCTCGGGCTTCTACAAAACCGACTACCGCAGCGAGTCCTACAAGAAGGGGGCGGCCGCCGACAAGGGTTCCTCCTCCGGCAAGTCGGGCGACGGCGGGGCCAAGCCGGAGTCCAAGGGCAAGGGCGAGGGCTGACATGCCGCAATGCCCGGTCTGCGACGCCCCGGTGGACCTGCAGACGACGCCGACCGTGCCGTTTTGCTGCGACCGCTGCCGCCTGATCGACCTCGGCCGCTGGCTCGACGAGTCGTACGGCCTGCCCGAGCGTCCGCAGCCCGGCCCGGGCGAGGGCGGTGACGAAGACGAGGGCTGACCCCGGGGCCGCGCTGCCGGAATCGGCTGCGGCGCCTATACTCGCCGCCCGTCACCCGGTCCTCCGCGCACGCAAGGGAAGGCAGCATGTCCACGCACAACGAGCCAGGCGGCACCGTCGTCCATGAAATCCGCTGGAGCGACGCCCTGCCCTGGTGGCTTATCTTTCGGGCCGCCGGCGCCGCCTTCTCGCCCACGGTGATCCTGCTGGCCGCGGCCGGGGCGGTGGCGACCTGGGCCGGCTGGTCGATGGCCGACCGGCTGGGCCTCGCGGGCGTGGATCGCGCCGCCGACGTGATCGCCGCCGCCAAGGCGGCCGACGAACTGCTGCTTCCCGCGGCTGCGCCCGTCACGACGCTGGCCGCAGGCGGCCCTGCGACCTGGCTGCCCGCGGTCGTGGACAGGCTGCCGCCGGTGGTGGCCGACATGACCCGCCTGCTGGCCATTCCGTTTCGGCCCTCCGCGACCCTGCGGGAAGTGGCCGGTGCCGCGGCCCGTATCGGCTGGTTCGTGCTCGTGTGGTCGATCTTCGGCACCGCCATCTCCCGGCACGTGGCCCTGAAGCTCGTGGGCGAGGACACGCCGGGCATCGTCGGGGCGACCTGGTTCGGGTCGCGGAAGTGGCTGCCGGCCTTCAACGCGGTGCTCTTCGTGCTCGTCGGCATCTTCGCCTTGAGCGTTCCGGGGGCGGTTCTCGGCCTCGCGATGCGCACCGAATGGGGCCTGGCCTTCGCCGGGGCGGTCTGGCCGCTCGTCCTCCTCGGTGCCGTGGTCCTGGCGATCCTGGCCGTCGGCATGATCGCCGGCTGGCCGCTGATGGTGGCTTGCGTCGGCGTGGAACGCGGCGACAGTTTTCAGGCCATCTCCACCGCCTTCTCCTATCTCTACCAGCGGCCGCTGCACTACGCCTTCTATGCGATCGTCGCCCTCCTGGTCTCGATCCCGACGCTCCTCGTGGCCGGACTGTTCGCCCATGCCACGGCCGACCTGGCCATGTGGGCGACCAGCTTCGGCATGGGGCATGAGCGGACGGCGACCGTCCTCGACGGGCTCGCGGCTGGCGGCCCGGCCGCCGCGGCCTGGGGCGTGAAGGCCATCGGCTTCTGGACCCGCGGCCTGGAGACGTTGCTCTCGTCGTTCGGCTGGGGCTACTTCTGGGCGATCGCCACGGCCGCCTACCTGCTGCTTCGCCAGGACGTGGATGGCACGGAACTCGACGAGGTGGTCCTCGAAGAGCCCGCCGGCGACGCGACCTGATCAGCCGCCCGCGCGGCGGATGATCGCGGCAAACGAGCCCAGCAGTTCGCCGCGGCTCACGACCTCGTCGGCCCCGGCGGCCTCGGCCTGCTCGAGCAGCTGCGTGGCCACGTGCGGCCCGAAGGCGACGATCCGCAGCGGTCGCTCCGTCGTCGATTCGGCCCGCAGCCGCGCGAACGCCGCGGCCGGCTCTTCTCGCAGCGCCTGCACGTCGACGATCGCCAGGTCGAACGGCCCGCCCGTGGCGTCGGCGTCGCGGCGCTGCTCCACCGCGGCGCCGCAGCCGCTGGCCAGCCCCACGATCCGGCTGCCCACCATCAGGTCGGCCGCGACGAGGAGGATGCGCGGCCCGTTCATACCGCCTCCGGACCGCGGACGAAGCGGTAGATCTGCACGGCTTCCTCCATCGGCAGCACGAAGATCCGCGGCGGATCGGCGGGGCCGCCGGAGCCGAGAGTCGCGGCCAGCGTGCTCACGGTGCGATCGACGAAGTCGTCGTTCACGGCGATCTCCAGCATCACTTCCTGCCGCACCTGGTCGCCCGCGTCCGGCCCGTAGCCGTGCACGTCGCACACGGTCAGCCGGGTGACGTGCACAGCGGCGAGCGCCTGCCGCGTGCTCTCCACCTGGGCCGGTTTCACGACGGCGACGACGAGCCGCATGGCGGGATCCTGGGGCAGCCGGGGCGGCATGATCCGCGACGGTCGGGCGAGAGCGTAGCATGATGCGATCCCGGGAGCCATCGCGTGACCTCGTCGCCCCCGACCACGACGCCCGCCGACGACCGCGTTGCCCGCAGCGTGTTGAAAGCCTGGTGGGGAGAGGTGCCCTGCGACCTCGCCCCCCTGCCCGGCTCGGGCTTCAGCGGCGCGGCGGTGTGGCTGGTTCAGGCCCCGGCAGGTCGGTTCGTGCTCAAGGGGCTTCCGGCCGGCACGTCGCCGGAGCGGGCCGCCTGGGTGCATCGGCTGATGCTGCATCTGCGTGCCGCCGGCTGCAGTGAGATTCCGGCGGTCGCCCACACGGCCGCGGCCGCGACACTGCTCCCCGACCGGAGCGGTCGGATATGGGAACTCGTCGCGTTCGCGCCCGGCGGCCCGACCTCCACCCCGACACCGGCCCAGGCGATCGCAGCCATGGAGGCGCTGGCCCGCGTGCATCTGGCGGCTGCTGCGTTGCCCGGGCCGGCACCGGACGCGGGGCCCGGTCTGCCGCGGCGGCTGGACCGCGTCCGGCGGCTGATCGCTGATCCCTGGCGGGTCCGCCGTGAGCGGCTCGCACCGGCGGTGGCGGCCACTGATCTGGCGTGTGGCATGCGCGCCCGGCTCGATCAGGCGATCGCGACTTTTGCCGCAGTGGCAGGCGACCAAGCGCTGGCGGCATTCGCGCGTTGGCGGCCGCCGGCATTGCCGGTGCAGCCGGTCTTTCGCGACGTCTGGGCGGACCACGTGTTCTTCGCCCCTGATCGGGTGACGGGGCTCATCGACCTGCATGCCGCGGGCTGCGACACCCCGGCAACCGACATCGCCCGCCTTCTCGGCAGTTGGACGAGCCCGTGGTCGGGAACCGGCGCCTGGGCGACCCGCTGGGGGCCGGCGCTTGACGCCTACCACGCCGTGCGCGTTTTGTCTGCCGCCGAGCGCCACGTGCTGCCCCTCCTCCACGCCTCGACGATCGTGCTCGGTCTCGACAACTGGTTTCACTGGGTGCTGGATGAGGGGCGGTCGTTTTCGGCCCCGGCGGCCCTGGAACGCGTCGATCGGCTGCTGTCGGGGCTGGCGGAAGCATGCCGGGAACTTGCCCAGGCCGGGTCGGCCATCGATTCCGAGCCGGTTTGACCCGCGGAAATTGCAGTTTGTAGACTGCGGACGTCGAAAAACCCCCGAGGGATCGGGGACCGGTGTGCAGGTGGTGATGGAACGCATGCTTCGAAACGGCCCGAGTGCGACGATCTGGCGAGCCGTGCTCGTCACGCTGGGCGTCGTGGCCGGTGGATTGGCCGGGGCCGAGGATCTGGCCCCCCGGCTCGGCGGCCTGGGAGCCGCTCCCGTCGACCCGCTCGCCGCCGTCAATGCGGCCCTCGGCAGCCCCGTCACGATCCAGGCGCGCGTCGAACCGGGGGGCGGCGGCAAGCCCGACGTGCTGGCCGTCACCGCCACGCTCGAGGAAGGCTGGCATCTCTATTCGGTCACCCAGAAGCCTGGCGGGCCGAAGCCGACGCGGATCGCGCTGGCCGCGGATTCCGCTTGGAGACTGGCCGGGGCCTTCGTGCCCGATGCGCTTCCGCAGTCCCACGAGGCCGCGGACATTCCCGCCTGGAAGGGGCTTGTCATCGAGGAGCATGCCGGCACCGTCACGTGGCGGGCCCCGCTCGCTCCCGGGGGGAGCGGCGACGTGCGGGGCACTGTCAGCCTGCAGCTCTGCCGGGACAACTCCTGCCTGCCCCCCGAAACCCTGACCTTCACCACGCGGGCGGCGTCGGCCGCAGCGGCCGTCCAGCCGGCCGCGACCGCCGGGGCCTCCCACCGACCGAACCGAGCGCATGCCAGCGTCGAGGTGACGGCCGAGCCGGGCACGGCGGTGACGATCCGGATCGTGCCCGACGCGGGCTGGCATGCGTATGTGCCCGCGTCCAGCGGCACCAGCGGCGTCGGCCAGGGCAAGCCCACCATCGTGTCGCTCGGCGCGGCGACGACCGCCCGCATCGCCGCCATCGAGGCCCACGACGTCGAACGGGCCGCCGCCGGCGAACTCGCGGCAGCGGGCGCCGTGGAAGGGCCGCTGACGCTCGCGCTGCGTCTCGATCCGGCCGCGCAGGACGGCACCGTCGACGCGGTGCTGGGATTTCAGACCTGCAGCGGGGAGTCGTGCGACCCGCCGACCGGCCTGCGGGTGACGACGCGGCTCGGCGCCGGACTGGCGGCGGTTGAGTTCGCCGAGGCCCGCTATGCGGAGGCTGCCCAGGCTCCCGCCAAGATCTCGGCCCGCACGCGGTCGGTTGTGGACACGAGCGCGGCCGTCACGGCGGACGGTGCGGCGGCGGAGGCGGCGCCGGGATCAGACCAACTTTCCCTGCCCCGGGCCCTGCTCTACGGCCTCCTGGGCGGCCTGATCCTCAACCTCATGCCGTGCGTGCTCCCGGTGCTGGGGCTGAAGCTGATGTCGTTCGCCCAGCAGTCGGGCCGGGCCCGCCAGGAAGTGTTCACGATGAACCTCTGGTACTGCGCCGGCGTGTTCGCGGTGTTCTTCGCGTTGGCGACGGCGAGCGTGGCGGCCAACATCGGCCTGGCCGGCACCAACCTCGGCTGGGGCCAGCAGTTCCAGTTCGTGGAGTTCCGGATCGCGATGATCGGCATCGTGTTCGCGTTTGCGTTGTCGTTTCTGGGCGTGTGGGAGATTCCCATCCCCGGCTTCATCGGCGAGCAGGCGGGGCACGTGCAGTCGCAGGAGGGCCCCGCCGGGTCATTCCTCAAGGGCGTGCTCGGCACGGTGCTGGCGACGCCGTGCAGCGGCCCATTCCTCGGCCCTGTGTTCGGGTTCACGCTCACGCAGCCGACGGCCGTCACGTATGCGGTGTTCGCGGCCATCGCCACCGGCATGGCCCTGCCCTACATCCTCGTCGGCCTGTTCCCCGCGCTCGTGCGGTTCATGCCTCGGCCGGGTGCGTGGATGGCGACGTTCAAGGAACTGCTCGGCTTCGTGATGCTCGGCACGGTGGCCTATCTCTTTTACATGCTCCGCCAGCAGCCGGCCTGGTTCGTGCCCACGTTCGTGATGCTGATCGGCATCTGGATGGGCTGCTGGTGGGTGGGCCGCCTCCAGGAGCGGCAGGGCGTGGTCGGCTTCGGCCGCTGGGTGCAGGCCGCCGCGATCGGCGCCGCGATCGGCACGGCGGGCTTCGCCTGGCTCGGCCCCCACGCGGGTGGCCACGGCCGGCTCATCGAATGGCAGGAGCCCTTCTCCGTTCAGGAGTTGGCCGCGCACCGCATGGGAGGCGCCACGGTGCTCGTCGACTTCACGGCCGACTGGTGCCCGACCTGCAAGACCAACCTCGCCACGGCGATCGAGCGGCCCCGGGTCGCCGAGACGATCCGCAAGAACCGCGTGGTGCCGATCCTCGCCGACTTCACCGACCGGTCCCCCGAGATCGACCGCTTCCTGGCCAGCATGGGCAGCCGCTCGATCCCGTTCCTGGTGATCTTCCCCGGCAGCGAGCCGGGCCAGCCGCTCCGCGAGCCGATCGTGCTCCGCGACGCGATCACCGAGTCGCAGTTGCTCGCCGCGCTCGAACAGGCCGGGCCCTCGCGCTCCCCGCCCCCCACGATCCGCGCCGCCCAGGTGCCGTAGGTCGGGGCTGCCCGTGCCCCGAGCGCGAGTTTTGGTGTTGCGCCGAGTGGCTCGAGAGAGCGTCGCCGCTGCAGGAATCCGGTTGCGAACATCGTTTTGCAGGCCCTTTGCATTGGGGATCGGTCTCGTCATTCGTCCAAGAAGCCCCGGTTGGAAACCCGGGGACACCGGGCACGAATACCACCCCGCCGTCCATGCCGGATGACGGCACGCAATGTCCCGGTTCAAACCCACGTCACATGGCACCTGGGAAGGCATGCCACCCAGTGTTCCCCCGGCTTCCGCCGGGGGCTTCTTGTGCCGTCCACGCGTGTGAAGCCGAGAGCAAGGGCTGAAGAACGCGCACCATCAAAAAGCGCGAGCCGAGCCATGGAGGCCAATCTTTTTCAGCATGACGGTTGCAGTATCTCCCTCTCCCTCTGGGAGAGGGTCGGGGTGGGGGTGCAGGGAAATCCGCGCGACTTCGTCGGCACCCTCACCCGGCCTGCGGCCGGCCTCTCCCCGAGGGAGAGGCGAAATCGGCGTCGCTGCCGCCCCCGAAGCCGGTGCGACGCCAAAAGTCACCTGCGCTCTAACGGAGCACGACGCGCTCGTCCTCGGCGCGGGCGGCCCGGACGCGGCCGATCGTCCAGGAGTCGTAGCCGAGATCGGCCAGCTCGCGCTGCACGTCGGCGGCGATTTCGGCCGCCACCACCACCACCATGCCCACGCCCATGTTGAACACCCGCTCCATCTCGTCGGCCGCGATGTTCCCCAGCCCCTGCACCCAGGGGAAAACGGCCGGCACCCGCCAGGAGCCACGGTCGATCTCCACCTGCACGTCGGCCGGCACGATGCGACCGAGGTTCTCCGCCAGTCCGCCGCCGGTGATGTGGGCGATGCCGTGCACCGCCTGGGCGGCGCCGTGCCGGGCGAGCACGGCCTTCACCGGGCGGGCGTAGAGCCGCGTCGGCTCGAGCAGCACCTCGCCCACCGGACGGCCCCCGAGGGCGGGCACCGTGTCGCCGCACGTCAGGCCCCCAAGCTCGAAGACGGCCTTCCGCACGAGGCTGTAGCCGTTGGAGTGGAAGCCGCTCGACGCGATCCCGATGGCGACGTCGCCGGGCCGGATCTGCTTGCCGTCGACGAGCCGCTTTCGCTCGACCACGCCCACGCAGAAGCCGGCCAGGTCGTACTCGCCGGGGTGGTACATGTCGGGCAGGATCGCCGTCTCGCCGCCGACGAGCGCACACTGGCACTCCACGCAGGCGTCGGCGATCCCGCGGACGATCCGCTCCAGCAGGTCCGGGTCGTCGTGCGACATCGCCACGTAGTCGAGGAAGAACAGCGGCTCGGCACCGGTGCACAGCGCGTCGTTGACGCTCATGGCGACGAGGTCGATGCCGACCGTGTGGTGGATGCCGGCCTGGACGGCGATCTTGAGCTTCGTGCCCACGCCGTCGGTGCAGGAGACGAGGAGCGGATCCTCGTAGCCCCGGGAAAAGAGGCCCTTGAGATCGAGCTGGAACAGGGCCGCGAACCCCCCCTCCGCGCTCATCACCCGCGGGCACTGCGTCCGCCGCATGTGGGCTGGTAGCCGCGCCATGCCCTCGCGATAGAGCTCCAGGTTGACGCCGGCGCTCGAGTAAGTGGCTCCCGACACGGTGCTGCGATTCTCGCGAGGATGGAACGGCGGCCGCGACCTGCGGCGACCCGTCAGGGTATCATCGCTGGCGTATGCCACCCCGCAAGACCAGGCCGAAGCCGTCGCGTGCCCACGCGGAAATGCCGCTGCCGGCGCTGCAATTCAGCCAGCCGCTGCCGTACGGTGCGGTCCTCCACGACAAGGGCGTGCAGTTCGTCGTGTACAGCCGGTCGGCCACCGGCATGCGGGTGCTGCTCTACGACGGGCCGGGCGACGCCGAGCCGGCCGAGGTGATCACGCTCGACCCCAACAAGGACCGTTGGGGCGATATCTGGAGCATCTTCGTGCCCGGCGTCGGCCCCGGCCAGCTTTACCATTTCCAGGCCGACGGTCCCTTCGACCCCGAGCGCGGCCAGCGGTTCGACGGGCGGGCCAGGCTCATCGACCCCTACGCCCGGGCCCTCGCCGGTGAGTTCACGCTGGGCGCCGACGGCCTGCTGCGGCCGCCGAAGTGCGTGGTGGTGGACGACTCCTTCGACTGGCAGGGCGACCGGCACCTACGCCGCGAACTTGCCGACACGGTGATCTACGAGCTGCACGTCCGCGGCTTCACGGCCAGCCCGACCAGCGGCGTGGCGCACCCGGGCACCTACCGCGGCGTGATCGAGAAGATTCCCTACCTCAAGAGCCTGGGGGTCACGGCCGTCGAATTGATGCCGGTGCACGAGTTCGCCGCGGCGATCCCCACGGTCGACGGCCCGCCGCGGACCAACTACTGGGGCTACGACCCGCTCGCGTTCTTCGCCCCGCATTCCGGCTATGCGGCCGGCACCGAGCCGGGCTGCCAGGTCCGCGAGTTCAAGGAGATGGTCCGGGCCCTGCACGCCGCCGGGATCGAGGTCATCCTCGACGTGGTCTTCAACCACACCGCCGAAGGCAACCAGCTCGGGCCCACGCTCTCCTTCAAGGGCCTGGAGAACCGCGTCTATTACATGCTCGGCGACGGCGGCTCGACCTATCGCAACTACACCGGCTGTGGCAACACGATCAACGGCAACCATCCGATCGTCCGCGAGCTGATCTTCCTCTGCCTCCGGCACTGGGTGCACAACTACCACATCGACGGCTTCCGCTTCGACCTCGCCAGCATCCTGTCCCGCGACCGCAACGGCGACATCCTCCCCAACCCGCCGGTCGTGGAGGTGATCACCGAGGATCCGATGCTCGCCGATACGAAGATCATCGCCGAGGCCTGGGACGCCGCCGGGGCCTATCAGGTGGGCTCCTTCGCGAGCCTGCGGTGGGCCGAGTGGAACGGCCGCTACCGCGACGACGTCCGCCGCTACTGGCGGGGCGACTTCGCCCAGACCGGCCACCTGGCCACGCGGCTGGCCGGCTCCAGCGACCTGTACGCCAACAACGGCCGCCAGCCCTTTCATAGCATCAATTTCGTCACCTCGCACGACGGGTTCACGCTCCAGGATCTCGTCAGCTACCGCGAGAAGCACAACGAGGCCAACGGCGAGGGCAACCGCGACGGCGACAACAACAACTTCTCCGACAACTACGGCGTCGAAGGACCGACGAAGCGGACCGACGTGAACGCGGTCCGCGGGCGGCAGGTCCGCAATCTGATGGCGACGCTGCTCCTCAGCCAGGGCGTGCCCATGATCCTCGCCGGCGACGAATGCCGGCGGACGCAGCAGGGCAACAACAACGCCTGGTGCCAGGACAATCCGGTCTCCTGGTTCGACTGGCGGCTCGTGGAGCAGGAAGCCGACATGGTGCGGTTCGTCCGCGAGCTCGTGGCCCTGCGGCGGAGCAATCCGACGCTGCGGCGGCGGGACTTCCTCGTGGGCGGAACCAGCGCGGCGGGCAGCCTCCCGGACGTGGAATGGTTTTCACCGGATGGCGTCCACATCGATTGGTACGCGGCCGACGGGAGCCTGGCGTGTTTTTTCGGCGCTCCGACCGCGGAGAGCGGCGATGGCGTGCCGCGGCACGTGATCGTGTTCGCCCACGCCGGGTCGGCACCGAAGACGTTTCATTTCCCGCAGGCGGAGGCGTTGCGGGCGATTCCCTGGCGGCTGTTCATCGACACGGGCCGCCCGTCCCCCGCCGACATCCACCCGGCCGGGGCCGGCCCGCTGATCGACGTCGCGCAGCCGCTGGAACTGTCCGACCGGGCTCTGGTCTGCCTCCTGGCCGATGCCCAGCCGCCGGTCCGGCGCCGGATTGCCGGACCGCGGTCTTGAGCGGTACTCTTGCCGGAGATCGGTCCGCCCCCGCCCGGAGACTTTTCCATGGTCCGCTCGTCCGCATCCCGCCCCCTGCCCGTGGTTTCCGTCATGGCCGCCCTCGCCCTCACGGGCTGCGAGCCCGCAGCGCCCCCGGCGGCAAAGACAGCGCAGAAGGCGGCCCATGGCCATGATCACGACCACGACCACGCGGATCACGACCACCCCGAGACGCTGGCCGCGGGGGTCGCCCAGCTTGCCGAAGCTGCCGCCGCCGTCGAAAAGCACCTGGCCTCCGGCGCCACCGATGAGGCCGACGAAGTCGTGCACGGCGTGGGCCATATCATCGAAGACATCCAGGGGCTCCTGCCGAAGGAAAACCTGTCGGCCGACGCCAAGGCGGCGGCCGCCAAGGCGCTCGACGAGGTCTTCGAGTGCTTCGACAAACTGGACACGGCCCTCCACGCTCCCGCCGGCAAAGGCGAGCCGCCGGCGGAGGTGCATGCGGGCCTGAAGAGCCGGATCGATGCCGCGATCAAGTCGCTCAAGGACGCTTTGTGAGCCGCGGCCGGCCGCCGCAGCAGGAGGATTCCCGATGAAGATGGCACGGAGGCTGGTGATCGGGCTGGTGGTGGCAGCGGGGCTCTGCCGCGTTTCGTGGGCCGCCGACCCCGTCGCCGGCTTGGTGCTGGCCGCGGAGCCGGCCGGCGCCCTGTCGCTGGCCGAGGCCAAGGCGAAGCTCACCACCACTCCGCAGCCGATCGTGATCGCGGGCCGGATCGGGGCCCGGGGCATGGATCCGTTCCTGGAGGGCAAGGCCTCGTTCTCGCTCCTCGAGATCCCGGCCGATGACCATGCAAACAAGCCTGGGCACGTCGCCGACGACTGCCCGTTCTGCAAGAAGCGCAACGCCAACTCACCGCTGGCGGCCGTCCAGTTCCTTGGCACTGACGGCAAGCCGCTGCCCGTCGACGCCCGCAAGGCCTTCGGCGTGCAGAAGGGCTCCGACGTCGTCATCCGCGGCACGGCCGTGTTCGACCCGAAGCTCGGCATTCCCATCATCCAGATGACGGCCGACGGGATCCACGTGCGCAAGCCGGCCAAATGACGCCGCCCCGCCCTCAGCCACCCGTGACGCAGCAGCGCCGCAACTGCCTGCGCAAGGCGGCCACATGACGCCGCGCGGTCCCGGCCTGCCGGCATTCGCCTTCAAGGAGTGGGCCGCGATCTGCCGCGCGCTCGCCGCCGGCCGGCAGGACGTGATCCTGCGGAAGGGCGGGATCGTCGAGCCGGGCGGAGCGTTCCGGCCCGAGCATGCCGAGTTCCTCCTCCTGCCCACGTTCGTGCATCAGGCCCCCGAGAGCCTCGTGCCCGACGCCCGCGACCTGCTCGTCGACATCGACGGCGACCGGCCGCCGGAAGGCAGTGTCGTCCTCCGTCACATGGCCCGCGTCCGCGAGGCCCTGCGGATCCGGTCGCTCGCCGACCTCGCGGCCTTCCGCGGGCGGCACGTGTGGAGCGACGCCGTGGTCGCGGAGCGGTTCCACCGCTGGCAGGACGAGCTGCACGTCCTGGAGGTCGAGGTGACTCCGCTTCCCGGGCCGCTCACGCTTCCCTGGCACGACTCCTACGGCGGCTGCAAGTCGTGGGTCGAACTGATGACGCGCGGATGAGCGGCCGGGCTACCGCGACCGACGCCTCCTGGAGCGGCGGTCTCCGGCCGTAATGCCATGCGGCATGGACGGCGGGGAGGTTTTCGTGCCCGGAGTCCCCGGGTTTCCACCCGGGGCTTCTTGGAGCACGCGCGCGATAGGCACCCAAAAAGCCCCCGGCGGAATCCGGGGGACTCCGGGTGGCATGCGTTCCCGGGTGCCATGCGATTTGGGTTCGCAGCGTGGAAGCGCGTGGCGTTGCATGACATGGACGGCGGGGAGGTTTTCGTGCCCGGAGTCCCCGGGTTTCCACCCGGGGCTTCTTGGAGCACGCGCGCGATAGGCACCCAAAAAGCCCCCGGCGGAAGCCGGGGGACTCCGGGTGGCATGCGTTCCCGGGTGCCATGCGATTTGGGTTCGCAGCGTGGAAGCGCGTGGCGTTGCATGACATGGAGGGCGGGGAGGTTTTCGTGCCCGGAGTCCCCGGGTTTCCACCCGGGGCTTCTTGAACGGGGACGGAACCTATCCCCTGTTCACGGGTAGAAGCCATCCTGGCCTCGGTGGCTTCCCTGCAGCGGCGATCCGGATCGCCGCTGCATGCGGCCGTCGTGGCCGCAGGTAACCTCACCTCACGACTCGCGCCCCGCCACCCTTGATCTGCTTTTCGGTTTTCACGCCACCGAGCCATCCTGGCCTCGGTGGCTTTCCCGCAGCGACGATCCGGATCGCCGCTGCGGGCGGCCGTCGTGGCCGCAGGTAATCTCACCTCACGACTCGCGCCCCGCCACCCTTGATCTGCTTCTCCACCTCGGCCCGGGTGGCCATGGAGGTGTCGCCGGGGGTCGTGCTCGCCAGAGCGCCATGCGCGGCGCCGTAGTCCACGGCCTGCTGCGGGCAGTTGAACTCCAGGAACCCGAAGGCCAGGCCGCTGGCAAAGCTGTCGCCGCCGCCCACGCGGTCGAGGATCTCGAGTTCCGGATACTTCCGGCTGTCGTAGAACTTCCCGTCGTGCCAGCAGATCGCACTCCAGTCGTTCTTCGTCGCCGTGATCACCCGCCGGAGCGTCGTGGCGGCCACCTTGAAGTTCGGAAACTCCTTGACCGCCGTCTCGATCATCTGCTTAAAGGCGCCGGTCTCGATCGCGCTGATGGCGTGGTCGACGCCCGCCACCTCGAAGCCGAGCGAGGCGGTGAAGTCCTCCTCGTTGCCGATCATCACGTCGACGTGCCGGGCGATCTCGCGGTTCACCTCCCGCGCCTTGGGCTGGCCGCCGATGCTCTTCCACAGGCTGGGCCGGTAGTTCAGGTCGTAGGACACGATCGTGCCGTGCTTCTTCGCGGCCTGAACCGCCTCCACGGTCAGGGCCGCCGTCGTCTCCGACAGGGCCGCAAAGATGCCGCCGGTGTGAAACCAGCGGACGCCGAGCGTGCCGAAGAGATGGTTCCAGTCCACGTCCCCCGGCTTCAACTGGCTGGCCGCCGTGTTGCCCCGGTCGGGCACGCCCACCGCCCCGCGGATGCCGAACCCCCGCTCCGTGAAGTTGAGCCCGTTGCGGACCGTCCGCCCGATGCCGTCGTCAGGCCGCCAGTGGATGAAGTCGGTGCACACGCCCCCCTGCATGATGAAGTCTTCGACGAGGTGCCCGACCTCGTTGTCCACGAAGGCGGTGACGACGGCGGTCTTCAGGCCGAAGCACTTCCGCAGGCCGCGGGCCACGTTGTACTCGCCGCCCCCCTCCCACACGTGAAACTGCCGGGCCGTGCGAATCCGGCCCTCGCCGGGATCGAGCCGGAGCATGATCTCACCGAGCGAGACCTGGTCGAAGGTGCAGGAGTCCTTCGCTTTCAAGGGGAGTGCCATGCGACGATTTCCTCTCCATGTCCCTCTCCCCATGGGAGAGGGTGGCCGAAGGCCGGGTGAGGGTGCCCGGCCGGATGCACGATTCAGGGGCACCCTCACCCCTGCCCTCTTCCCGAGGGAGAGGGCGTCATGATCCGAATCTGCGCAAGCCGCCGATGTCCAGTTCCGGCACACCGGCTTCATGGGCGATCTCGTTGAGCGCCTCGACCTCCGCGGTCGAGAAGAGCAGGCCGCCGGCGGCGTCGCTGCGGGCCGCAGCCTGGGCCTCGAGGCGAACGCGCCGCCACTGACCGCCTCGGGGTGGATCACCTGGAAGAAAAACCCGCAGGTCTGCTTCTCGCCCGCCACCGGGGCCCGGTTGCGGATCGTCGGCAGCGAGCCGCCGATGAAGCCGGCCACGATCTCGTTGATCAGCGACAGGCCGTAGCCCTTGTGGTCGCCGAAGGGCAGCAGCGACACGGCCTCCGCCGGGTCGGTGGTCGGCCGGCCCGCCTTGTCCACCGCCGCATTCGGCGGCAGCGGCTTGCCCTCGCGCTTCAGCTGCTGCACGCGGCCCATGGCGATCACGCTCGTCGCCCAGTCGATCACGATCGGGAACCCCACGGCCTCGGTTGTGGGAAAACCCCAGGAGTGCGGGTTCGTGCCCAGCGTGGGATGCACGCCCTTGAAGGGCACGACCTCGGCCAGCGCCGCCGTGCAGTTGGTGTAGGCGATGTAGCCCCGCCGGGCCGCCTCCATCACGTAGCCGCCGCCCCACAGGTAGTGGAAGGCGTTGTCCACGCTCACCGTGCCGCAGCCGTGCCGATCGGCGAGCCGGATGCAGGTCTCGATCGCCTCCCAGGCGACCGCCTGCCCGAGCTTCTTGTTCGCGTCCCACACCTCGCAGGCGTCGAACCGCGACGGCAGCTTCCTGATCTCCGCCCGCGGCACGCAGCCGTGGGCCCGGGAGCCGAAGTGCTCATCGAGATGCAGCGCCTTGATGGCGTTGTGCGTGCGGATGCCGTGCCGCGTGGCGGCCGTGGCGAGCCGGGCCGCGTGCTCGGCCTCGCTCGCGTCGAAGCCGCGACGCAGGTACGCGCCGCGGACGATTGCCTCGTGGGCGGCGACGGGGACGACATGAAAGGTTTCAGACATGGGTGGAGCGCCTAAACGACTTTCTTGACCGGGACCTCGGGATTGACCTGGGCGAGGGGCTTCTCGCCATGCATGGCGCGAATCAGGTTCGTGACGGCCGCCATCGCCTGCCGCTGCACGCTCTCGTGGGTGCGTGAGCCGACATGGGGCGTGACCAGGCAGTTGGGAAGCCGCGTCAGCGGATGGTCGGCCGCCGGCGGCTCGGCGTCGAGCACGTCGGTGCCGTAGCCGCGGACGCGGCCATCCCGCAAGGCGGCGGCCATGTCCGGCGTGTTGACGATCTCGCCGCGGGCGCAGTTGATCACGATCACCCCCGGCTTCATCTTCGCGATCGTTTCGGCCCGCACGAGATCCCGCGTCTCGGGAGTGAGGTTCGTGTGCAGGGAGAGGTAGTCGGCGGTGGCGAACACCTCGTCGAGCGAGGCGGCCCGCGGAATGCGGTGCTCCGCGGCGAACGCTTCGTCCCAGTAGACGTCATAGCCGATCGGCTTCATCCCGAAGGCCTGGGCCCGGAGCGCCACCTCCTTGCCGATCCGTCCCATGCCCACGATCCCGATCGTCTTGTCGAGGAGCTCGTGGCCGGTCTGTCGCTTCCAGCCGCCGCCGCGGACGGAATCGGCGTGGAACAGCAGGTTCTTCTCCAGCGCCAGCAGCAGCAGGAAGGCGTGCTCCGCCACCGTGGTGTGGTTGACGCCAGGGGTGAACAGCAGCGGGATGCCGAACTCGGTGCAGCTTGTGACGTCGATCTTGTCGACGCCGATGCCATACTTCGACAGCACCTTGAGCCGCGGCCGGGCCTTCTCGAGCACCGCCCGCGTGATCGCGTCATCTCCGCAGATATAGCCGTCGACCTCCCCCACGGCCGCGAGCGTGTCGGCCTCGTTGAGCGGGCCGCGGGCGGTGATGACTTCCCAGCCGGTGGCAGCGAGTGCCTCGTGGTGCCCGCCGGGCGTGTCTTGAAAAGAGGTGGTAGTGAGCAGGATGCGAGGCTTCATGTCGGCTCCCAGGCAGAGCGATGCTGGAAGCCGAAAAAGTATCGCCCGTCTCCGAAAACCTCAATCACGCTTCGTCATGCGGCTGGGTCGGCCGGGCGAGGTGCGACACCCCCCCTTCCCGGACGAACGCTTCCAGCAGCGCCGCGTGCTGGCCGTTCCACCGCCAGAGATGGCAGTCCCGACGATCAGCTGCTCCCGCGCCGGCGGTGCCGGCACGATGCAGCCAGTAGGCCTCGCCCGGCCCGAGTGGATGCCGGGCGAACTCGGCATGCCGCCGGAGCGGTACCCGCATCTTGATCCAACTCCAGTGGTTCATGTGATGCCGGTGGTCGTCGTCGGGATGGCGGATGCACCACAGCCGATACTCAAGCTCGGTCACGGGCACGACCCGTCGCGCCTCTGCGGCCGCCACCGGATGGCCGCCCGCAAGCAAGTCCTCCGCCACCGCGATCCCCTCGGCCGACGTCGTCAGCACGATGCCGGCATCAGGATCCGCCCCCGGTCTTCCGCGGGCCCATGCGCCTCGCGCGGACATGATCGCCGTCCAGTCATCGAGCCAGGCCACCAGGTGCGCGGCGAGGATCGCCCGCTCGGCGGCCGCCACGGGCGGCGGATCGGGGTGGTGCGGCGGCTGCGCACCGCGTCGTTCGGCCGCGAACGCCGCCAGGCCCGCACACCATTCCCGCGTCGCGGCATTCATCACGTCAGGCTGCCTGCTCCGTGCCGGTCCGAGTGTAGCGGCGGTCTCCGAGCGTCGTGTCCGGGTGTGAAGCTCGGGCCAGGGGGTGTGAAGCTCGGCCAGACTCGCTGCCCGGTGCTCCACAGCTTCAAAACCGGTACTCTCATTGCATGACCAACGACGTCTCGCCGCCCGCTGTCCGTCCTTCCGGCCCCCGGGCGGTCGTCATCATGGGCGTGTGCGGAGCGGGTAAAACCGAGATCGGTCGCCGGCTGGCCGCCGCCCTCGGCTGGACGTTTCGCGACGCCGACGAATTTCATCCCCCCGCCAACGTCGCCAAGATGCGATCCGGCACACCGCTGAACGACGCCGATCGGTGGCCGTGGCTCGACGCGCTCGCCCGCGTGCTGCACGAGGCCGCGGCGGGCGGCGACGCGATGGGGGAAGGCGGGCTGGTGCTCGCCTGCTCGGCATTGGCCCGTCGCTATCGCGACCGGCTCGGCCTCCCGCACCCGCTCGTCCGCCTCGTGCACCTCGACGACCCGGGCGGCGTGGTGCGAAAGCGAATCGAGCAGCGGGCGGGCCATTTCATGCCCGCCACGCTGCTCGACAGCCAACTGGCGTTGTTGGAACGACCCGCTGCGGACGAGCGACCGATCGTGGTCGACGTGGCCGCGGATCCGGACACCATCGTGCGTGCGATTCGCTCGCAGCTGTGACGGCGTCGCCGTGGGTTACCGGTTGAGGAACTTCTCGCGGAGCCACTCGTTCTTGCGACGCTCGAGCTCGATCAGCTTGGCGACCGGTCCCTTGCGGGCGGCCTGGATCTGCTGGCCATTACGGATCTGGTTGGCGGACGCGGCGCCACCGATGAACAGGGTCGACACGACGGCGATCACGAAGACGATGCGACTCATGAAACGGGCTCCTCGGGAAAAGACACTCGGGCACAGGCGGGCGCCGGCACGCTGCCGACGGGGGCTCACCCCGGGGATGGTGATCGTCGGGCGGTTCCCCAGGGCTTGACCCGCCGGCCGTGGCCGCCGCAGCCGCGGAAGAACCGCCACCACGAGCATGCACGGTGCGTCGCGCGGTTCCGCTGCAGGTAGATCGCCGCGGGCGATGAGACGGGGAAAATCGCCCCGCGGCGGCTTGACGAGTCAGCTTTTACGTGCCGCGGCGGTCCGCGGATCGTCGGGCCAGGCGTGCTTGGGATACCGGCGCCGCAGCTCCTGGCGGACCCGCGGATACGTGTTGGCCCAGAAGCCGGCCAGGTCGGCGGTCACCTGCTGCGGGCGGTGGTTCGGCCCCAGCAGGTGGAGGAGCACCGGCACCCGGCCGCCGGCGACCCGCGGCGTCTCCGCGACCCCGAACAGTTCCTGGATCCGCACCGCCAGCACGGGAGGGCTCGCGCCATCGTAGGCGAGCCGGTGACGCTTGCCGGTGGGCAGTTCGATGAACGGCGGTGCCAAGGCGTCGACCTCGCGCAGCCGGTCGAAGCCCACGAGCGTCTGGAGTGGCGTCAGCCAATCCGCAGACCGCACCTCCTCCAGCGTCCGCAGGCCGCGGCACACATCGGGCAGCAACGTCTTGAGCACGGCATCGTCGAGCGGCGGCATGCCGAGATCGGGCATCGTCGCCATCAGCCAGCGGGCGCGGGCCAGGAACCCGCCGGCCGCCGTGTCGGGCGCGGGCGCCACCCGGTCCCACTGTGCGGCCGCCTCGCGGGCGAGCACGGCAGCCGCGGCGTCGGCGTCGCCGATCGCGATCGGCGTTTCGTCGAGGACGAGATCCATCCAGGCCGTCCGCCGCCGTGCCTCCACCTGGCGGCGCGACGGGTGAAAGAGGATTTCGTCGGCGGTGCGCAGGTTCGCCGCGGCCAGGCAGTCCTCGTCGAGCCACGGCCGCTCGATGGCCGAGGCCTGCCGCACGCCGGCCTCACCCGCGGCGTCGTCGATGTCGATCGCGAGAAACAGCGGCTCGCCGCGGACCCGCGACCCGGCGTCGAGCCGCACGCCGCGGCCGCCCACCATGGTGCCGCGGTCCTGCGCCCCAGGCCGGAGCCGCGCGACGCGGTCCGGGAATGCCTCCAGCAGCGCCTGCATGAGGCTCGTGGCCGGATCGGCGGCCCGCGGCGCGGCCGGCTCCACGATGCGATACAGCTGCTCGGCGACGCGGAGCACGTTGCCGGCACCGCCGGGATGGAGTTCGAGATGCGGATCACCGGAGTCGCGGCCGGCGTGAAACGCCTGCAAGGCCGCCACCCGGTCGACGACGTCAGAGCGGGTGCGCACGGTGAGCCGATCACGCGGGCCACCCACGTGCCGCGCGGGCCGGAAGGGATCGCGTTCGGAGAGCAAGGCGGCGGCGATCGACGTCTCGCGGAGCACGCCCCGGCTGGCGCCGGCAAGCAGCAGGCGACCGAGCCGCGGATGGGCGGGGAGCCGCGCCAGGTCGCGGCCCAGCGGCGTGATGCGGTCGGTTCCGGAGTCGTCCGCCTCCACTGCGCCGAGCTGCCGCAGCAGCCGCCATGCGGCCTCGAGCGCAGCCGGCGGGGGCGGATCGAGCCACGGAAAGTCCGTCGCCTCCCCGACCGCGAGCAGCTGCAGGAGCGGCCCGGCAAGAGCGCCGCGGACCGCCTCGGGCGGCTCGGCCTGCGGACGGTGGTGATGGGCCGCCTCGTCCCACAGCCGCCAGCAGATGCCGGCGGCGGTCCGGCCCGCGCGGCCCGCCCGCTGCTCGGCCGCCGCCTTCGAAATCGGCACGAGTTCCAAGCGGGGCAGGCCGGTGGCATGTGTCACCCGCAGTTGTCGCGCGAGTCCAGAATCGACGACCGCGGTGACGCCGGGGATCGTCAGTGACGTTTCGGCGACGTTCGTGGCCAGGATCACCTTGCGGCGGCCAGTCTCTTCGAGCACCCGGTCCTGCTGCTCGGGCGGCAGGTCGCCGAACAGCGGCAGCAGCGTGTGTCCGTGCCGCTCGACGAGCGGGGCGAGTTGCCGCTCGCAGCGCATGATCTCGCCCACGCCCGGCAGGAAGACGAGCACGTGCCCGAAGGTCTGCCGCAGGGCTTCAGGAACGGCCGTGGCGACGAGTTCGACGAGGTCCCGCCGGTCACCGTGCTTGAGATACCGGGTCTCGACGGGAAACACGCGGCCGGTAGCCGACACGATCGGGCAGGCGTCATCTCCCGCGCCGAGCAGCCGCGCCACCGGCTCGGCCGCCAGCGTGGCGCTCATGACCGCGATTCGCAGGTCGGGCCGCACCGTCTGCCGCAGCCGCGTGAGCAGGCCGAGCACCAGATCCATCTCCACGGTCCGCTCGTGAAACTCGTCCAGCACGACGGCTCCGATCCCCTCGAGCGTGATGTCGTCGAGCAGACGCCGCAGCATGATGCCGGTCGTCTCGACCACCAGCCGCGTGTCTCGGCCCACCCGGGCATCGAATCGCACCTGGTAGCCCACCTCTCCGCCGATGGGACCGCCCCGCAGCCGGGCGATCTGCCCGGCCACGGCCCGCGCGGCCAGCCGGCGTGGCTGCAGCAGCACGACGCGGCTCGGCGCCGGCAGGTCATCGAGGAGCGCCGCAGGCACGAGCATCGTCTTGCCGGAGCCCGGCGGCGCCGTGATCACGACCGCCCCGGCGCGTGCCGCCGCGACAGCGTCTTCGAGCACCGCGGCGACTGGCAGATCGACGGGCAGGTGGTGCGGATTTGTCATGGCTGCCACGGGCAAAAAGTGGAATTGCACGATGATACCGGCATCGCCGGGATCACTGCGCCGCAGCCGCCTTCCCGAGGACGGCCGGCGCGGCGAGGTCGTCCCAGCGGAGCTTCCGCCGCGCGAAGCCGCGCACGTGGGCGATCCAGCGCGGGTCCTCGATCTCCAGCCACTCGCCGGGCCGCCCGATGCCGCGGAAGAACGGCGCGTACAGGCGGTGCGCCGGCGGCAGCACGACGCCGAGCCCCCGGCAGACGTCTTCCAGGTCGGTCCGCGAGAATGGCGTGCACACGGAGGCCTTCGGGCGATTGTCGGCATACACGCAGTGCGCAAGAAAGGCGTCGACGACGCCGAGCCAGTAGCCTGCCGGGAGCAGCAGCAACGCGACGGCGACGCGGCGGGCCGGACGGCGGGCCAGGGCGAACTCGGCGCCGAGCCCCGCACCCTGCCACGCAATGAGCAGGCCCGGCCCGGCGGCCGCCAGCGCCAGGTTCCAGGGCCAGACGGCCGCGTCCCACTGCAGCCGGAATGCCAGCACGGCGAACGTCGCCAGATGAAACGCCGGCGCGACCATGGCGGCCGTCGTCCGCAGTCGCGGCACGAAGCAGGCCAGGCCCAGGAACAACTCGGTGCCGGCCACCGCGGCCGCGAGCGTGGGGCCGATCCACGTGGGCCCAGCCGGCCACACGGCCCGCAGGAGCCACGCCCCGCTGACGGTGAAGTAAGTCGCCGACGTCAGTTTATGGAGGCCGGCATACGTCCACAGCGCGGCGAGGGCGGCCCGCGCGACGACGCGGCCGTCGGGCAGTCCGCTGGCGGCCCAGAGGAGCGTCGCCAGCGAGACCACGTGCGGCTGCATCCGTGACTGATCCGCCACGATCGCGAGCCCGAGCACGAGCGTGTGCAGGGGAACGCCGACGCGGGGCCAGCCCAGGACCACGGCCAGGCTGGCGAGCATCGGCCAGCCCGCGTGCACGGCGGGCAGGTCGAGCAGCGGCAGCATCGGCGGATGCGACCGGGGTTCCCACACCCGCCAGGTGAGCAGCACCGTGGCGGCCTGGGCGGCCACGAAGACGCAGCGCAGCGGCAGATCGACCGGGAAGCCGCGTCCTCCTTTCCGAGGATCGCCGGCAGTCTCCCGCGCAAAAGTCGCTGAATTTGCGGGGCTCATCACCGGATGGTAGTCACTCGGTGCACGGGCCGAGAATGCCGACGCCGACCGGCCCCAGGCTTGTGCGGGAAGAAAAATCCCCCTACTCTGCGAATCGACGAGCAGACCGTGGAATAAGTCTGCTGCCGCCGGAGCCGGCGACAGCCGGCCGGGGAAAGCTTCGGCTTTTCCACCGGCTTGCCAAGCGGAAAAATGGCATGGAGGACTTCTTTCACCGACTGCTAGGGCGGGCGTTTCGTTCGCGAAAGACTTTTATCATGGCCGTTCTCAAAGTCGTTTTCTGTCTGGGGTTATGTCTCCTGGCGGCTGCCCGCGTGTCGCCGTGCCTGGCACTGCAGACGGGGCCGCCGACGCTGGAGAACCTGCTCAACCCGACCGCGAACGATCTCGACGGCGCAGCGTCCACGCCGTTCGACGAGCCACAGCGGAAGTCGGGCACGACGTCGTCCCGAGTGCAACCGGGCGTAGCGCCATTCGCTCCGCCGGCCAAACGGCTGGCCGTGCCCGATCAGTCGGCGGTGGACGAGGCCCTGGAGCTGATCCATCAGGCCTACGAGGAAACCATCAAAGCGGCGGCCGCGAATCCCGAATCCACCGTCCGCTCCTTTCGCGACACCGCCGACAAGACCAATGATCCGGCCCGCAAGTTCGCGCTGTTAACGCTGGCGGAGCGGCTCGCGCTCGAGGCCCGCGCCACGTCAGCGGCGCTCGACGCGCTTGCCCGGCGGGCCGCTCTGTTTGACATCGACGCCCTCGCATCGCGGCACGCGCTGCTGGCCAAGATGGCCCGCGCGGAAGACATCCGCCCCGACGCGCTGCTTTTCGAGCACGTTGTGGAGACGGCCCGGCAGGCTGTCGCCGCGGATCGCTACGACCTCGCCGACGCGGCGGCCGACCTCGCGGAGACGCTCGCCAGGGCGATCGAGAAGGAGGAGAAGGTCCGCGCCGCGGAAAGCCGGCGGAAACGCGAGCCGCCTCCCAAGGCCGTCGCCGTGGCGCTCCTGGCCGACGCCACGAACCTCCGCAGGGAAGTACGCGAGCGCCGCCGGCAAGCCTTCGACTACACGACGGCCCGCGACAAATTGGCGGCCTTTCCGGACGACGCCGACGCGGCCGAGACCGTGGGCCGCTACCTGTGCTTCGTAAAACGCGACTGGCCGGCCGGGCTACCGCTTCTGGCGCGGGGCCGCAACGAGGGCCTGCGCAACCTCGCGACCCGCGAGATCGCCCTGTCCAAGGAGCCGAAAGTCGTGGTCACCTCCCGCTTCAAACTCGCCAACGAGTGGTGGAAATTGGCCGAGGCCGGCGACACACTGACCCCCGAGCAGGCCGAGGCGATCAAATCGCATGCCTCCGGCATGTACCGCGATATCGCCGGCCTATTGACTGATCCGATCGATGCGGCGCTGGCACGGAAGCGGGCGAAGTCCGGGGGCATGGAGCCGCCACCTGCAGCCACCGCCACGGCCGTCCCTGAGAAGCCGGCCATGCCGACGCTCGACTCCCTGTTGCAGGGCGACGGCCGGTAGGCCGCTGCCGTAGCGTCCGCGGGGTTCCACCGCCCACCCCTCTTTTTCCCGCTCGTCTTGCCGCCATGCGCCACGCCCCGATCGATCCGTCCTTGTTCGTAACCAACCGCCGCCGCCTTGTCGAACAGTTGCCCGGCCACGCCGTGACGATCGTGCATGCCGCCGATGTGTCGCCGACGACCGGTGACGGCAGCCGGAAGCTCCACCCCGCCAGCGACCTCTTCTGGCTGACGGGCATCGAGCAGGAGGAAAGCGTCCTCGTACTGGCACCGCGGGCGCACGATCCCGCCCAGCGGGAGATGCTCTTCGTGCGCCAGCCGAACGAGCATCTCGCCCAGTGGGAGGGCCACAAGCTCTCGCGGGAGCGGGCGACGGAGATCTCCGGAGTCGCCAAGGTCCGTTGGCTGTCCGAGCTGCCGGCCGTGATCCATACGCTCTTCTGCGAGTGTGATTCGGTCTACCTGAACCTCAACGAGCACGAGCGGGCGGCCTACGAGGTGGAGGAGCGCGACCTCCGGCTGGCCCGCCAGTTGATCGCCCGCTATCCCCTGCACCGCTACGAGCGGCTGGGCCCGATCATGCGGCGGCTCCGGGCCGTGAAGAGCCCGGCGGAGATCGAGCTCATGCGTCGGGCGGTCGAGATCACCGCCGCCGGCCTGCGGCGGCTGCTCGCGACCCTGCGGCCGGGGGTGATGGAGTTCGAGCTCGAGGCCGAACTGGCAGCCGAGTTCACTCGTCGGCGGGGCCGCATGGCCTACGAACCGATCATCGGCTCCGGCAGGAACGCCTGCGTTCTCCACTACCTCGACAACGACGCCCCGTGCCGGGACGGCGAACTCGTGCTCGTCGACGTCGGCGCCGCCTACGCCAACTACAACGCCGATCTGACCCGCACCTATCCGGTCAACGGCCGGTTCACGCCACGGCAGCGGGCCGTCTACGAGGCTGTGCTGCGGGTGATGCGCGACTCGATCGCCCGGGCCACCGTGGGCATCACGCCACGCGACTGGAAGCGGGCGGCGCAGGTGCAGATGGCGAACGAACTGGTCGGTCTGGGGCTGATTTCTGCCGCCGACGCCGCGGCCGACACGCCGGAAAAGCCCGCCTGTCAGAAGTATTTCATGCATGGGCTCGGCCACTCGATCGGCCTCGGCGTGCACGACATCGCCCCGGTCAACGGTCCCTTCGCGCCCGGCTGGGTGATCACCGTCGAGCCGGGGATCTACATTCCCGAGGAGTCCCTCGCCGTGCGCCTGGAGAACGACGTGCTCGTCACGGCGGATGGCCCGGTCGACCTCTGCGGCCACGTGCCGATCGACCCCGACGAGATCGAGCGGCTCATGGCCCGTTAGGCGCTGTGCGAGGTGTCATGACGGAAACTGTCAGCGCGTCTTCGGCAACCGGCTCCGCGCCGTTCGTGGTGCGGACCCCGGGCCGCGTCAACCTGATCGGCGAGCACACCGATTACAACGACGGCTTCGTGCTGCCGATGGCGATCGACCGGGGCCTGCGGCTCACGGTGCGGCCGCGGACCGACCGCCGTGCCGTGTTCCGGTCGGAGCGGGAGGCGGCGGCCGCCGTCTTCGATCTCGACGCTCCGCTCGTCCCCGCAGGGACATGGAGCGACTATCCGGCCGGCGTGCTACTGGGGTTCCTGGAACGCGGCTGGCGAATCCCCGGCTTCGAGGCGGTCGTGTCAGGTGATCTGCCATCCGGAGCCGGCCTGAGCAGCAGTGCGGCGCTCGAGGTGGCGACGGCGACGGTGGTCGAAACGCTCTGTGCACGGACCCTGCCGCTGGACGCGAAGGCGCTCCTCTGCCAGCGGGCCGAAAATCTCTTCGCGGGCGTGCCGTGCGGAATCATGGATCAGTTCGCCGTCACCTGCGGCCGCGCCGGGCATGCGTTGCTGCTCGATTGCCGCAATCGCGGCCTTCGCCACGTGCCGCTCGACGATCCGTCGATCTGCGTGCTGGTGATCGACAGCGGGGTGAAGCACAGCCTGGGCGACGGGGAATACGCCACGCGGCGCGGGCAGTGCGCCTCGGCGGCGACCCTGCTCGGCTGCGCCACGCTGCGGGACGTGACGCCTGCGATCTGGCGGGCGCGGGCCGCCACGCTGCCCGATCTCGAACGCCGCCGGGCGGCCCACGTGCTTGCCGAGAACGATCGCACGCTCGCCTTCGTGGCGGCCGTCGAGGCCGCCGACTGGCCCCGCGCCGGCCGGCTGATGCGGGAGAGCCACGAGTCGCTCGCCCGCGACTACGAAGTGTCGTGCTCCGAAATGGAGCTGCTCGTCAGCGCCGCCGCGGCCCTGCCCGGTGTCCACGGCTGCCGCATGACCGGGGGCGGCTTCGGCGGGTGTGCCGTGGCGCTCGTGGCTGCCGCAGGGGCGGACACGGTGATGGCGGCCCTGCGCCGCAGTTACCGTGACGCCACCGGCATCGAGGCCGAGATGTTCCTGACCCGGGCCGCCGCCGGGCCCACCGTGTCCGCCACCTAGAGCCGTTCCGGCATACGTGCGGCGTTTCCCGGACACATTGGGCGCGGTAGGCGCGAGGGCCGGCGAACGCTCGACGAGCGTGGGGCCGGCCGCGGCGGTGGGCCGTCAGACGACGCGGGAGAGCACGAGCACGCCGGCCAGGCCGACGACGGCGACGATTGTCTCCATGACCGTCCATGTGCGCAAGGTATCGGCGATCGAGAGGCCGAAGTATTCCTTGAACAGCCAGAATCCGGCGTCGTTGACGTGCGACAGGGCGAGGCTTCCCGCGCCGATCGCCAGCACCATGAGGTTCGGGTTGACGTCGCCGCCGCCAGCCAGCGGCGCGATCAGGTCGGCGGCCGTGAGCCCCGCGACCGTCGCCGAGCCGACGCAGGCTCGAATCACGACCGTCACGAGCCATGCCAGGACCAGCGGGCTCACGGGCAGGTCCCGCAGCAGGCCCGTGATCGTCTTGTCCACACCGCTTTCCAGCAGCATCGCGCCGAATGCCCCGGAGCCGGCGATCACGAGCAGGACCGAGGCCACGTCGCCGATCGCCTTGGAGTAGGTATCCATCACCGCGGTGAACGGCCGTCCGCGGCACAGGCCGAGGGTCACGGCCGCGACGGCGAGCGTGGCCAGCATCACCAGGTCGGCGTCCGCCGCCAGCTTCGCCCACGGGGCGGCCGGCGACGAGGCCGGCAACAGCATTCGGGCCGCCGTCGTGACCAGCAGCAGGACGGCCGGCAGCAGGGCCGTGAACACGCTCGCCGCCCCGCCGGGCAGTTGGTCGTCGGCGAGCGGCCGCGTTTCCAGCCCCGCCAGCGGCCGGGCGGAAACGCTGGCGAGGAAGCGGGCGAAGATCGGGCCGGCGAGGATGATCGCCGGTCCGGCGATGATCAGCCCGTAGAGCAGCGTGAGCCCCATGTCGGCACCAAACTTCGGCACCAGCCCGGTCGGCCCGGGGTGCGGCGGCAAGAGGCCGTGGGCCACGCTCAGCGCGGCAAGCGCCGGCACGCCCACGACCAGTGGCGGGAGGCCGTAGCGGGCCGTGGCGGCGAACACGATCGGCACCACGAGCACGAAGCCGACGCCATAGAACAAAGGGATGCCGACGATCAAGCCGGTGAGGGCCATCGCCCAGGCGATCCGCGGGCGGCCGCACCACTCGACGAGGACCGTGGCGATCTTCTGCGCGGCGCCGCTCTCCACGACGAGCCGGCCGAGCATGGCCCCGGCGACGATCGTGATCAGGAGCTTCCCGAGGATGCCTCCCACTCCCTGTTTGACCACGTCGGGAACGCGATCCGGCGGCACGCCGAGGGCCAGTGCCGCCGCGGTCGAGACCAGCACGAACGCCAGGAAAGGATGCAGTTTCGCCCCGGCAACGAGCGCGATCAGGCAGGCGATCGCGGCCGCGACGATGAGGAGGCTCATGTCCCGTTCCTCACGCCAGTTCGAAGACCGCCTCGATCTCGACCGCCATGTCGTCGGGCAGCGAGGCCATGCCCACGGCGCTGCGCACGCCGACGCCGAGGTCGGGCCCCCACACCGCGGCGAATAGTTCGCTGCAGCCGTTGATCACCTGCGGAAGGGCGGTGAACTCCGGCGTGCAATTCACCATGCCCAGCACCTTTATGACGCGCCGAATGCGGTCGAGGCTGCCGAGGTTGGCGATCAGCGTGGCCAGGATTGCCAGGCCCACCTGCCGGGCGGCGTTCTTGCCCCCGGCGAGGTCATGGTCACGGCCCACCCGGCCGCGGATCAGCGTGCCGTCGGGCAGCAGCGGGCCGTGGCCGGAGACGTAAACGTGCGGCCCGACGACGAGACTCGGCTTGTAGAGACCCGCCGGCTTCGGCGCCGGCGGCAGCACGAGGCCCAGTGCCTCGAAGGCATGCTGTGGAGAAGCGGACATCGGCTGGCTCCGGCAGATGGGCGGGTCAGTCGTGATACTCGAACTTGTAGCGGCCCGGCATGGGCACCGGATACTCGCCGTCGGCGTTCCGGGCCAGCGGTGCCGGTGAGTCGGCCTTCAGCATTTCGACGCCGGCGGTCAGGTCGTCGGGCATGGCGAGCATTTCGTTGTAGGTGACAGGCTTGCCGGTGTGCGCGGCGAACCGGCCCATGGCCGTCGCCAGGCTCGCCTCGGCCCCGCGGACCGCCTCGTTGTAGGGCTCGTCCTTGACGATCGCGTCCACGAGGTGCTCCCACTCCAGCCGATAGGGGTTCGGCTCCGGCTGCTCAGCCGTCCAGAGGATGGCCTCCTTGTTCATCGCCGGCCCCTTGTAGATCGTCGATTTCGCCGGCTTGTGGCCGCGTGCGGAGATCGTGAACGCGCCCTTCGAGCCCATGCCGTAGACGCCGAACTTGCTCACGCCGTTCTTGATGTGCTGCCCGTAATAGTGGAACTGCGTGCCGTCGGCAAACGTGTACTCCACGGCATAGTTGTCGAAGTTCTGGTCGGGCATCTTGCCGGGATACTCTCGCCCGCCGACCGCCTCGGCCTTCTCCGGCCAGGCGCCCTTCATCCAACACACTTCGTCGATGTGGTGGACGTAGTAGTCGCTGAAGATGCCGCCGCTGGCCCAGAGGAAGCCATGGAACCGCTTGACCTGCCACTGCAACTCGGTCATGCCCTCGGCCGGTCCGGGCCAGAGATCCATGTTCTGGGCGGCCGGGTGCATGCGGTGGCCGACGAACGAGAGCAGTTCGCCCGCCTCGCCGTTTCGCAGACGGTCATGCAGCTCGCGGCGGCTCTTGCAGTGGCGGCACATCAGGCCCACGCCCACCTTCAGCTTCTTCTCGGTAGCCTTGGCCGCCAAGGCGATGATCCGGTTCGTGCTTGGCCCATCGATCGACACCGGCTTTTCCATGAACACATGCAGCCCCTTCTCGATCGCGGCGGCAAAGTGGGCCGCGCGAAACGCCGGGGGCGTGGCCAGGATCACGATGTCGCCCGGCCGGAGAGCGTCCATGGCCTGTCGGTAGGCTTCGAAGCCCACGAACGCCCGCTCCTCCGGCACGTCGACCCGCTCCTTGAACTCCGTGGTCAGGGACCGCTTGACGATGTCGATCCGGTCCTTGAAGACGTCGGCCATGGCGTAGACCTTGAGCGGGGCCTTGGCCGCGGTGAGCGCGTCCACGGCCGCCCCGCCGCCCCGGCCACCGCAGCCGACGAGGGCGACGCGGATCTCTTCGCTCCCGGCCGCATGCACGGCCTGGCCGGCCGCGAGCGTGCCGGCGGCGGCTCCCGCAGCCACACCGCCGAGGAACGTGCGCCGGGAGGGCAGAATGAGCGTCTGGCGTGCGGGACCGATCGGCGGCATCGGAGACTCCTTGGGGGTTGGGTGTCGTTGGGAACAGACGGGCGGTCGGGGCCGAAATCAGCCGCCGTAGGCGGTGGCGGTGGGGGCGCGGACCAGGTCCGCTTCGAGGGATCGGTACGGCCGGATTCCGAGCCGAGCCAGATCCGCATGATACGCCCTCACGCCCTCCGCCGCATCGAGGTCGCCGTCGGCCACGGACCGCAGGATCCGCACGAACGCCGGCTGGTTCTCGGCGGCATTGATTTTGCGGCCGAACAGTGCGACCCGCGCCCCATGGGCCTTGGCGTCGGCCACGAGACCGAAGGCGTCGTGGGTCGTGCCGGCGCCGCCGCCGAGAATGCCCACGACCAGCGACCGGTCGTAGGATGCCAACTGCTCGGTAACCTCGGGTCCGAGGTAGGGGATCTTCAGGAATGCCGGCCGACCCGCCCGCGGCACGCCGGCCAGCGCCCGCACGACGTGGTCGGCGAGGAACCGGGCGACGTCCCGCGGCCGATCGCCGGCCGCCTTGCCGGGCACACGGTCGAGCGCATTGGGAAAAAACACCTCGAGGAAGTGGCGGAACCCGGTCCTTTCGGCCGCGATGCGAAACTCCTTGTACGCCGTCAGCATGTCGCGATCGAGCGTGGCATCGTCGTTGAGCGTGAGCGAGAACAGCCCGAGGTTCGCCCCGCGGCCGCGATCGCCGTGTCCGCAGTCGACGCGGCCGCACTGCGCCTGAGCGATCGTCGCCGTCGAAAAAGGCAGTGCAGGCTGCCTGGTGTAGCCACCGCTGCCCGCCGCAAGCCAGATGTCGGTCGTGTCGTTCATCCGCACGGCCGGCGTCACGCCGCTGTCCGTGAAGATGCCCTCTTCGATGGTCAGTGCCTCGCTCGTGCTGGCGCTCATGAGCATGATGTCCACGAGTCCCTGGGCGACGATTTCCCGGATCGAGTCGCGGTACTCGGCGAGCGTGCGAAATGGACCGTGGGCCGGATCTCCCCCCGGCTTCAGCCCGGGGGCGGCCAGCCCGAACGCCATGTCGGCATCCTTGGCGTCGGCGAGGATGAAGTCACGGCACGACGGATCGGCCACGATGCGAGCGAGCTTGCTATCGAGGGTCTTCTGGGGCGGCACGATGTTTGAACCTGCGGAGGCGGCGGGGAGGTGTGCCTTGGGGCCGACAGAGTGTAGCCTAGCAGCCCGTGGATCAAGTCTGCCGCCGCAGGTCGCGGCGCCAGATGACCGTGGACAACTTCGGCTTATCCGCCGGTCCGCCACGTGGAAAAAGGGCTTGGAAGACTTTTTCCAAGCACAACTCGTTCGCGAGCGCCGCGACCAGCCGCCGCCGTTTCGCTTTTCGGAGTCCACATGCACGACGCCCTGATCTGCGGCACATGCGTGGCCGACATCCTCGTCAAACCGGTCGGCCTGGCAGCGCCGATCGGCGGGGGCCGGCTGATTCACGTCGACCCCATCGCGGTCACCACCGGCGGCATCGTCTGCAACACCGGGACCGCGATGCGGCGGCTCGGCATGCGGGTCGCGGCCGCGAGCCTGGTCGGCGACGATCCCTGGGGCGACATGGTCCGCGCCCGGCTGGTGGCCGAGGGCATCGACGTCGCGGCAGTCGAGACGCACGCCACCCTGGCCACGAGCACGACCGCAGTGCTCATCGACCCGGGCGGGGAGCGGAGCTTCGCGCACCACGTCGGCGCGCCGGCGGCCATCGACCTGGCGTTCATCCGCCGTCTCGCACCGCACTTCGGCGGCTGTCGGATGGCCATCCTCGGCTACCATGGACTGCTGCCGGGCCTGGAGCAAGGCCTCGCCGCGGCGGTGCAGACCGTGAAAGCCACGGGCTGCCTGGTGACGGTCGAGACGGCCGGCTCGGGCGGGCCGTTCGCCCCCCTCGCCGCCGCGCTACCCCATGTAGATGTCTATGTACCGAGTCTTGATGAAGCCGAGCACCAGACCGGCCTGGCCGACCCGCGGGCGATCGTGGAACGCTACCGTGCCTGCGGCGCACCGGGGATTCTCGGCGTGAAACTCGGCACCCGTGGCACCCTGCTCTCGCCCGCGGCCGGCGAGTTTCTGGAGATCCCCTGCGTGCCGGCTCCCGGCCCCGTCGCCGACACGACGGGGGCCGGCGATTCCTTCCTTGCCGGGCTCCTGACGGGCCTGCTCCGCGGCATGGAGATTCGTCAAGCCGGCCTGCTCGGCGCCGCGACGGCCGCCTGCTGCGTCACGGGAATCGGCGCCACGGCCGGACTGCGGTCGTTCGCCGACACGCTCGCCCTCGTCGACGGTTGACGGTCACGCCGTTCGCAACGCGGGATCGCCGCCGCGGGCGTGCAGTTCCTCGGGCCTCGACGCCGAGTTCCAGCCCGCAAGTTTTGATGTTGCGCGGATCGGCGCATTCCCGTTCCGTTCGGAGACTGCCGCTCCGTGGCGCAAGCCTCCAGGCTTGCGAATGCGGGGCGTGGAGACACAGGCCGGATTCGACGGTCGGAGACCGCCGCTCCAGCCGGAATGCAGGCGCCTTTTCACGGCATGAGGCCGTCGAAATAGAGAACGCGCAACAGCACAAGGCGGAAGCCTGGCGATCCGTCCCGATGGATCAGGCTCGACGTCCGCCGCGAACCGCCTGCCGCTGCTTCGCCACCGCCCGCGCCGGAGTCTTCGGCGTGGCGGTCTTCTTCTGGGCCGTCGTTTTTGCGGCCGATTTCTTGGCGGCCAATTTCTTGACCGCGGCTTTCTTTGCCGCAGGTTTGGCCGCCCGCTGCCCCGCCGACGTGGCGGGCTTCACGCCGGAGGGCCGCGCCGTCGGCTGCTTCGCCGCGCGGCCCTTCCGGGCCGGCTGCGGACTCCGGGACACGCGGCGGACCTTGGCCGCGGCGACCTCGTCGAGAAAGTCCGTCGCCGCACGCAGCAGGTCGGCGGCGGAGAGCGGCTCGACCTCGTCGATGATGAACAGCGACAACTCGCCCCGCTTCTGGGCGGCCATCAAGGTCTGATACTCCGCGAGCGTCAGGTCGTCGTGGTCCTCGTCTTCGCTGGAGAGAAACTCGAAGCCCACCCGGGCCCGCGGATCCCAGCCGTCGGCGTGAAACTCGACGCCATACTCACGAAACATCACGTTCCGCGACACGGCATACCCCCGCGACTTGAACAGGCGAGCCAGCAGGTCGCAGGCCTTGGTCTCGGACACGGCGTCGGTCATCGGGTGCGGCTCCGGGGGAAGGGTGCGGCGCGAAAGTTCGCTGCGGGACGTTCCAGATCATACCGGCGGCCCACGCGGCCGTCGCGTGCCGTCGCCGCAGTGGTGTCCGGACCGGGACGCGGGAGGGAGCCATCAAAAAGCCGTCCCGCCCGCAAAAAGAACGGCCTCTTGACCGGGAGCCCACCCGTCGCCGCCAATCAGCTGTTTGATTGTCTCAAAGTCCATGAACCCGGAAGCCCCATGACCGGCCCATTGCTCAACGCATGGAACCTCGACCTCGGCTCTGCGAAACCCCTGGTGGCCGACAATCCGGACGACACGCTGGCCCTGCAGCCGGTTCCGGGAACGAGCCCTGCGACCTGGGGCCTGGGGAGGGGCTGAAGCATGCCATCCGAAGTCCCGGATCATGACGACCAAAAAGCCCTGCCGCAGCCCGACTGGTATTTCGAGAACGGCCTGCTGGTCTATACGGCCGCCTACCACGTGAAGCGGGGCTTCTGCTGCGGCTCGGGCTGTCGGCACTGTCCCTACGAGCCCAGGCACGTCGAGGGAAGCACGAAGGTCCGCCTATGACGCCGCATCGCGACCAAGTCTGGGAGGAAGGCGACTGGGAGGAAGACGACGCCGATTTTGGCGCCGAGCAGGACTCCGACGATGAACCGACCGTTCCCTGTCCGTATTGTCGGCGTGAAATCCTCGAGGATTCGCCGCGGTGTCCATACTGCGAGCGGTATATCTCGGCGGAGGACCATGCCGGCCAGGGAAAACCAACCTGGGTTATCGCGACGGCCCTGGTCTGCCTCGGCATCGCGATCTGGTGGCTGTTAGCCGCGTGCCGCTGGGGACCGTGGTAGACTCCCTCGCTGGCGATGCGCATGCACTCCACCGTTGGCCCCATGGCGACCTCCCGCAATCGTGAACGCTGGCTGGTTCCGATATTCGCTCTGACGGTATTCACCAGCGCCTTCCTGCTCTTCCAAGTTCAGCCGCTGATCAGCAAGTTCATCCTCCCTTGGTTCGGCGGCAGCCCCGCCGTCTGGACGGCGGCGATGCTCTTCTTCCAGGCGGTGCTCTTTGGCGGCTACCTCTACGCGCACCTGACGACATCGCGGCTCTCCGCCACGCGGCAGTGTCAGGTCCATGTCGGCCTGCTCACTGTCGCGGTCGCGGCCGTGCTGCTGACACGGATCATGCCCCCGGCGTGGCTGCGGCCGAGCGGCGCGGCGGGGGAATCGCCGCTGGCACGGATCTTCGTGCTCCTCGGTGTCACCGTCGGGCTTCCCTACTTCGCTCTCTCCTCAACCGGTCCGCTCCTGCAGCGTTGGTTCTCGCAGGTGATCGCCGGCCGCTCCCCCTACCGCCTCTTCGCCCTGTCGAACGTCGGCTCGCTTCTGGCGCTCCTCTCCTACCCGCTGTGCATCGAGCCGCTCTGGGGCGGCAGGACGCAGGCGGCCTGCTGGTCGATCTGTTTCGTCGTCTTCGCGGTCTGCTGCGGTATCTGCGTCAACGAAGTCCGCACGGCGCGGGCCCGGACTGCCGCGGACGAGCCGCCGTCGCCGGTGTCTTCCGCGCCGGCGGGAGGCTGGCGCCGGACGGCCTGGATCGCACTCCCCGCCCTCGCCTCGGTGATGTTCCTCGCGGTCACCAACGAGGTCTGCCAGAACGTGGCCAGCGTGCCGCTCCTCTGGATCGTGCCATTGAGCCTGTACCTGCTCTCCTTCATCATCGCCTTCGACCATCCGCGCTGGTACTGGCGGCAAGGCTGTGGGCTGGCGTCGGCGGCGACGCTCCTGCTCATGGCCGGCTACGAGCCGATGACCGGCATGTTCGCGACGCTCTGCGGCGATTCAGCCGGGGCGTTCTTCGACCACTGGTGGGTGGAGACGGCCGTCTACTTCGCCGGACTGTCGCTGGTGCTCCTGATGTGCCACGGCGAACTCGCCCGGCTCAAGCCGGCTGCCGATCATCTCACCGCCTACTACCTGTCGATGTCCCTGGGGGGAGCGATCGGCGGCCTGCTGGTGAATCTCGTTGCCCCGCAGGTGTTCACGACCTTCCACGAGTTTCCCCTCGGCCTCTTTGCCTCGGCGGTGCTGGCAACCCTGGTTGTGGCGAGCGGCGGGGCCGCGGCCCCGCCGGCGGCCGGCCCCGCGGCGGTGCGGTGGTCCCGCCCGGTGGGCCGCGTGGCGGCCGGGATCTTCGGCATGCTGGCGTTGTTCGGCATCTGGCACTGGCGGCTCGCTGCCGACGAGGCCGGGGATGCCACGGTCCGCACCGTGCACCGCGCCCGCAGCTTCTACGGTACGCTCAGCGTGCAGAACCGGACCGCCGGCGGCGAAAACGCGAACTTCACCTTCTGCAGCGGCCACATCGTCCACGGCAGCCAGTTCGTCCTCCCGGACCGGCGGCACCTGCCGCTCACCTACTACGGCGAATGCTCGGGCGTCCGCATGGCGATCGAGCACGTGCAGCGGTCGTCCGAACGCTGCCACATCGGCGTGGTCGGCCTCGGCGTGGGCACGCTGGCCACCTACGCCCGGCCCGGCGACCGGGTCCGGTTCTATGAGATCAATCCGCAGGTCGCCGACGTCGCCCGCAACACCTCCTGGTTCCGCTATCTCGCCGACTGCAAGGGGGAGGTGGAGGTGGTCCTCGGCGATGCCCGACTGCAGTTGGAACGGGAACTCGACGCCGCCGGCCCGCACGGGTTCGACATCCTCTGTCTCGATGCCTTTTCCGGGGACGCCATCCCGGCCCATCTGCTGACCGCCGAGGCGTTCGCGATCTACGATCGGCACCTGCGGCCAGGGGGGGTGCTGGCGGTGCACATCACGAACACCTACCTCGACCTCTATCCGGTCGTCCGGCGGCTGGCCGAGCACCAGGGCTTTCAGCACACGCGAATCTACCGGGCGGCGGTGCCGGAGAAGATGCTGTTTCGCAACTGCTACATGCTGCTGTCGAAGGATCGGGAGTTCATCCTCGCGACGCCGGAGGACATCGAGGCGATGCCGCCACGCTTCCGCAAGCCGCGGGACGTTCCACTGTGGACGGACGAGTACGGCAGCCTGTTGCCCCTGTTGCTCTGACCGTCGTGCGGACTCTCCTCGCGCAGCCGTCGCCATCGGGGCCTTCGGCGGCGTGGCGAATGACCGTACGGCTCGGCCCAGGAAATCCGCGAGGCGGCATGGCAGGGTCTGGCCCAGCCGCTCAGCCTTTGGCGTCGGGCTTGGCCACAGCCTGCTCGACCACCGGGGCCACCACCAGCCTGCTCCGGAGCCGCATGACCAGGAGTTCGTCCCGGATGGCGAGTTTCCGCACTTCTTTCAGCAGGTTCTTGTTCGCGACGACCATGATCCAGGCCCTTTCCTGAGCGAGACAACCGGGCCTCGACCTGCTGGAGTTATCTACGGATCTCCGCAACTCTAGTTCGCGAAAACCAGCTTGGTTTATTGCCTTCCAAAAGGGCCCGAACTTGCTCCCGGCGGCGGCCAAGTCGGCCGTGCTGGAGAGCCAGACCGGATCACCTGGCTGGGCTTCATGCTCAGCGACAAGAAGCCGGGCACGTTCCAGATGCAGGTCGAGAGGGCGAAGGCCGCGGCTTGAACACAAAGCCAGCGATAGCGAGCCACAACGACTGGCCACTCACACCCCCCCGGTTGTGCTATTCTCCAAGCAGTCGCCGCCCTACCTGAGTCCCGGAGAACAGAACCATGCGAACCGGCAACCCCACACTGAATGACAAGACGTTCGAGAACTTCGGCGTCTACCGGCGGGACCTGGCCAGCGAGCAGTCCCCCGCCGGCGTCATGACCATCAACGGCACGGCCCAGAAGACGCTCTTTTTGTTGCTGTTGGCGATGGGGGCCGCCTGCTTCACCTGGTCCAAGACTTTCTCGGCCGTGGAAGCCAACCCTGGAGCCGCGATGCCCTGGGCCTTGGGCGGGCTGGTGGTGGGGGCGATCACGGCCTTGGTGATCTGCTTCAAGCACACGTGGGCTCCGGCTCTCGCCCCGGTCTATGCCCTTGCGGAAGGCTTGTTTCTGGGGGGTGTCTCGGCCAGCCTCGAGGCCCAGTACCCCGGGATCGTCATTCAGGCCGTCGGGGGCACGTTCGGGACGCTCGCCGGACTGCTGCTTGCCTACCAGTCCGGGCTCATCAAGGCGACCGAGAACTTCAAACTCGGGATCGTGGCGGCGACGGGCGGGATCTGCCTTGTGTATTTGATATCAATGATCGGCGGCTTCTTCGGCTTTCCGGTTCCCTTCATCCACGCGGCCGGCCCCATCGGCATCGGCTTCAGCCTCGTGGTGGTCGTGATCGCGGCCCTGAACCTGGTGCTCGACTTCGACTTCATCGAGCAGGCTGCTGATCGCGGGGCGCCCAAGTACCTCGAGTGGTACGGGGCTTTTGCTCTCATGGTCACGCTGGTCTGGCTCTACATGGAAATCCTCCGGCTGCTCTCGAAACTCCGGAGCCGCGACTGACGTGGCGTGTCGCCGGGGAGCCACGCATTCATGGGCATCCACGTCTACGGAGCCGGCCTGGGGATTTGAAGCCGGTGATGCTGCCGTCCCGGGGGGTGTGGGCGAGGAACCGGCCCCGCAACCGGCCGCCGCCCCACCGCGACCGAACGTCGTCATGATCTTCGTCGAGAACATGCGGTACGCCGACGTCGGCAAGTTCGGCTGCCGCGACATCCCCACGCCGAACATCGACGCGCTGGCCCGCGAGGTCGTGCGGTTCACCAACGCCTCCTGTACCGGGGCGTGGTGCGTGCCCAGCCGGGCCGGGTTGCTCACGGGATGCTTTCCCGGCCGGCTCGCGCCACGCGGGGTGCAGCGAGTATCTCTGGGTCCTCAACAACACCAACGGCCGCTACATGCCGCCAAGCCCGGTCGAGCGTACCGGCGGCAAGAAGGATGTTCTTGAGGAGGATGTCACCGACGCCATTGCCCGCGAGACGGCGGAGTTCATCGCACGCAACAAACAGCGGCTTTTCTTCCTTTACCTGCCGACCACGGCGGTGGTGGCGGCCACCGGCAAACCGCCCGAAGCCGCTGACGGCGTCGACCTGGTGCCCTATCCAAGGGGGGGACAAGGTTCGCCGCATGAAACGCTGGTCTCGACGGGCGCTGGCGTCATTGCGTCGGGGGCGGATTGCTGGGTCGTGCGGCACGGTCGCTGGAAACTGATCGGCAAAGGCGATGAACCGAGCTGTACGATCTTGTCGAAGACCTGAAAGAGAAGAACAACCGGATGCCCCAGCATGCCGAGATCACCCAGGATCTCCTCGTCCGCCGGAAGGCCTGGCAACAGGCAGGCGGACTCACCCCTCATCAAACAATAGGGCGTAACTCGCACATCTCGCTTGCCCCGGCCGACGGAACGGTCGTTTTCGCCATAGGTTTCCTGGGCGCGAGCCGCTGCATGCAGGCAGCGATGGTAGATGAAACAGGTGTAGCGCCTCGGAACCAGCCACGCGGTGGCCGCGGCGGCCACGCCGGCGCCGCTGCCGGGAAGCCCGAATCGTCAGATGAGGGAATCCGTGGCGCTCCACGGGAGGCCATCCACATTCCCTCGGCTCGCGGCGTTTGTTGTTGAGCGTTCTCCAGTCGTGCGCTCGGCTTGACATGCGCGAACGGCACAAAAAGCCCCCGGCGGGAGCCGGGGAGGATGTTTCACGCGAACCTGCGGCCTCGTGCCGCAGTTCGCTTGGCGGGCCTCCGCCCGCGTGCAGACAACCCGG
>JAJTED010000136.1 GCA_021300535.1 Planctomycetaceae bacterium | reverse complement strand
CCGGGTCTGAAAACGATCCCGCCGTCCATGCCGAGAGGCGGCATCTGCTTCCCTGGTGCGAACCCGTATCGCATGGCAGGCGGGAAGGTGTGCGACCCGGAGTCCCCCGGCTTCCGCCGGGGGCTTTTTGTGTGGTGTGCGCGGCTGTGCAAGAAGCCCCGGGTGGCAACCCGGGGACACCGGGGCTGAAAACCACCCCGCCATCCATGCCATGCCGGAAGGCAGGGCGCCGCTACCCCGCCGCCACGCCGCTCGACTTGCCGCAGCAGTTCTTGAACTTCTTGCCGCTGCCGCAGGGGCAGGGATCGTTGCGGCCCACCTTCTGGCCGAGGTTGCGAATCGGCTCGACCGGGCCGGGGTCGCCCCGCTGGCCGGCGGCGGCCGCGGACGACAGCGTCTCGGCCGGCGGTGCCAGCGTGGCCGATGCGGCCTCGGCGTGGATGGCGGCGGTCTCCCGCCACGTGCTCCGCAACGCGTCCTCCTCGACCTCCTCGATGCGGTAGACGATGTCGACCACCCGCTCGTCGATGCCCTTCCACATCAGGTCGAAGGTCCGCATGCCCTCGCGCTTGTACTCCACCTTCGGATCGACCTGGGCGTAGCCCCGCAGGCCGACGCTGCTCCGCAGGTGGTCCATCGCCAGCAGGTGGTCCTTCCAAGAGTTGTCGAGGATCTGGAGGAGCACGGCCCGCTCCATCCGCTTCATCTCGTCGCGCGGGTCGTCGCCGCGGGCGTGCCGCCGGCGGCTGGCCTGCACGAGGCGGGCCCGCAGGGCTTCGAGGTCGGCGGAGGCGAGATCCGCTTCCTGGAGGTCGGGGTCGAACCGCTCGCGGGCCCAGGCGAGCAGGCCTTCACGGTCGAGCCGTCGCGTCCCGTCGGGCTGTCGGCCGCTGAAGTGCGACAGGCCCACCAGCACCGGATACTCGATCTCCCGCTGGGCATAGACCTCGCGGGCCTTGCGGCGGACCAGCTCCTTGAAGGCGTTGGCGTCGTGGCCGGCCTTCTCGACCGCGGCGAGGTCGCTCTCATCGAGCCGCGTGCCGAACCGCCATTCCGTCCAGCCGCAGGCGCTCCGCAGGCCGAAGTCGGGGGCCAGGAAGCGGCCCCCCTCCGCCAGGTCGATGCGGTGGATCGCCTCGCGGGCCCGCTCCTGGAGAAACTCGGCCACGCCCTCGCGGCCCACCCGCTTCAGGTCTCGGTCGTTCACCGAGAGTTTCCAGCGGGCGTTCGCGAACGAGGCCAGGGCCGCCCAGTTCCACTCCGCCTCGTCTTCGCCCGACGGCAGGTTCTCGTCCACGGCCTCGAAGATCTGCGCCTCCGACTGCCGCACCGCCTCGTCCACCGCCAGCCGCTCCGCCTCGGCGGGGTTCATGCCGCGGAAGTCGGCCGCATCGAGCTCGCAGCCGAGCTGCGCGGCCGCCCAGCCGGCGAACGTCTGCGGGCCGTAGTCCTTGTCGAGGAAGGTGCCGATGTTCTGGTCGACCTGGCGGTCGACCATCTCCAGGATCATTTCCCGCAGGTCGGCGTCGCCGTCGGTGTGGTCGAGGATCCGCTGCCGGAAGCCGTAGACCCGCTTCCGCTGCTCGTCCATCACCTCGTCGTACTCGAGCAGGTTCTTGCGGACCTCGAAGTTCCGCTCCTCGACCTTCTTCTGGGCGGCCTCCACGCGGCGGGTCACCATCCGGCTCTCGATCGCCTCGCCGTCCTGCATGCCGAGTCGCGTGAGCACGTTCTTCACCCACTCGCCGGCGAAGATCCGCATCAGGTCGTCTTCGAGCGAGAGGAAGAAGCGGCTCGAGCCGGGGTCGCCCTGCCGGCCGCAGCGGCCGCGGAGCTGGAGGTCGATGCGGCGGGCCTCGTGCCGCTCCGTGCCGATAATCTGCAGGCCGCCCATGGAGCGGACCGTCTCTCCCTCGGTCTTCATGTTCTCGCGGGCCGAGATCTCGGCGACCAACGCGTCCCACTCGTCCTTGGGCACGTCGAGCCGCGTGGGGTAGGTGTCCTGGAGTTTCGCCCAGGCCATCGTCTCGGGGTTGCCGCCGAGAATGATGTCGGTGCCGCGGCCGGCCATGTTCGTCGCGATCGTCACGGCGCCGAGCCGGCCGGCCTGGGCGATGATCTCGGCCTCGCGCTTGTGGTGCTTGGCGTTGAGCACCTGGTGCTCGACGCCGCGCTTCTCGAGCAGTGCGGAGAGCCGCTCGCTCTTCTCGATCGACACCGTGCCCACGAGCACCGGCAGGCCGCGACGCTGGATTTCCTTGACCTTGGCCAGGGGAATCGACTCGGCCTCCCGCTCGCCCTTGGGGCGGAACTCGTAGGCGTCGGCGGCCTCGCCGAGGATCGTGCCCACCTTCCAGGCGCCGTCGGTCAGCGCCAGCGTGTCGAAGCGGTTGATCCGCTCCACCTCGTCGGCCACGGCGATCCATTTCTCCCGCTCGGTGCGGTAGATGACGTCGGGATGGTTGATCCGCTGCAGGCCGCGGTTGGGCGGGATGGCGATCACGTCGAGCTTGTAGATCTTCCAGAACTCGGTGGCCTCGGTCATGGCGGTGCCCGTCATGCCGCCAACCTTCTTGTAGAGTTTGAAGAAGTTCTGCAGCGTGACCGTGGCGAGCGTCTGCGACTCCTCCTTGACCCGCACGCCCTCCTTCGCCTCGACCGCCTGGTGGAGGCCGTCGGACCACTGCCGGCCGGGCATCAGGCGGCCGGTGAACTCGTCGACGATCACCACCTCCCCCTGCTGCACCACGTAGTTGACGTCGCGCTTGTAGAGGTGATGGGCCTTGAGGGCGTTGTCGATGAGGTGCGGCCACTCCATGTTGCCGGCGGTGTAGAAGCTTTCCACGCCGGCGAGCTTCTCGGCCGTCCGCACGCCCTCCTCGGTGAGGGCCACGGTGTGCTCCTTCTCCTTGACCTCGAAGTGCTGCTCGGCCTTGAGCTGGCGGGCGATCTGGTCGGCGCGGGAGTACTTGGCGACGTCGTCGTGGGCGGGGCCGGAGATGATGAGCGGCGTCCGGGCCTCGTCGACGAGGATGTTGTCGACCTCGTCAACGATCGCGAAGTGGAGCGGGCCCTGGCTCTGCTGCTGGTGCTTGGGGAAGCGATCGTCGCCGCGGGCGGCCATCCGCATGTTGTCGCGGAGGTAGTCGAAGCCAAACTCGTTGTTGGTGCCGTAGGTGATGTCGCAGGCGTAGGACGTCTGCCGCTCGCCGGAGTCCATGCCCGACTGGATCGCGCCCACGGTGAGGCCGAGGCCGAGGTACAGCGGCCCCATCCACTCCATGTCGCGGCGGGCGAGGTAATCGTTGACCGTGACGACGTGCACGCCCTTGCCCTCGAGGGCGTTGAGATAGGCGGGGAGCGTGGCGACGAGCGTCTTGCCCTCGCCGGTGATCATCTCGGCGATGGCGCCGGAGTGGAGCACCATGCCGCCGATGAGCTGCACGTCGTAGTGCCGCATGCCGAGAAACCGCCGGCCCCCCTCCCGGCAGACCGCGAACGCCTCGACGAGGATGTCGTCGAGAGTCTCGCCGGCGGCGAGCCGCCGGCGGAACTCGGCCGTCTGGCCGCGGAGCTCCGCGTCGCTCATCGCCTGGTACTTGGGCTCGAGGGCGTTGATGGCCTCGATCTTCGGCTCGAGCCGCCGCAGGTAGCGGGCGTTGGAGGATCCGAACAGGCCGGTGATGAACCGCTCGATGCGGCTGCCGGTGGCGGCGGCGCCGTTGGAGAGCGAGTCCCAGATGCGTTCGAGAGTTTCCATGGATCGGGATCGGTTGTGCCGACGGTCGCGGGGCCGTGAGGCGGCGGCGGACGGCCGGCTGGTCGGGCAGGGGCGGGGCGGCGGCGGGCCGGGCCTCCGGCTGAAAACGCGAGCCAACCGCCGATTCTCGCGGGGAATCGCTCGAGGGGTCAAGGCGACTGCGCACCAAGCCGCCAGACGACGTGCCGGTGCCGAGACTCGTTCCGGTGCACGATCCAGGCCGTGCGAACGTCACAATCGCTCAAGTCAGTCGCGCCGCCGGCCGATGATTTCATTCGCAAATACCCCTTAAGAGGGGGTGTGCTTGGTGCCGGTCTCTCCGGGCTCCGTGCCGGCTGGCGGGGCGGGCCGCCAGGCATCGTCCCGATCGTCGTTTGGGAGGCTCACGCGATGACAGGTTTGCTGCGTAGGATCGCCGGGGCCAAGCCGACCCGCCCGATCGATGCCGGCGCGGTTGGCCTGGCCGACGTTCAGGCCAACGGCTGGTTTCAGCGGGCGACGGGCGAACTCGCCCCCGGCTTCCGCATCACCGTCGGCGACACCGTCCTCGACGTGGGGTGCGGCGGCGGCGGCATGGCGGCATTCGCGGCGGCGATGGGCGCGGCGGTCATCGCCAGTGACGTCGACGCGGCGTGCATCGCCGCGATTCGGGCGCAGCTCGGCCACGACAGGACCCGCAGCTTCAAGGCGTTCGTCAGCGACTCGACGCCCCTGCCGGTCGCCGACGAGACGGCGACGCGGATCATCTGCACGGAGGTGCTGGAGCATGTCGCCGATCCGCCGGCCGTCCTCGCCGAACTGGTCCGCGTGGGCAAGCCTGGGGCGCTGTACCTGCTGACCGTGCCGGACGAGGCCGCCGAACGGGTCCAGTTGGGCATCGCCCCTCCGACCTACTGGAAGCGGCCTAATCATCTCCGCATTTTCTCCCGCGCGGCGTTTGGCGAATTGGTCGCCGACGCGGGACTGGTGGTCGAAAAACGGCTGTCCGTCGGCTTTTTCTGGTCACTGTGGTGGGTGCTCTTCTGGGCTGCCGACCAGGAGTTCGGGGCGCCCGAGGCGCCGCTGCTCGCCTCCTGGAGCCGCACCTGGCAGGCCCTGATGGAGACCGGCAAAGGAGACGACATCCGTCGCGCGCTCGATGCGTTCATGCCCAAGAGCCAGGTGATCATCGCCCGCAAGGCCGCCTGACGTCCCGGCGTTCCAGAGGAGATCCGTGCATCATGACCACGATGAAGATTCATGCCGCTGCATCCGCCGCCGGCAGTCCCATGCAACAGCCCACGCGGCCGCTCGGCTGCGAACGTCCGGCGTGGACCCGGGACGAGCCGTGGGTGTTCCTGCTCACCTGCTACATGCTCGGCGGGCCGGCGGGCCGCAATCTCGGCGCGCCTGGCTACTCGCACGATTTCGTCGCCCAGCTCTTTCGACCGCTCCTGGAGCAGTGGGGCGAGGTGATCGAGATTCAGGACGCCCCGCGGGATCTGCAGGGGGCCGTCGATGCGTGCCTGCGGCAGGGAAAGCGACCGGTGCACTTCAGCGTCCTGCCGTTTCAGGACGTGTGCCTCGCGGCGGGCGCCGCCAACGTCGTCATGCCTGCCTGGGAATACCCGGACGTGCCCAGCGAGCCCTTCGACGGGAATCCGCAGAACGACTGGCCGACCACGGCCGATCGCTGCGACCTGTGCCTCGTCAGCGGCCCGTTCACGGCGGCCGCCCTGCGCCGTGGCGGTGCGACCGTGCCGATCCGCGTCGTCCCGGTGCCGACGCCGGCCGGCTATTTCAGTCTGCCCGCGCGGGGCGTGGCGGAGACCCAGACGGTGAACTGTCGCGGCTACGTGTTTTCGCACGCCAGCGGTGAGGCTGCGGTGCCCGTCGCTCCCGCCGTGCCGCGGACCGCGCGGGTCGGAAAGGCGATCGAGACCGCCGTCCGCCGGGGCTTCAAGGCGACCGTGGGCAGGGCGGCCTACGAACGGCTGTCGGCGTGGTCGAAGACGCTGCGCTCCGGCCGCCGCTGCCGGACCTTCGACCTGCCCTATCCCGCGGTCGACACGCTGCAGCTCTCGGGCGTCGTCTACACGAGCATCTTCAACCCCGACGACGGCCGGAAGAACTGGCTCGATCTGTTGACTGGCTCCCTGGCCGCGCTGGCCGATCGCGAGGACGCGACGCTCGTCGTCAAGCTGATCGTCCGCCGGGAGAAGTCGGCGCGAAAGGTCATCGATGCCTATCTCCGCTGCGGCATCAGTCATCGCTGCCGGCTCGTGTTCATCTGCGACTTTCTCTCCGACGAGCAGATGCTCGATCTCTGCCGGGGCACTACCTTCTACGTGCAGGCGACCCGGGCCGAGGGCAATTGCCTGCCGCTGATGAACTACCTGGCCGCCGGTCGGCCGGGCATCTCGCCCGCCCACTCGTCGATGGGCGACTACTTCAGCGACCGCTCGGGGCTGGTCGTCGAGTCGCATCCGGAACCGGCCGCCTGGCCGCACGATCAGCGGCTGCGGCTGCGGACGTCGTGGGGCCGCATCGTTTGGACGTCGCTCCGCGACCAGATCCGGTCCGGCTATCGCATGGCCACGGAGCAACCCGACCGCTACCGGGAGCTCGCGGCGACCTGCCGCGCCGAGATGCGGGCCTGGGCCTCGGCCGCGGCGGTTTCCCGCCGCCTCGAGGCGGCGCTCGCCGA
>JAJTED010000135.1 GCA_021300535.1 Planctomycetaceae bacterium | reverse complement strand
ACGCGGAGTCCCCCGGCTTCCGCCGGGGGCTTTTTGTGGGCGTCCAAGAAGCCCCGGGTGGCAACCCGGGGACACCGGGTCTGAAAACCATCCCGCCATCCATGCCGCACGGCGGCGTGTGATGCGGTGGTTCGCTCCTGCACAGCATGGCACCCGGGCATGCATGCGACGCGGAGTCCCCCAGCTTCCGCCGGGGGCTTTTTGTGGGCGTCCAAGAAGCCCCGGGTGGCAACCCGGGGACACCGGGTCTGAAAACCATCCCGCCATCCATGCCGCACGGCGCCGCGGATTCGACGGTCATGGGGCTTTTTGGCCAGGCAGAATGGCTTTTCCCGCCAGCCCGACGGCCCCTTTATGATGAAAGCACCGCCTGCCGCCCCCACCGCACCCGTGAGCGACGCATGAGATTCCTGCCCGTAACGGCCCTGATCTTCGTCGCCGCCGCCGTCGGCGGGTGGGCCGGTGGTGCCCGGAGCGCGCCGCGTGCACCGGCCGAGCCAGCGGCGGAGTTCGCCCGCGAACCTTCGTGGAGCCTGCCGCAACCACGGGACGTGCGGGCGCGGGTCGAGAAGTCGCTCGACGGCCGGCCGCCGGCCGAGGCTGCGGCACGGCAGCGGCTCGACGAGACCTGGGCCGCGGTCGCCGCCGGCCGAGGCGACATCCTCGACGCCGTGATCGAATCGATCGCCGCGCGGGAGCCGCCCGCGGCCGCGATGGTGGCTTCCATGGCCCGCAACGTCACGCCGGATGCGTCGTGGCTCGACGAACCGCAGGTCGACACGTTCCTCCGCGACGCCGTGCGGCTGTGGTGGGGCCGGGAGCTCGTGCGGCGCGACCGCTTCGACGAGGCGTTGCCGCTGCTCGGCGGCCTCGATCCGACGGCGAGCGTCGATCCGGCGACGCTGCTCTTCCACCGCGCGGCCTGCCAGCACTGGCTGCTCGACGCCGACGGTGCGATCGAGTCGCTCGACCGGCTGCTGGAGCGGGAGGAGCAGCTGCCCGCGCGGTACGCCCGGGTCGCCCGGCTGCTGCGGGCCGATGCGGCCGGGATCGACCGCGATTCGCTCGACCACATCGCGCGGCGGATGCGCGACGTGGGCCGAAGGCTGGAACTCGGCCGGATGGGCGCGGGCACGCGCGAACTCCAGGATGGCGTCGTCGAGTCGCTCGACAAGCTGATCAAGAAGCTCGAAGAGCAGCGGCAACAACAGGAGCAGGGCGGTGGCGGTGGCGGGGGGGGCGGCTCGGCCCAGGGGGGCGAAGGCAAGCCGATGGACGACAGCCGCGTCGCCGGCGGCAAGGGGGCCGGCGACGTGCAGAACCGCGACATCGGCGCCGCGGACGGCTGGGGCAACCTGCCGCCGCACAAGCGCGAGGAGGCCCTGCAGCAGATCGGCCGCGAGTTCCCGCCGCACTACCGCGAGGCGATCGAGCAGTATTTCAAGCGGCTGGCCGCCGGCGGGGAGGAACGATGAAACCGGGCCGGGTGTGTGGTGGGCTGCTCGTCGCATTGGTGACCGCCGTGGCTGCCGCCGCCGATCCGGCGGTCGTCGCGACGCTCGAGAAGACCGACGGCACCACCGTCTCGGGAACGCTCGCCGCCGTTTCCCCGACCGCGGTGACGCTGCTCGGCGCCGATCCCGTGGCCGTGACCACCGTGCGGCGGGTCGTGATCGCGGGCCCTGTGGCCCCTGGGCCCGTCGTGGTGGAGTGCGTCGACGGGAGCACGCTGTCCGGCACGGACTTCGTCTGGGAGGGAGCCGCGGCCACGGTGCCGCTGGGTGACGGTGCCGCGGAACTGCCGATGCAGCGGGTGCGGAGTGTGACCTTGCGCAGGCCGCGGGCCGCAGGCGACACCCCGCCGCCCGACTGGCGGGCCGTGCTGCCGGAGTCGCCGCAGACCGATCTGCTCGTGGTCGGCAAGCCGGAGGAGGGAAGCGAGCGGCTCGACGTGGTCGAGTGCGCGATCGCCGCGGTGACCGCCGACACGGTGACGGTCGTGCTCGACGAAGAGCGCATCCCGGTCAAGCGGTCCAAGGTGGTGGGGCTGTGGTTTCTGCGGGGAGCGGAGGTCGGCGGCGGCACGCGGGTGGATGTCGATGGCGGCCGCCTCACGGCCCGCACGGTGTCGTGGACGCCGCAGGCCCTCGTCGTGGACGACGCGGTGCGGCTGCCCGCCGCGGTGCTCCGGTCGATCGACTACGCCGCGGGGCGGACGGTGCGGCTGGCGTCGCTGGCGACGGAGCGGTCGGAGACGGAGCCGTTCTTCGGCACCCTGGGCCGCATGGAGGGGCTCGGCCCATACTTCGCCCCGCGGTTCGTGGGTGGGGAGCCCGCGGCGCTCGTGCTCCGGCCGCGGAGTCATGTCGTGTGGCGGGTGCCGGCCGATGCCCGTCGCTTCCGCACGGCCGTGGCCGCCGCGCCCGGAAAACTGCCCGCCGGCGTCGTGGTCATGGTGCTGCTCGACGATCGTGAGGTGTTTCGCCGCCGCATCGACGACGCCACGGCAAGTCCCGTCGATGTCGACGTCTCCGGCGGCCGCCGCCTGGCGATCAAGGTGGAGTTTCCCGCGGGGGGCGGCATGGGCTGCCCGCTGCGGTTCACCGATCCGGTGTTCGACAAGTGATGCCCGTCCCATCCCTATCGCCGCGCGTGTGGATCGCCTTCGGCGCAGCGCTGGCCTGCGCCGGCTGGGCCATGTCCGCGTGGGCGGCCGGCGATGCGGAGGTGCTCGCGGCCGAGCGGCGCCGGGTCGAGACGATCCGCCGGGCCTCGGCCGCGGCGGTCTCGATCTTCGCGGGCGCCGCCGGCGGTGGCTCGGGGGTGCTGGTCAGTCCCGACGGCTATGCACTCTCCAACTTTCACGTCACGCAGCCCGCGGGTCTGGTGATGAAGTGCGGGCTTGACGATGGCCGGCTCTACGACGCGGTGCTGGTGGGCCTCGATCCCACGGGCGACGTCGCCCTCGTCAAGCTCCTCGGCCGCGACGACTTTCCGTTCGTGACGCTGGCCGACAGTGATCTCGTCGAGCCCGGTGACTTCTGCTTCGCGGCCGGCAACCCGTTCCTCCTGGCCACCGACCTGCGGCCGTCGATCAGCGCGGGCATCGTGTCGGGCGTGCATCGCTACCAGTTCCCCGCCGGCACGATCCTCGAATACGCCGACTGCATTCAGGTGGATGCCGCCATCAACCCCGGCAACTCCGGCGGCGGCCTGTTCGATGCGGCCGGCCGGCTGATCGGTGTCAACGGGCGGGCGTCGTTCGAGAAGCGCGGCCGCGTGAACGTGGGCGTGGGCTATGCGATCTCGGCCAACCAGTTGCGGAACTTCATGGGGCTGTTGCGGGCGGGCCGGATCGCGGACCATGCGACGCTCGGCGCGGTCGTGGCGACGAGCGCCGACGGCCGGGTGGTGGTCTCCGACATCCTCGATGCCTCCGACGCCTGGCGGCGCGGACTGCGACACGACGACGAGATCGTGTCGCTCGCGGGGCGGCCGGTGCGGACCGTGAACGCCTTCAAGAACGTGCTCGGCACGCTGCCGGCCGGCTGGCAGGTGCCGCTCGTCTCCCGCCGGGGGGGCCGCCGGTACGAGACGCTCGTGCGGCTTGCGGCGGTGCACACACCGGCCGAACTGGCCGCGATCTTGGCAGGCGACGCGTCGGAGCCGGGAAAGGAGCGGGGGAAGGAGCCGGAACGTGAAGGCGGACGTGACGGCGGGCCGGAGGGGCGACCGGCCCGAAAGCCGCCGCCCGCCGCAGGACAACACGACGGCCTGCCGGCAGCGGTCCGCGGCCTCGTCGATCCGCGGCCCGGGTTTGCCAACCACCACTTCAACGTCGTGGAGCGGGACCGCGTGGCAAAAGCCTTGGCGGCCGGCGCGATCGCCAAGGCCGACCGCTGGGTGCTGGCGGGCACGCTCGCCGCGGGGGGAGACTTTCGCATCGAGCTCGCCGACGACGCGGCCACGATCGACCTGCCGACCGGACGGTCGACGATCGACCCGCGGGCCGATCTCGACGTGCGGCCGGAGCCGCCGGGAAGCGGCGGGCTGCTGGCGGCGCTGGTCGTCTGGCGGCGGCTCGTCCGCGCGGGGCCGGCGGCGACGGGCCGGACGACGTATTGGGGAACGGCGCCGGCCGATCCAGCCGCGCTCGGCGCGGTCGCGATGCCGCCGCTCGTGGACGTGCTCGAGTCGGCGGTCGCCGGTGTCGAGGCGCGGCTGTTCGTGGATGGCGCCGGCCGCGTGGTGGGCATCGATTTGTGGACGGCGCCCGATGCCGATCCGTGCGAGGTGCGGTTCGCGGGTGACGTGGACGGCCTGCCCGCGGTGATCGACGTGCGGCGTGGCACCGTGCCGTTCGCGACGTTGCGGGTGGCGGCGCCAGCCGCGGGAGACCGGCCGTGACGACCGCATTCCGTCGCCTGCTAGTCGTGACGCTGCTCTTCGGCCTCGACCTCCCGGCCGCGGCCGCGGGGGAAACGCCGCAGCAAGTGATCGCCGCCGCGGCCCGCAAGGTGGTGAAGATCTACGGCGCCGGCGGGCTGCGGGGGCTCGAGGGCTATCAGTCGGGGATTATCGTCACGCCCGACGGCAAGATTGCCACCGCGGCCAGCACGGTGCTCGACTCCGACGAGATCGACTGCGTGCTCGACGACGGCCGCCGCTTTCGCGCGCGGCTCGTGGGCGTCGACCCGCGGCGGGAGCTCGCGCTGCTCGCCATCGACGCCGAGGGCCTGCCCGCCTTCGCACCGGCCGCCGCGGAGCGGGCCGCGGCCGGCACCCGGGTGCTGGCGCTCTCGAACCTGTTCGGCGTGGCCGTGGGGGACGAGCGGGTCAGCGTCCAGCGGGGCGTCGTCTCGGCCGTGGTGCCGCTCGCCGCCCGCCGCGGGGCGGCCGACGCGCCGTACCGCGGCGCCGTGTATGTGCTCGACTGCACGACCAACAACCCGGGCTCTGCAGGCGGCGCCCTGGTGGACGCCCGGGGCCGGCTGCTGGGGATGCTTGGCAAGGAGCTGCGATCGACGGCCAGTGGGATCTGGCTCAACTATGCTCTACCGACGGATGAGCTCGCGCGGGGGTGCGCCGAGATCGAGGCGGGCACGGTCGCTCGTCCGGCGGCCGTCGAGGTGCGGCCGTTCGACCCGCGGCGGCTGGGCATCGTGCTCGTGCCCGACCTGCTCGACAGCACGCCCGCCTACGTCGAGTCGCTGGTGCCCGATTCGCCCGCCGCGCGGGCCGGGCTCGTCCGCGACGACCTGGTGATCGCCGTCAACGGCCGCGCCGTCCCGTCGCGGGCCGCGGTCGAGCGCACGCTCGGGGAACTGGCGGCCGGCGATCCGGTGCGGCTCGCGGTCGTTCGCGACGGCGCCGTGGTCGATGTCGACCTGGGCCCGCGACCGCAGGATAAGGAGACGCGATGAAGGGAGCGGGGCGTGGGACTTGGCTGTGGCATGAAGCGGGAGCGGCGCTCGTCATTGCCGTGTGCTGCATGACGCGGACGGTGTGCGCGGCCGACCCGGGCGAGCCGACGCTCGCCGAGGAGGCGGCGTTTCGCGCCGCCGTGGACCGGGTGGCCGCCGCGGTGGTGCGGATCGAGCCGACCGCTTCGGCCGCCGCTGCGGGCGGAGGCGAGGTGGCGGTCGGCTCCGGCCCCTCGACCGGGCTCGTCGTCGCCGCCGCAGCGGACTCGGCCTGGATTCTGACCACGGCCTTCGCCGTGCCGGGCGATGTGGCGGAGGCCGTGCTCGTGCGTGCCGATGGCGGCCGGCAGGCGGCCCGGGTCGCGGGCCGCGACGAGTCGCGCGGCCTCGTGCTGCTGCAGACGCAAGCCATCGCCGACCTGCCGGCTCTCGAGCCGGCGCCGCGCCGCGAGTTGGCTGCGGGCCAGTGGTCGATCGCCGTGGGCCGCGGCTGGGACCAGGCGGCGCCGAGCGTGGCGGTGGGTGTCGTCTCCGCCGTCGATCGCGCCTGGGGGCGGGCGGTGCAGACCGACGCCTCGGTGTCGCCCGCCAACTACGGCGGGCCGCTCGTCGACATCGCCGGCCGCGTGATCGGCATCCTCGCGCCGCTGCCGGCCGACACCGCGGGCATGAACCTCGGCACCGAACTCTACGATGCGGGCATCGGCTTCGCGGTGCCGCTGGAGGACATGCTCGCCGTGCTGCCACGGTTGCAGCGTGGGGAAAACCTGGCGGCGGGCGTCCTCGGCATCACTTGGCGGTCGCGGGACGTGATCAACGGGGAGCCGGTGATCGCCTCCTGCCGCCAGGGCTCTCCGGCGGCGCTGGCCGGCCTGCGGCCGGGCGATCGGTTCGTGCGGATCGGCGACCGCCCGATCACGCGGATCGGTGAGGCCCGACACCAGATCATGCCACGCCGGGCCGGCGAAGAACTCACGGTCGTGGTGGAACGCGGTGCCGCCGATCCGCGGCGCATCGAGGCCCGGGTGACGCTGGCCGATGCCTTGCCACCGTGGCGGGCCGCGGTGATCGGCGTGCTGCCCGCGGCGGCGCCGGCGGGTGCCGAGGGAGTGACGGCCGAGTGGCTTCTGCCGGCGGGGCCGGCGGCCACGGCCGGCCTCGGTGCAGGCGAGATC
>JAJTED010000134.1 GCA_021300535.1 Planctomycetaceae bacterium | reverse complement strand
CATCGCCGTGGTGCTCGGCGGCGCGGCTTTGCCCTGGCTGCTTTCCAGCCCGGCTCGGATCTCGCGGCTCATCGCCGGCGCGGTGCCCGAGCTGCGGGGCGACGTGCGGATCGGCGCGGTCCGCCTCGGCTGGACGGGGCCACTCGTGCTCGAGGATGTCGCGGTCGTGCCGCGTGCGGGAGGGAAGCCGCCGATCCGGATTCGGAAGATCGAGGTGAGCCACGGTCTGGTCCAGATCCTGCTCTCCGCGGGTGACGTCGGCCGGGTGCGCATCGAAGGTCTGGAGGCGGACGTCGTCTACGATGCGAATCGGAAGTCGAACTTCGATGGCTTGTTCGTGCCGGCCCCGGCCGATGCCACCGGTTCCGCTGCGCCGCGGCCGCGGCGCAGCCCGGTGCGGCTGCGGCTCGAAGTGGCCGACGCCATCGTGCGCATCGAAGGCCCCTGGACGCAGGAGCCGTGGGTCAGCGACCCGATCAACGTGCGGGCGGCACTCGGGCCGAACGCAGACGGCGGGTGGAGCGAATGGGTGATCGAGCCGGTGCAGCTGCTCGCGGACGCACGCATGGAGCCGGGCGTGGCCCAGGGCGTGCTGGCCTACATCGCTCCGGTGCTCGCCGACGCCACGCGGACGAGCGGCCGCTTCTCGCTGCGGCTCGACGGCGCCCGGCTGCCCGTCGGTCAGCCCGCGGGCGGCACCATCGCCGGCGTGCTGGCGATGCACGAGGTGGTGCTTGGCCCGGGGCCGCTCACGACTCGGCTCATCGAATCGCTTCCCGTGCGCCTGCCGCCGCCGCCGGCGATCCGGATCGCCGACGAATCGCACGTCGCCTTTCGGGTGGCGGATGGCCGCGTGTGGCATGAGGGGCTCGAGTTCGGCCGAGGACAAGTCGCTCGACCTGAAATTGGCCCTGCCGATACCGGTCGACCTCCCCCAGGATCGGCCGCTCCTCGCGGCCCTCGCCGGCAAGCGTGTTTCGATCGGGATCGGAGGGGTGCTCGGCCAGCCGCAGGTGAACTTTGACGGTTCGATCAAGGCCACGGCCGGCGACGTCGTCGCCGATCTGTTGGATCGCATGCGCAACGGCGCCCCGCCAACTCCGGCGCCCCCCGCGGCGGCGAACGCCAGCCCGCCGCCCGCTCCCGGGTGGAAGCCCGGTGAGCCGACGCCTGGTGCCCAGGCCTCCGGAACCGCCGTCGAGGATCCGACGGCCGCAGCGATCGTCGATCTCGTCGGCGGGGTGCTCGACGAGGTCGCGAAGCGCAGGGCCGAGCGCCGGGCAGCAGAGGCGGCAAACCCGGAGCAGGTGCCTCCCCGTCGCGGCCGCCTCCTGCGGCGGTTCGTTCCGCCGTCCGAGGCGGCACCCGCGCCACAGCCCCCAGCATCGGGGCCATGAAAAAAGCCGCATCGGGGCCATGAAAAAAGCCGGGCCTTCCCCGAAGGAAAGGCCCGGCCGTGTTTCAGTCGGTCACTCGTCTTGCAGCGACGCTACAGGACGGGCAGCGGTCCGAAATCAGGTCTTCGCCGGAGCGGCGGGAGCGGCCGGAGCGGCGGGAGCGGCCGGAGCAGCCGGAGCAGCCTCGGTCGGCACGCCCTCGGAGATCACGCCCGCACCACCGCAGGCACCACCGACGCAGCCACCCTCGACCGCGGCAGCCTCGCCGCAGCCCGAGCAGCCGCCTTCGACGGCAGCAGCCTCGCCGCAGCCCGAGCAGCCGCCTTCGACGGCAGCAGCCTCACCGCACGAGCCGCAGTCAGCCGCCGCAGCGGCCTCGGCACCGTGGCATCACAGACCTCCACTTGGGGAAACCGAACGCGTCGTGCGTCCTTCGAAGCCGTCACGAATTCAAACCCGATCCGGGACGGCCACCGGACCGCAGCAAGCCTTGTTGTTCGGAACTGCCGGAGTTCGCCCCGGGAGTCGGCAGTTCACGACAACGGAGCGATCTTCTGAGGAAGATGCGCCGTCTAGAGAGACTTTGCCGACCGGGCAAACTCGGCGATTAGGCTAGCAGCCGCCCCATCGGTGTCAAGAAGATGGGGGCTTTGGGCCGATAATGGCGATTTTAAGGCCTGTGCGGCCTGCGGATGAGGCCTGCTACTGGACTTTCGCGGGCGATGCACCGCGTGCCGTGCGTGCGGCTGCGTCCTTCTCGGCCTGCTGGGACCGCTTCTTGATTTCCTGGGCCACCATTTCCTGCTTGGAAAGCATGTCTTCCGGGTCTTCGAAGTTCAGCAGCAGCGGCGCCATGTCTTCGAACACCCGCATCGCCATGCCGACGACCCGCCAGCCCTCCGGATCCAACCTGACGACCCAGACCACGTTTTCCGTGGTCTTGAAACCGTCACCATCGACGTCGGTCCAGGTCGTGCCGACGTGCACGAGATCCTCCGCCTCGCCGACGACTTCCGCGTCGCGGACGGAATACGTGGCCGTGTCTGCCACCGGCGGCGCCACGGAAATCCCCAGTTCCTCCGTTTTGAGGCGGGCCAGCTTCGTGAGGAGGCCGCGGGCGGCGGCGTCGTCACCGCGCTTGATCGCCTCCAGGAACGCCACGACCGTGGCCTTTGCCGGCTCTGCCTTGGCCGTCGAACCGCCGACGCCGGAGCACCCCGGCTGCATCAGCAGCACCGTCACGCAAAGCCCGGCCAGGAGGCTGGCGGCCCACAGGGATGACGCGGCGACCGATGGGAATCGCGGGGTTTGACTGTTCGCGGCCATGCTGACGGATCTCCTGAACGAGGGCGCGGGCGACCGTTGGGGCGGATCGACCGGGGCGGGAAGGTGACGGGTGTGGTTTGGCCGGTCAAGAGGAGTCTGGGGGCCGATTTCGGGTACCATGTCGCCATGGCACTCGAGTACCAGTCTCCCCGGTCCAGCGCCACCGCACCCCTTGGCATGGCGGTGTTGATGCTCGCCCTGGCCGCCTCATCCACGTTCGGCCAGGCAGCCCGCTCAAAGCCTGTGCGACGGGCGGCCCCCCCGCCGGCCTGGGATGCAGCGGCGGTCTCCGGCACGTTTCTCGAAGACGCCTTCAGCGGTCTGCAGGGCGAACGGCCCGATTTCAAAGCGATGTCCCGCGGTCCTGGCGGTCCGGCTACCGCAGTGGGGCCGGTGGAGGCCGGGGCCGGCGCGGGCGGACCGGGCTTCAAATGGTCGGCGTTGGTTTCGGAAGAGACGCTCACCGACGAAATCAAGGACATGAAGGGGGTGATCGCCGCCGCGGCGGCCCGGCCCACGGACTTCAAGGGGGGCGGCTATGACAAGGCCCGCGCAGCCTTCAGTTCGGTGGCGCTGGCCTTCGGCGTGATCGCTGCCTACGACCTGGATATCCGCTGGAAGAAGGACGCCGCTACGGCCCGCGATCTCTTCGCCCGCGCGGGATTCAATTGCAAGACCGGCACCGACCAGTCGTTCGCCGAGTCGAAGGCCCGCCTGGCGGACCTCGTGGCGATGCTCGACGGCGGAACGCCGGAGGGGAAGCCGGACCGCGACGAGGATTTCCAGTGGAGCCAGGTGGCGGCCCGCCCGGCGCTGATGTCGCGATTGGAATCGGCCGACGAGGCGCTGGCCGCGGCGGTGGCCAGCAAGAGCGACTTCGACAGGAAGCTCGATCGCGTCGTCCACGAGGCGGAGGTGGTGGCCGTGATCGGCGAGGCGATCCAGCGCAAGAACTTCGAGTTTTACGACGACGACACCTACCGTGGCTACGCGGCCGCGATGCGCGACGCCGGCGTCGCCGCACGCGACGCCGCCCGGAAGAAGGATTACGACGCCGCCCGGACGGCCGTCGGCGCGGTGAAGAAGTCGTGCGCTGCCTGCCACGGCGACTACCGCGGCTGACCGCGCGTCTTGCGTCTTGTGCGGTATTGCTCCACGTGACACAAGCCTCCAGGCTTGCGGCTGTCTGTGTTGCGCGGAAGAGTTCGACAGAGCGTCGCCGCTGCAGGGATCCAGCTTGCAATCGTGTTTTGCCGACCCGTGAACAGGGGATCGGTCCCAGCACCGGTCCACGAAGCCCCGGGCGGGAGCCCGGGGACTCCGGGCACGAAAGCCATCCCGCCGTCCATGCCGCGTGACGGCAGGTGATTTCCTGGTTCAAACCCACATCGCATGGCTCCCGGAAAGGGATGCAACCCGGAGCCCCCCAATTTTCGCCGGAGGCTTTTTGTGCCGTTCGCGCGTGTCAAGCCGAGAGCAAGACTGGAGAACGCGCACCATCAAAACGTGCGCATGCGGGCGGTTGGGCCAGAGGCAGGATTCAGACGGTTAGAGACCGCCGCTCCCGGGCACGAGGCCGCGGAGCGGCTGCAGGGGAATCAGTTCGGCCAGCCCGGCCTCCGCCATCTCCTTGCCGGTCACGTAGCGGTGCGTGGCGATCCAACGCTCGATGAGCTCGGCGGACCGGCCGAAGAGCTGCGTCAGCAGCACGTCCATGTCGCGCTCGAGTTCGGCGAAGTGCCGCGACCACTCCGCCGCCTCCTTGATGCCGATGTGCTCCTCGCTCTGCCACTTCATCGGGTGGAAGAGAAACACGCTGTACGGCGTGACCAGCCGGCGCCGGCAGGCCGCAAAAGGCCACAGGGCGGCCGACGAGCACTCGCCGGTAACGATGGCCGTAGCCCGCACGTCGCGGATTCGCAGCAAGGACACCAGCGACATCGCGCAGTATGGGCTGCCGCCGGGCGAGTCGATGTAGATCGTGCACTCGCCGCCGGGAGCGACGCCGAGCAGCCGATCGGTGAGGTCGCTCTCGCTCTCCGTGAGGTCGCCCACCAGCGCGATCTCCAGTGGCCCGCGGTCCTCCTCCTGGCCCTCCTGCTCCGGATCGGGGCGTTCGTCGCGTCGTGTCATGGCCAGCCTGCTCCCGAAGGTCCTCGCGGGCGGGAAGTTTCCCGCCGTTCGATCGCCGAGACTACGGCTCATGAGCCCGTTCCACAAGGTTCCGCAGGCCCCTTGCGGAGCGATGGCTGTCGGCGGGATGATCGAGCGCCGGCGCGAGCCGGGCAACGTCGCATCGCCCCCGGGGCTGCAGTCATGGGCATCGTCTCGTTTTGTCCCCAGGGCCACCGCATCAAGGTCAAGGACCGACTGGCGGGAAAGACGGGTGTGTGCCCCACCTGTGGTGCCCGGTTTCGGATTCCGCTGGCCTCCGTCGAACCCCCGGCGTCCGGTGGCGGCGCGAATCCGCTGCCCGAGGCGAAGATCATGTCGCTCGATGCCACGATCGCCGCGCGGCTGCCGCGGGTGCTGCTGTTGAGCCGCGAGCCGGAGCCGGCGCGGCCCGTGGCGATCGGGAGCGTGAACGACGCGCCGGGCAAGCCCGCGGAGGAGGATGTCGACCTGGTCGTCGAGGAGGTACGCCGCCATCCCCTGATCGCCGAGCGGCCCGACCTGGCATGGTGCCTCGCGGTGCCGGGGGGCACGGCCTCGGAGCCGATGCAGGCCGACGCCATGCAGGCGTGGCTCGATTCTGGGCGGGCGACGGGGGACGAGCTTGTCTGGAGGGCGGACTGGTCCGACTGGCGGCCGATCGCCGGCGTGTTTCCCGAGAGCCTGCGGCGGTGAACGGGCCGGTTTTCCGCCGTTCCCCCCGCGCCTGGCCACTGTGCTACAGTCTCGTGTGGTAACCGCCCTTCATTCCCGAGGAGTTCCCGCCATGATCGTGCATCGATCGTCTCTGCTCGTCGCCGTCTCGCTGCCGCGCCTCATGGTTGTCATGGCTGTCGCGGCGGTGGGCCTGACAGCCGTGCCCGCGTCGGCCCAGGCTCCCGCGACCGAAGCCGGGCCGGAGACCCGTGTGTTCACGATCGCCGACCGTGGCTTCTCCCTGCAGGCGCCGGCCGGTTGGCAACGGGTGCAGCCGAAGTCCGGGATCGTGGAGACGGAGTTCGCGATCCCGTCGGAGGGCGCCGCCGCGGATGGCACTCCCGCCCAGCCGGGCCGCATGACCGTGATGGGGGCCGGCGGCACCGTGCAGGCCAACATCGACCGCTGGTACGGCCAGTTCGTGCAGCCCGATGGCAGCGAGACCAAGACCAAGGCCACGACCAAGAAGCTCGATCTGGCCGGCTGCAAGGTGACGCTCGTGGACATCCCGGGCACCTACAAGGACTCGCCCGGCGGCCCCTTCGCCGGCGGCCGCGCCGTGGAGCGGCCCGACTATCGGATGCTGGCTGCGATCGTGGAGACGCCCGACCGCGGCAACCACTTCCTCAAGTTCTATGGCCCCGCGAAGACGGTCGCCGCCCACGCCGACGGCTTCCGCACGATGGTGGAGGGCATGGTGGCCGCGGGGAAGTGAACCGGCCCCGGGATCACCGCACGCGATGAAAGTCCACGAGTTCCTCGAGCACCACGGCATCGCGGGCAACCCGTTCGCCGAGGAAGACGCCCAGAACGACACGGTCTTCAAGCGGACCTGTCTGGAGACGACGTTTCATCCGGCCTGGGACAAGATCTACGGGGATCCCGCCGACCCGAGCACGGCGATCGTGTTCGGTGAGAAGGGCTCGGGCAAGACGGCCCTCAAGCTGCAGATGGTGCGGCACTTCGAGCGGCATGCGGCCGCGCATCCCGAGGCCCGCACCTTCGTCGTGCTGTACGACGACTTCAATCCGTTCCTCGACCGGTTCGTGAGCCGCGTGGGGCCGAATCGTCCGGTGGAGAAGGTGCTCGCCCAGTGGAAGCTCTGGGATCACATGGACGCGATCCTCACCCTGGCCGTCACGCAGCTGGTGACCAGTGTCAACGAGCCGCCAACACGGCAGGCGAAGCTCACGCCCCCACAGGCCCGCGACCTCGCGCTTCTGGCGGCCTGCTACGACCAGTCGCTGGCGGAAACCTTCCCGGCGCGGTGGCGGCGGCTGCGTGGCCGGATCGGCTACCGGGCGTGGCGCGGGCTGTGGCCCCGGGCGCTGGCGGTCCTGGCGACGGTCGCGATCGTCGCGGCCTTGGGCTTTTCCATATTCAAGGGCAGTCTCGACTGGACGCGGCAGTGGTGGCCGTGGGTGGCCCTCGCCGCCGCCTGGCTGCCGTTCGCGTGGCGTCAGGTCCGCGGTGGCTGGAAGGCCTGGCGGATCGTCCACTCGATGCGGACCGGCAACCGCACCGTGGGCCAGCTCGCGCGGGCGCTGGCCCGCATGCCGGAGGTGGATCTCGCCGGTCAGCCGCTGCCGGCCTTCGCCCGCAGCGACGATCGCTACGAGCTGTTCGGCAAGCTGCAGGGCGTGCTCAAGGCGCTCGGCTACACCGGCATGGTGGTGATCGTCGACCGGCTCGACGAGCCGCACCTCATCAACGGCTCGGCCGAGCGGATGCGGCAGGTGATCTGGCCGCTCTTCGACAACAAGTTTCTCAAGTCGCCCGGACTGGGCTTCAAGCTCCTCCTCCCCGGCGAGCTCTATCGATTCATCGAGCGCGAGACGGAGGCGTTCAACCAGCGGGCCCGGCTCGACAAGCAGAACCTCGTGCCTTCGCTGGAGTGGTCGGGTGAGACCCTCTACGACATCGCCTCGGCCCGCGTGAAGGCGGCGAGCGCGGGGACGCCGCCGGCCACTCTGGCGCAGCTCTTCGAGCCCGCCGTCGACCAGCGGCGGCTGATCGACGGCCTGCGCAGCCTGCGGGTGCCGCGGCAGCTGTTCAAGTTTCTCTACCGGATGCTCGTGGCCCACTGCCACTCGCATACCGACGAGCAGCCCGTCTATTCGATCTCGCTGCCGGAGTTCGAGCGCGAGCTGGCCGTCTTCCGCCGCGACCAAGACGCCTTCGATCGCGGGCTGGCGCCGCGCTGACGCAAGTGGACCGCGGTCACGACGGCACGCGATTCGTCGGTGATGTCCATGGGCATGGCATGCGGGAAGGCGTGCCACGCGGAGTCCCCCGGCTTCCGCCGGGGGCTTTTTGTGGGGTGGTCGTGGCTCAAGAAGCCCCGGGTGGAAACCCGGGGACACCGGGCATGAAAACCAGCCGGTTGTCCATGCCGTCCGAGGGTACGCGGTTGCCCGGTTCGAGCCCGCCCGCATGGCATGCGGGAAGGCGTGCCACGCGGAGTCCCCCGGCTTCCGCCGGGGGCTTTTTGTGAGAGCGTCAGGCCCGGAGGGCCGGGTTGACTGTGAGCGGGCGGCGGCCCGCCCAGCGAACTGCGGCACGAAGCCGCAGGTTCGCGTGCACCATTCTCCCCGGCTTCCGCCGGGGGCTTTTTGTGTCGTCGTCGCGTGAGTCAAATCGTACGATGAGACCATGCCGGACGACGCCGACATTCATTCACTCGTGATCGGCCGGGAGGCGATGGCCTGCCGGTTCGAGGTGGTGTTCAACGTCGGCGCGGTGCCCGATGCCACGGCCCTGGCCTGCGCGGCGCTCGACCTCGTGGACGAGATCGAGAACGCCTTCAGCGTCTACCGTGACACGAGCGACCTGGCGATCCTCAACGCCACGGCCGCCTCCGGCTGGCAGCCAG